>NZ_JANRMI010000001.1:600000-900000 GCF_029531655.1 Bdellovibrio svalbardensis
AAAGAATTTCCAGAAGAAGTGTAAGAGCCTCTTCGCCGCGAAGAACTTTGTCTTCGGGTTCCAGGTAATCCAAAAAATTATTCAACTCGTCTTCGCGACAAAAAAGAATTTTGCGCAAACATGTTTTCCAGATCGCGGCGTCTTGCAGGGCCTCGGAAAAGTTTCGATTGGATTTTCTGTGAACGAGAAGTATATCTTCCATGGGTATTAGGTGTATCAGTAAACTTTCATTAAAGTGTCATTGAAATGTCATCGCCACGTGCGAAAAGTCATCTGCCGCTAGTCATCTAAACCAAGATTCAAACCCCAGGTGGAGGTATTATGAAGCTCACTCAAAGACCGAGACGAAATCGCAAATCTGAAGCCCTGCGCCAAATGGTGGCAGAGACAGAATTACGCGTTTCTCAGCTCGTTTTGCCCCTGTTTTTATGCGAAGGCAAAGGTCAAATGCAAGCAATTGCCTCCATGCCTGGAATTTTTCGTCAAAGTCCCGATATGATCCTTCAGGAAGTGGGAAAAGCGGTGGAATTGGGGGTCAAAAGCTTCGACCTTTTTCCAGCTTTACCAGAGTCAAAAAAGGACCAAACTGGAACTGAATCACTAAATCCCAATGGCCTCTTGCCAACCACATTGAGAATGATTCGCGATAAGTACCCTGACGTCACTTTGATCACAGATGTGGCTTTGGACCCCTACTCTTCGGATGGTCATGATGGCGTGGTCAGAAACGGGGTTATCGTCAATGACGAAACTGTCGAGATCTTGGCAAAGATGTGTCTTGTCCATGCACAAAATGGCGCGGACATTGTGTCGCCCTCTGACATGATGGACGGTCGCGTGGGAGCGATTCGTGAAGCTTTGGATTCTGCTGGTTTTATTGATACAGGAATTTTGTCTTACTCGGTAAAATATGCTTCCAGTTTCTACGGTCCATTCCGTGAAGCCCTGGATTCTGCTCCAAAATTTGGTGATAAAAAAACTTATCAAATGGATTTCCGAAATTCTCGCGAAGCACTTCGCGAAATTGATCTGGATGTTGCCGAAGGTGCTGACATCGTAATGGTAAAACCGGCTCTGAGTTATCTGGATATCATCGCCAAAGTGAAAGCTCACACGAACATTCCCGTGGCAGCCTACAATGTCAGCGGCGAATATGGATTGATCAAGTTGGGCGCGAAACACGGCCTTATTGATGAAACTCGCGCTATGGTGGAAACTTTGTATTCCATGCGCAGAGCCGGCGCCGATGTGATCTTCACATACTTCGCTTTGCCAATGGCTGAGTGGTTGCGAAAGAACACATAAGCACAAAACTTTGATTTTTACCCAAGCTCATACCCCCTTTGCGAATCTGTCCTTAGGATAGATTCAATGGGGGAAAACTATGAGATGGCTTTTAACGGCTTTGTTATTTAGCTCCTATATTTCTGTGGCAATTGCCGCCAAAAAAGCTTCCACCGATTTGGTTTGGCCCAAAGAATTTTCATTCGAAAATAAGCAAGCCATCACTATGTTTCAGCCGCAAGTGGACTCTTTACAAGAGGGCATGGTGACTGCCACTTCTGCTTTCAGATTCTCACGTGATAAAAAGGAATATTTCGGAAGCTTTCGCATTCAAGGGAAGGCGCTAATTAATAAGGAAACCAATGTTGTTACATTGAGCAATATTAAAATCTCAAATGTACAATTGCCGGCTGGCAAATTTGACGTTCAGGAATTGCAACGACAGATTGAAGAAATCTTTGCAGGAAAACAGTACCAAGTTTCCTACCAATCTTTGATTAAAAATCGCGATGTGCAGGTTTCCGAAGGAGATCGGCCAGCTCCTGATATTAAGAATGTCGTTCCTAATTTTATCTATATCACAAGGCCTGGGATTTTAGTGATGGTTTCCGGGGATCCGGTGTGGGGTGAATCCAAAGGGGCGAAGGAAGTAAAAAGAGTTATCAACACCAGTGCTCTCATTATGCATGAAGATAAAAAAGAGTATTACATCTGGGGAATAGGGCGATGGTTTTCAGCTCCGGAGTTGATGGGTCCTTATAAGGTTGCAAAAGCTCCAGGATCTAAATTTGTGATCATAAAAGATGACTTGGTTAAAAACAAAAAAATCGATCCGATGGATGGAAAGACATCAGATGGGAAGTCGATTTATGCCCCAAGTGTGATTCCGGACATCTACATTTCTACCAAGCCCGCAGAGCTTTTGCAGAGTGAAGGGGAGCCAAAGTTTCAAGCTGTTCAAAAAACGGGTTTGCTGTATATGGCGAACTCTCCTAACTCGATATTTTTAGATTCAAACACACAAGATTATTTTGTTCTGGTAACGGGGCGTTGGTTCACCGCTAAAAATTTAAAGAGTGGTCCATGGAGTTACGTTTCTGGCAGAGACTTGCCAAAGGACTTTGCGAAAATTCCAACAACCAGCCCGGTGGCGGAAGTTCTTGTTTCTGTTCCCGGATCGCCGCAATCCAAGGAAGCTCAGATCGTCAGTAAAATTCCTCAAATGGCTGAGGTGAAAAAAGATCTGAAGCCAAAAAATATTGAATGTGACGGAGCTCAGAAATGGGCGGCCATTGCGGGAACCAATTTGAAGTTTGCGGAAAACTGCAACACTCCAATCATTCAAGTCACTGAAAAGCAATTCTATGCCGTTCAGGATGGAGTGTGGTTTACATCTTCCTCCGGAGCGGGTCCGTGGAGTGTGGCGGTTGTTGTTCCCGATGACATTTACAAAATGCCGTCCTCTTCGCCAATTTATTATGTGACCTATGTGCATATCTATGGAGTCTCGGATGACTCAGTCACCGTGGGATATACGCCGGGCTATCATGGAACTTTTGTTTCTGCAGATGGAACCATCGTGTATGGCACTGGCTATGTCTATCCTTCCTATATTTCAGAGTCGGCTTGGTATCCAGCTCCCGCGACATATGGATTCGGCGTTGGCTATGGTTGGGGATATTCGGATGGGTTTTACATGGGCTACTCCATGGGCTCGATTATGTATCCGTGGGGTTGGGGCTCTTGTTGTTGGGGCGGAATCTACGTGAATATTTCTGTCACCAACGTCTATCACAATTGGGGGACTCACACTGTTGTCACGGGCAGTGGTGGTCGCGGATTCAATGTGAATACTGTCGGAAATACGAAGTTTGTCAGAGGTCATGGCAGCAATGAAATTTATGCGGGACATGATGGTCAGGTTTATCGTCGCAACCCAGATGGTCAGTGGCAACAGTATCAGGGGCCGGGCGCCTGGGAGGATGTAAATCGAGGAAATACGGGTCAGTTAGAGAACCTGCATCAGACCCGGAGTGCAGAGCCTGTCAGGCAGCCCAGTAGCATGGCAGAGCGTCCCGCAGCAAGCCAACCCGATCGGTTACGCGGGGGTGGTGCGCGCGCTAGTGGAGGATTTCGTGGCGGCGGTGGCCGTCGTTAACAACGAGGTGAGGTGTGAATGAAAAAGTTATTTTTGGTAATGGCGATGTTTCTTTTCAATGCGGCCGGCACAGCTCAAGCCGCGAAAGATTACGGTTTGGAGCTGGGAGCTCGTCAGCAATCGGGCAATGTTGCTGGGGCGAGCATTTCCACGAACTCGAAGACCGGGATGCAGTTTGGAGGTTACTATCATCACCCTCTGGAAGGCGGAGTCGCACATTTTCGCACGGGACTGCTGTACACGCAAAGGCCCATCGAGAGTGAAAATGATATCACTGGAGCCAAGGTTCAATACAATCTGGATTATCTGGATATTCCGGTGGATATCATGTTCAAGCCGTCTGAATCAGTGGGATTCTATTTGGGCTTTAATGTCGCAATCAATATCACCAAGTCATGTACCGGGGATGTCACCTGCAAAGTGAATAGCGTGAACACACCCTTGTTCCCTTTTGTTTTTGGTGTGATGTTCAACTTTACACCAAAGTGGGGCTTGGACTTCTATGTGGATGGTGCGAATTCAAATGTGGCCAAGGGTTTATATGACTACCGAGCAGTCGGTTTGAATTTAACTTATTCGCTACAGTAGTCTGATTATTTTTTGATAGCGGGTGCACTCGGTGCATCCGGTGTCGTCCAGCGGAAGGTCTTGATGATCTGATTGCACTGTTGCAGAGAGGCGCTGAAAGCCTCTTTCGCATCCATACAAGTCATGATGGCAACTTTATCTTCGTTCTTCAGAACGACTTGGCGTATTTGCTTTCCTTTTGTGCGTGAAAGCAGATCGACAATTAAGGCAGGTTGACCATTCAATGAAAACTGTTTCGTCGCAAGGACTTCAAAGCCGTAGTTGGGATAATCGCGCATCCATTTGCGTGTATAGAGCTCCAAAGAAGCGCTCTTCGCGACTCTGTCAGTTCGGATGCTGAGGTAGCCACCTTGTGGTTTGTCTTTGGAGGCAAAGCGAACCGTGTCGAGCAATTTAGTTTCAGATTCAGCGACCGGCAGCCAGGTGCTGCCATCTGTTTTAAGGGTGAAGCCTTTGTGTAGGAAATAAAGCCCTTGTTCTGGTGCCGTCAATGCAGATGTGCTTGTCGCGGGATGAGGAGCGGCAAGGGCAGAGAGCGGAAATAAGAAAGGGAGCAACAAAGTTTTCACCCTTTTAGGCTAACAAGACCCCCTTTGCCTTTGCAAGGGGAGAATCGCTATTTCGTCGGTGTTGCAGTTGAGCGATCTTCAAGGCAGGGGCCGAGGTCCTCAGGAAGATTGACGATGTAAATTTGTTTCTTATCTTGAAAGTTTCTGACGAAAGCCAGTCTTTCTTGGCGGTCATCAGAAACCACGGGATGGGACAGGGAGTCTGTTCCCTTAAAGACCACTTGAGTGCACTTCTTCTCTAAGTCATAGGATTCAATTTGGTATTGCTTTTCCCCTTTTCGAAGAACGCTATAGAACAAACGCGCGGGTGACCGTGGCGCGAAGTTCAAATCGCGGTACAAGCCATCGCCGCCCTTTAGGACTTCCAACTTTTTGCCCTTGACGGTGAAAAGCATCAGATTTTGTTCCTGGGTCTTTTTATCTTTTTCGATAAAAGCAATCTGCTTCAGATCGGCTGCGATAGTTGGGAAGCGTCGCTCTTTTTCTCCATCCGCTGAAATCAGACTGATAAAAAGATTTTTCAAGTCCATGCGATAAACGCCCATAAGGTCGCCACGATAGGATGTGAACAGAATGAAGGGCTTCACAGGGTGAGGGACAAACAAAGCCTCGGCATCGAAGCCAGGCTGTTCGGTAAGTCGCAAGATCTCTCCACCAAAGCGATCACTCATATAGAGATCTGAAGGAGGAAAGTCTTTATTGAAACTCTTATTGATGAAAGGACTTTCTTTGATTTCGTCTGTGGTCGACGCATAAAGAATTTCCGTGTCACTGACATAGCTGGGATCGAAGGCGTCGCCATCCGAGAACGTCACGCGACGCTCTTTATTTTTTGTCAGATCCATTTCATAGATTTGCAGACCCTTGTGAAGGGGGCGAGAGCGGCTGGCGTAAATTAACTTCGTTCCATCCGGAGAAAAACGAGGGTGTTCGTTGTCGCCTTGAAAAGTGATCTGCTTGGAACCTTTGCTAAGCAGATAGTCAGGAGAGAGAAGATCTTTGGTAAGACTTAAATGGGAACAGCCGCAAAGCAACCCCATCAAAGCAGTGATCTTCAAAGTCCATTTCATATATCAACCTTATGTGAAACTTATTGTGAAACTTTTTGGAATACCTTTTGTAAAACCTTTTGCAACAGAGAAGATGGATTCACCTTCTTGAGTTCTTTCAAGTTTACCCACTGAATGTTTCGGCCGGCGAGGCTTTTTTTCTGAGTGATTTGAATAAAAATATCGTGATGGGTGATGTTATGTTTAACATCATAGTCCTTAGGCTTGCTTTTCTCCATGGCAATTTCCCCAGGGAAAATCCATTGGCCTTTCAGAAAAGGGGCGTAGTCATTTTGAATCAATGCAACCTTGTTGTCCTTAATTGCGACAAGCGGTTTCCAGACCCAGACCTCACTTTGTTTGCGTGGCTTTTTCAAGGGCAATTTCTCGATCAAATTTTTGTCGCGGGCCACGCAATCCTGAGACCATGGACACAACACACACATGACTTTTTGTGGCGTGCAAACTGTGGCTCCTAATTCCATGAGGCCTTGGTTCAATGAATCGGATTGCCCAAAGGCTGCCAACTGATCCGAGATCGTTTGGAGTTCAGCACGCGCTTTATTATTCCACCATTCTGTTTTCAAACCATACTTGCGAGAAAGAACGCGGATGACGTTTCCATCTAAGACACCGACTTTTTCTCCAAAGGCGATACTCGAGACCGCTCTGGAAGTATAAGGGCCAAATCCTGGAAGCTCTAAAAGCTCTGCCGCAGTCTCGGGAAAGCCATTTTCAGCCAAAGCCTTGGCAGCCTTATGAAGATTGCGGGCGCGAGAGTAATAACCTAGACCAGCCCACGCTTCGAGAACGTCTTGTTCGGGAGCTTTAGCCAAGTCCTGGACGGTGGGAAACTTTTCTAGAAATTTTTCGAAGTAGGGAATGACCGCAACGACCGTGGTTTGCTGCAGCATTACTTCGGAGAGCCAAATTTTGTAGGGATCTTTGCTAGCGCGCCACGGGAGAGATCGTTTGTTCTTTTTGTACCACTGTATCAATGATTTATGGTCGTCTTTATGATGCTCTTTGTGTTCGTATTTTGCGCTCATTCGCGGTAATCTAGTCGGTAGATAAATCAGGAGTCAATATGGAATACAAACCACTGAGCGGACGCGAGTTTCCTCGATTTTCTGCGATTAAAACTTTCTTCCGTTTGCCTTATGTTGCCGTCGACGCTGACTATGATGTTGGAATCTTTGGAATTCCCTACGACGGCGGTGTCTCATACAGACCTGGAGCCCGTTTTGCTCCGACAAAAGTGAGAGAGGTTTCTGCCTTAGGCCGTGGCTTTCATATGACTCGCATGGAAAACTTCTTCGAAAAACTCAAAGTCGCTGATATTGGCGATTGCCCGACAGTGCCCATCGATCAAAACCAAACTTATGAGCGCATTGAAAAATTTGTTGGCGAAGTCCTGTCACACAATAAAAAGTTTTTATCTGTTGGCGGAGACCATTCCACAACATTGCCGGTGTTGCGTGCGCTTCGCAAAAAATATGGAAAGCCTTTGGCATTTGTCCACTTCGATGCACATCTGGATACATATCCGGCGGCTTGGGGTTGTGAATACCATCATGGTGCATTTGCTCGCCATGCGGTGGAAGAAGGTTTGGTTGATCCTAAGAAGATGGTGCAAATCGGTATCCGCGGTCCATTGGCTGGTGGCGATGATTTAAGTTTCGTGAACAAACACGGTATTCGCGTGATCACAGTGGACGAGATCCGCAATCAAAACATCAATGACTTCTTAAAGACGCTTCCAACCTTCGATGAAACACCGACTTACATTAGCTATGACATCGACAACTTGGATCCATCCTGTGCACCAGGAACAGGCACACCGGTGCCAGGTGGGCTGACAACTTACGAAGTGCAAAGAATCTTCCGCGCCCTCACAATTCCAAACCTCGTCGGCGGCGACGTCGTGGAAATCTCACCACCCTATGACACCAGCGACATCACGGCCCTTGCAGGCATGGATGCTCTCTTCGAAATGCTTCACTTATTTGTGAAAAAATAATCCGCAAAAGGTGCCAGGCACCTTTTGCTTCACTCGGCGTGTCAGTATTTTTGGTGCTCCAAGGGGTGGGGCATATTTCGTGTGCGGCATTTTGCCAGTTTGAAATTTGCTCTCAATAGGGCTTTGCTTATCGCCTCGGTGTTTTCTTTTCTGGGCTGAGTATTAAGCCATCTGAGAATGGCTTGGGGCGATTCGTTTAGGCTGTCTATAAAGCTATTTTTAAAGTTGAGAGACGATTCCTTTAGTCCCAAACATTCTTGAAGAGTACTATATCTATATTCCTCAACTTTATTGCATATTCCCGCTTCAACCGGGTTTCTATAAGTATATTTTAAGACATTAAAAAGGTAGTGATCGTTTCTAATGAGACTTCGGTGGAATCTATCACCGTAAACCTGATTCTTTTTTTGCGACATTAAGTTAATGCATTTACTCGAGGAGCTCATAAAATAGTGCATTCCCTCACTCAAATTTCCGTCGGGGGTTGTCGTGAGAAGGTGGAAGTGATTGCCCATCAAAAGGAAGGCATGAATTTGGAATTTGTATTCTGATTGAAGCTCAATGAGGTGGCGCTGCATGATTCGCCAAACAGCCTCAAGTTCTAGATCGAAAAAGAAGTTCTGATTATGGCAGCGAGCCGTGACGTGATAAGGAAAATCACTAGAAACGATGTGTTTAGGGCGGGGCATTCTTCACCTCAATGTAAGGACGCTCTGCAAATATCATCCTTGAGTCTATTGAGCTGAATCTTGGCTGGAGTTTGCTCTCGATCCGAATATTGACACATTGAGTGAAGCAAAAGGTGCCTGGCACCTTTTGCGGAATGAAAGAAAAAGCCCCTGGGGGACAGGGGCTGATTCAGATTTTAAATTGTCTAGGTAGGTGTGACTTCGTTTGGTGGAGTGAGACCTTTCTTTTTGATCTTTTCTACCAAGGTTGTTCTATTCAATCTCAACAAAGCGGCTGCCTGGTTGCGATTCCATCCTGTTTTTTCAAGTGCTTTCAGGATCAACGTGTTTTCAAAAGTATCAACAGCGGTGTTAAAGTCCATACCACTATCAGGGATTTCCAAGTTGCCCACATCTGTCGAAACAGTGCGACTGGATTTGTACTTTGGAGGCAAGTCGCTGACTTCGATGGAGCCATGACCTTTAAGAATTGTCATGCGCTCGACTAGGTTTTCAAGCTCACGTATATTTCCAGGCCAAGCATAATTCACCAAGCAGTCCAAGGCGTCTGATGCGATGCCCGTCAATCCGCGGCCCTTCGTTTTATTGAAGATGTCCATGAAGTGAGTCAGAAGCAAAGGAATATCAGTTTTGCGTTCACGCAAAGCGGGAACGACCAGTGGAATCACGTTCAAACGATAGAACAAGTCCTCGCGGAAGCGACCGTTGTCAACGGCTTCTTCCAAATTGATATTAGTGGCTGCAATCACGCGAACATTTACTGACACAGTTTTTGTTGAACCCACGGGTTCAAAGCTTCTTTCCTGCAAAGCGCGAAGAAGTTTCACCTGCAGAGAAGGTTCAAGATCGCCGATTTCGTCCAAGAAGATCGTGCCGTTGTCAGCCATTTCAAAACGGCCCACACGGTTGGCGATGGCGCCGGTGAAAGCGCCTTTCATATGACCAAAGAGTTCACTCTCAAGAAGTTCAGAAGGAATCGCGCCGCAGTTGATAGGCACGAAAGGGCCGGAAGCACGCGGGGAGTTGTAGTGAATCGCACGTGCAATCAGCTCTTTGCCGGTTCCAGATTCACCTGTCACAAGGACAGTGGAATCAGAATCTGCCACGCGTTCGATCAAACGCAAAACACCTTGGATCTGGTCGCTAGAGCCAACAATTTGATCAAATTTATATTTCTTATTAAGTTCAGAACGAAGTTGCTGGTTTTCTTGTTGTAACTTCTTATGCGTCAGAGCCTTTTCGATCAAGCTCATTAGTTCTTCAAGATTGAAAGGCTTCGTGACGAAGTGGAAGGCCCCTTTTTGAGTTGCGCGAATCGCAGACTCAATCGTGGCATGACCAGTAAGAATGATCACTTCGGCAGCAGGATGAAGAGCTTTTAAATGAGTCATGAATTCAATGCCATCTCCGTCAGGGAGATTTAAATCGACGATAGCAAGATCAACGGGAACGTCGCCTTGACACAAAACTTTGGCTTCTTCGATTTTGTTGGCAGTGATGACATTAAGACCTTTTCGATCAAGCACTCTGAAGAGTGCGGTGCGAAGAGATGACTCGTCATCTAATATAAGGACTCGTTGGGTGCGCATGAACCTTCCTTCCATGGTGGGTTCTGTTCCTGCCTACAGTTCGACGCAAATCATTCTGCGATGATTTACATTTTGCCCCATCACTACTTTGACAGAGTTGAAGTGTATGCAGGTTAAAGGATAGATTGATTTTGACTGGACTGTCAAAAAATCCGCGCCCAGATGGGCTTTCAGGACCTTAAAACTAGACGGGTGAAGGAAATTTTTGCCACGTTTTCATGATCAGGACCCGAGAAAAATTCGAGGTCGGCCTCATGATCGCGAAGGATTTGAGTGGCCACTGGAACACCTAAGCCTATGGGAAGACTTGGATTTTTTTCAGGCGTTCCGTTGTCCTTGACTAAAATTTGGGCAATCTCGGGCTGCAGGTTGTTGGGGGAAGAAATTTCTATGTTGATGAAGCCCTTAAACCCTTTCTGCTGGCGGATTCGATCATTGATACGATCAATAGAATTTTGCAGCAGGTTCTTCAAGGCTTGAGCCAAAAGATTCAGATGACCTAGGACAAGAATATCGTCTCCTGGTTTTGAAGTGGACCAGTGTAGTTTCACATCAATGCCTTGTGACTTCGTTTGTAGTTCGACAATTTTGAAAGCGCGCGTGCAAACTTCTTTCAAGCTCACATCGCCTTCCTGATCGGCGTTGGGATTTCTGGTGAAACCCAAAAGATTTTGGACGATCTCTTTGCAGCGTTGGACGCCCGCTTCCATCTCCACCACGTCAGGATAAAGTGGATTCGCAGGATTCATTTCCATCTTGATCAACTGCGTGAAAGAAAGAATTCCTCCGAGGGGATTATTCAGCTCATGGGCAATCGAAGAGCCAATCGTTCCCAACTCGGCCATCTTTGCAGATTCCAAAATCTGTCTTTCCATCTTCAATTGCGCCGTCACATCGTGATAAAGATTCACGTAGACTGCGGGCTTGTCAGAATCAAGGACTAAACTTTGGCTGTACACTTCAAAGGTTCGCGGTGAAGCATCTTTGGAGACCACGCGGAAGTTCGAGCCCCGCTGGCAGCCTGGACAAGGTGTTTCGCGATTGTATAAAGCTTGATAGCATTTGCGAGCGGGCACGGGGTGTTCGCGTTCTTTGAAGCGCTCATCCGCCGCTTTGTTGGATTGAATGATATCGTAGTTTGCATCAATCAAAACGACAGGATCCGACATCGAGTTGAAGGTCGCCTCCCATTGTTCTTTAAGAGATTCAGATTCTTTCAATTTTTGAATACGATCCAGAGCCAGGGCTACGGCCTCGGCAACGCGGGTCAGGAAATCGCTTTCATCGCGATTGAACGGATGATCTGGCGCGCGCAAATAAAATATCGAACCGACTTTTTCGTGCTGGCGGAAAAGTGGAACTTGTAACTGGGTGAAATTTAATTGAGTGCTGACCTGGCGATGAAAAAGTTCATCTTGAGGATGAAAGAAAACGCGAATCCATGACGTTTGAACTGTGGCCGCTAAAGACTCATTCAAAAGCTGCTCAATTTCACCCACAGAGCTGGCTTGATGGACGGCCATCAGGGCGCTCTTAAAGCCTTCAATGCGTGAATTTGTCAGAAAAAGTTTGCGGCGTGCTTCAGTCAGGAAGCGTGTTCTTCGTTGCACTCGTTCTTCCAGCTCGATTTGTAAGCGTTTGAGTTTCGCCGTTTGCTCGCGAATCAAGAGAGCAAGGTTTTCATCCTGCTTGCGTTGATTGGCTTCTTCGAGGGCGGAAAATAAATGAGCTTCCAGATCGGGATCTTGAAAGGTGGCCATCACACGGAAGAAAGAATACTCCTCGTGCAGAATTGAAAGTTGATTCGCGGAAAAGTCATTGGGAACCACGGCGATGAATTGTGTCGCGGGATTCGAGCGTTTGAGCTCCTCATAGAATTCATTAAACTTTTTACCCAAGATCAGGGTCACAGACAAGGCCACGACATTGTAAGTGGAATCTTGAACCCAATGCCAAGCTTGATTCAAATCAGTCGCAATATGGGCACCAAGCTCTTGCAGCCGGGCATCCCAAGGACCAATAAGCAGGAAGCTCGCTTTTAAAGTCCGCATGTCGTGATTAAATCCCTGTGATGATAAATCGTAAAATCAGGATGGTCTTCCGGATACTGGGCTTTTTCGCCAACATGTTCACCATGGGCAAAATAGCAGGTGTCAGAGCCCACGCGTTTGGCGTCACGAATCTCACTGGAAAGGCGATTGCCAATGCTGAGAAGTTCTTTGGCGTGGTGGCCCTCAACTTTTAAGATCTCAGTGAAGGCGATCTCTTTTCTTTCGCCAATAAATCCATTGAGAACGTAGATTTTCTTGAAAAACTTTTCGATTTGTAAGGCGCGGATTTTTTCAGCTTGCGCTTCGAAAGATCCCATTGTTACCAAATACAAATTGTATCGTTCGTGAAGGTGCAAGAGATTTTCTGTGGCACCTGTCATCAAGGGGAGAACCGCGGGAATGTCGGGATTGTAAAACTGCTCCAGGGCATCGTGCACGGCTTTGCCCTTGGTGTGCATTCCATAATGATTGGCAATTTGCGTGAAAATTTCCGTGTGCGAATACTCTGCTGCCAAGTTGTGGCGCATTTTCATGCACTCTTCCAGAGTGCAGCTAAGGCCGGCGTTGACCATGGCCTGACAAGCTCGCAAGGAAGCCATCGGTACCAGCAGTCCGGAGGTGTCGAGAAGGGTGTCATCTAAATCAAAGACGATGGATTTGTATTTGATCATCGAGATTCCTTTCTCTCCGTCTGCACTCCCGCGTTGCTGGAGTTGGTTAATAAAAGTTCTAAGCCCTGTCTAAAGTGAGGCCAGACCAGGTTTAGATCGATATGCTCTTGCTCCTCGATGCAGATCACCGGGATTTGATGTTCGATCCAACCAAACTGCCCTAAGCTTCCAGGTGTGGGATAGCCAATGTCCTCGCGGCATTCGTATCCAGTCCCGGTTGCGAGGGTTTCCGCGGCCTTTTGCCCAGGGTGTCCTGTGAAGACAACGCAAGGCTCCCACGAATGAAAGTGTACTATAAGCTGTGGCTTTTCGTCCTCAATGAGTTTTACCAAAGCCCGAACTTCAGCCTCGCTCCCAGGCGAAGGGCCGGGATAGTATCGAGGCGCCTTAGCTTCCGGGCTCCAATCGCGGCAGGGAAAGTTGCGATTTAAGTCGACCCCGTTGCCATTGGTGCGTTGGTGATGAGAGTAGCCGTCGGGATTAATGCAGGGAATGAGAATCCAGGGGTGAATTTTTTCACTTTGAGTTTTCTCATTTTCTTGAAGCCATGCTAGAAGCTCGGTAGCCAGGCGAACACCTTCGGGCTCGTCGCCATGTACGCCACCAATAAACAAGATGGGCTGTTCCGAAAAACCACTCATTGTGTGTGATTTTTTATACAGCTCGATGGGCGTTCCTGATGATGTCGAGGCCCAAGAAGATTGGTGAAAAATGTTTCTGTGCATGACATAATTAAGCCTGTTTTTTTTAGATAAGAAAAGCATTTAAAAGGAAGTTTGCAAATGCCAGTCAATAAGTCAGAGAGTGCATCAGAACAGTCAGCGGAAAAACAAACGCCGAAACTGACAGTGATTGCCCTAGCAGCAGGGAAGGGGACTCGTATGAAGTCGCCTCTTCCTAAAGTACTTCATCCTGTTGCAGGACGCCCGATGATTGAGAAAGTCATCCAAGCCTCTAAACAAGCAGGTGCGACAGAAGTGCGCGTGATCGTGGGTCATGGGCAGAATCTTGTGCGCCAAGTGGTAGAGCCGATGGGCGTTTCTTGTTATGTGCAAGACGAACAATTGGGCACTGCTCACGCAGTTCGTTGTGCGAAGTTGGAAGACGTCGAAGGCGATGTTGTGATCATGAACGGCGACCATCCTTTGATCGAAGCCTCCGATATCAAGGATTTCCTAAGAATTTTCCGAGATGAAAAATGTGACCTGGCGGTGGTGACGGCGGAACTTAAAAATCCGGGTGAGTTCGGTCGCATCGTGCGTAATCGTGGCGACTTGGTGGCGATCGTAGAAGCGAAGGACGCCTCTGCGGAAGCTTTGAAGATTAAAGAGATTAACACCGGAATTTATATCGCCAAGGCGGCGACCCTGGCGGAGTATCTTCCGCAAATTAAAAACAACAACGCAAAAAAAGAATTTTACATCACCGATTTGATTGCCTTGTGCATTCAGGATAAATTGCGTGTGCAGGCTATTAAGGCGACTCCGAAAGTTGCCGTGGGTGTGAACAATCAGCTTGAGCTTGCTAAAGCAACCAGCATGATCTTCAAGCGTAAAGCATTGCGCTTGTTGGAAGATGGCGTCTTGATGATTGATCCACGTACAACTTATGTGGAAGAGTCTGTGCAAATTGGCGCGGGAACTGTGATCTATCCAAATGTCTTTATTCGTGGACGTACAAAGGTTGGCTCATTCTGCGTGATTGAATCGAACTCCTTCTTGTCTGACAGCGAAGTGGCTGACAGTGTGCAAATTCGCGCAGGCAGCTATCTCGAAAACGCCAAGGTGCACAGCAAGGCGTCAGTGGGTCCTTATGCGCGTCTTCGTCCAGACACAGAGATCTGCGAAGAAGCTCATGTCGGTAACTTCGTGGAAATGAAGAAAACAAAATTTGGGAAAAGATCTAAGGCAGGTCATTTGACTTATCTTGGCGATGCTGAGGTCGGTGAGGACGTGAACGTAGGTTGCGGAACTATAACTTGCAACTACGCTGCGGACAGAAAGAAATATAAAACTAAAATTGGCAATCGTGTTTTCGTTGGCAGTGATACTCAGTTTATTGCGCCCATCGAGATTGGTGACGATGCTGTTATTGGATCAGGCTCCACAATCACGAAGAATGTTCCCGCAAAGGCCCTGGCCGTTGCGCGTGGCAAACAATTCGTAAAAGAAAACTATGTCGTGAAGTCTGAAGAGACTGAAAGTAAAGAGTAGGTGAATTATGTGTGGTATCGTCGGTTATCTAGGACCTCAAAGCCCTAAAGATATTATTATCAGCGGTCTAAAAAAACTTGAGTATCGTGGTTACGATAGCGCTGGTATTGCAATTCTGGATCAAGGAAAAACAAAGCGCGTGCGCGCTCAAGGTAAATTGAAAGCCTTGGAAGACAAACTTGTTGGCGAAAAGTTCGATGGCCATTTGGGCATCGGTCACACTCGTTGGGCGACTCATGGTAAACCGTCAGAGCGCAACGCCCATCCTCATCAGGTTCGTGGAATCAATCTGGTTCACAACGGCATTATTGAAAACTATCTCGATATCCGCGAAGAGCTGCTTGCACAAGGTGCTGACATCACTTCAGACACAGATTCTGAGTTGGTGGCGCACTTGATCGCCAATGAAGTTGAGATCACCAAAGATCTTTTCCAAGCTGTGGAAAGAACCTTGGGAAAACTTCGTGGTGCCTTCTCGATCCTGGTTATGTGGGAACAACAACCAGATCGTTTGATCGCCTTTAAAGACGGTCCTCCTTTGGTGGTTGGTCTTGGCGAAAAGGAGATGTTCGTAGCCAGTGACGTTCAAGCCTTGATTCAGTACACGAAGAAGTTCGTTTATCTGGAAGATCGTGAAATTGCGGATATCAAAGGCAATGAAGTGAAATTCTTCTCTGCGAATGGTTTCCCGATTCAGAAAAAAGTGGTTGAGCTTAATTGGAATCCAGAAATGGTTGAAAAGCAGGGCTTTGCTCACTACATGCTTAAAGAAATCTATGAACAACCTCGTGCGGTGGCATCAGCTATTGAGCCACACGTGAATCCAGAAACATTCTCTGTAGCCTTGAAAAACGTGGGCTTTGGTGGAGTGTCAGTTCAAAAGTTAGACGAACTTGATAGCAAAGCGGACTGGGCAAAGACTCAAGAGATGTTCAAAGGCATTGAACGAGTATTCATCATTGCTTGCGGAACAAGTTTCTATGCGGGTTTAATCGGTAAATATTTGTTTGAGCAATTGGCACGCATCCCTGTTGAAGTGGATATCGCCAGCGAATTCCGTTATCGCAATCCGGTCATTCCGCCAAAAACATTGGTAATGACAATTTCACAAAGCGGTGAGACGGCAGATACTTTGGCAGCAATCCGTATGGCCAAAGAAATGGGCGCGACGACTTTGAGTGTGTGCAATGTTCGCAACTCAACAATTGATCGCGAAGCCCATGGTCACTTGTACATGAATTCAGGTCCAGAGATCGGTGTCGCTTCAACGAAAGCTTTCACCAGTACTTTGGCAGTTTTAAACTGTATCGCTATTGCTTTGGGGCGCACTCGTGGTGCCTTGGATGAAAAGACTGAAGCTGAGCTGGTTAAGTCTATTATGGCGGTTCCAAGCCAAATGGAAGGCGTCTTGGCCTTCGATAAATACTTCGAAGAAGCTGCTTCTGGCTTGAAGCTTTTCAGAGGCTTCTTGTACATGGGACGTGGCACGAGCTATCCAATTGCTATGGAAGGAGCTTTGAAATTAAAAGAGCTCGCTTACATGCATGCGGAAGGTTACGCCGCTGGCGAAATGAAGCATGGACCCTTGGCTTTGATTGATGAGCGTATGGCTATCGTGATGGTGGCTCCAACGGATCATCTTTATGAGAAAACGATCAGCAACTTGGAAGAAGCTCGTGCTCGTGGAGGAAAAATCATCTCTATCGGCACTGGCGACAATGAAAAACTTCGCGCGATCAGTGAATACTATTTGGCGATGCCAAAAGCTCACTGGACAACGCACGCTTTGTTGTCTGTGATTCCGTTGCAGTTGATGTCTTATCATTTGGCGTGCAGCCTTGGATACGATGTCGATCAGCCAAGAAATTTGGCGAAGTCAGTTACGGTCGAATAAGTCTATTCTTCCAAAACATAAAAAGCCCCCTCGCTCATCGCGTGGGGGCTTTTTATTTGAGACTTCTTGCGTGGCTCTATAAGCCTGCCTCATTGAATCAGAAGTGACACTTTGGCCTTTCCTGAACACTGCTTAGACACCCTAATAGTCATAAAACGGTTTAGAACTGTTTTTCTGGTGGCACGAATCTAGCTCAGTGATCTAGCGGTGCATTTTAAACCAGTTCGTTTATGAAAGGATCTTACATGAAAAGTTTGTTGGTTTTGGTTACGGGATGTCTATTGGCGGTAACAGTTTCCGCTCAGCAAGAAAGGCAAGAAAGCATTGAGCTTAAGGCTCAAACAATTGCTCAAGACCTTCAGTATAACGGGCGCAATCTTACTCGTGAACAAAGATTTGAGATCTCTAGAAATCTGGATGCCATTCGCCGTATTATGAAAGGTGGGTCTACTTTGCCGCTTCCGCCACCTCCACCACCACTTCCTGCTCCAACAAGTAATTATACATGTGTTTCACGTGATAATGACGGCCGCAATCCTTACGTATTAGGTATTCGCGAAGGCATCAATGTGACTCGTATCATGGCTGCGACCTTTAGTACTGAAGCCGAATGCCAAGGTAATTTGAATTCCATCCGTTATGTTGGTGGAAAAAGCCTACTTTGCCTGTCACGTGATAACGACGGTAGAAATCCTTTCCTCGTGGCTTCACTTTCAGGAGGCCGCATTTCTCGAATCATAAGAACTGTCGTGAGTACGAAAGGAGAATGTGATGATTTGCTAGGCAACTTCCGTCCTGACAGAAATAACAATGTTTCGTTTTGTACCTCTAGAGACAATGACGGTCGCGTTCCTTATGTGGCGGCAATCTTGAATTTGAATAGCGAAAGCATTCAAACGGGCTCAGAGTCTTTCTCAAGCCTCGGTGCTTGTAAGTCCTTTTTGGGTCAATAGACTTTCAACGAGAATAAAATAATTATTTCCTATACTAAAACCGAGAGTTCTCACTCTCGGTTTTTTTATTTGCAGACCCACTTCTGAACACCGGCAGAGACCATGAATTGTCCGTTGGCGCAGGCGTATTGGGGAAGTTGGCACTGTCCGGTCCCATCTAGATAAAGACCATCTTGTCGGAGACAGCGATCCTTGCTGGAAAGTTCTGCGTAGCAGGATTGTGTTGTACCCGCTGAGTTGACTTCCAAAAAAAGTGGGCCGACGAAGTAGTTCTTATTGTCACTGAGATCTTTCATTTGAAGTTCCCCGTAGAGCAAGTGACGACCATTTTTCAGAGTCGTCACTTTCATTAGATCGCGAATTAGGACGGATTTATTTTTTGCTAATGCGCCGACATAAGACTCTGAAAGTTTAAATGACGCCGAATTTGGTAAAGAAGAGGGATTGAGCAAGGGAGCATTTTGAAAAGAAGAAAGGCAGGACGGGCTTACTGAAAGCAGATCCCGGAGACTGACAACGGCTGTTTGAGTCTCCGAAAGTTGCTCTAAGGCCACTTTTTTTTGGGCGATCACCGAGGAGGTGACCAACCAAGCGGAAACAACGATAGCGAGAATTCCGGCAGCAACGAGGCCTTCGAGTGTCGAAAAGCCTTGTTGATTTTTTCTTCTCTGAATGAAATAAAAGGCCATCTATTTTCCAGCCTTTTTGATAGCGGCTTCGGTGCTGTTGGCGATCTCTCTGCGAATCGACTCAATACTGTTCCCAGGATCATACTGGTTTCCCTTGTTGACTGCATTCCAGTACTCAAAGCCCTCTTTGTCAGGCTCGCGTCCCAAGATATCTCGATAAGCAGTACAGACAGCTGGATTTGTAGCGCACATATCGTTTTTCGCCACAGTGGGCCCTCCACTTCCAGAGCCCGAGGCGACATATACGGTTTGCGTGACATATTCAACGCGCACCGGAGGCACTTCACAGTGGCCTGGCTTATTAGGACCTTGGGAAACAAGGATTTGCCCTGTCGGGCATGCTGGGGGCACAGAACATGCGGGGTCACGGGTAGGATTGAAAACACCTCCCATCAATCGGCAGCTGCCTTCGACACTGATATCAGAAAAACATGAAGTCATCCGATTGCTTGCATCGACTTCAAACATTAAAGCACCCATGTCGGTGGCCTTGTTGGTTTTGCCGCCAATAAGTTCGCCTTTTTTTGAAGACTGAATTGAGAGCTGACCTTTAAAGAGTCTATTCGGAGATCCAGGTATGGGTTCAATTAATGAAATATTATTCAAGTTGAGAGTGACATCGGTCAGACCATACAGGTCTCTGGCAGCGTTTGCATCTTTGCCAATTTCTGTACCATTGATGACAACGAAGATTTTAGAACTCCCATCCGTGATGCTATCGACGGGATCTAATTTGATTTTTTGAGAACACACTGCCTTGTCAGATAAGATGCGGCGTGCATCCTGCTGAAGATTGATTTTTCCGAAGGACGAGGCTACGGATTGCTCCAAATTTTTTGCGACTGAAACTAAAGCCATTGATCCAACACTGACCATCCCGGCTAAGCCAGCCGCGATCAAGACATTGACTAAAGAAAAACCTTGTTGATTGCGGATGAGACTTCTCAAGGCAACTCCCTTCCAAAGTGTACTCATCTCTTATCGGCTTGAAGTGGTCCTATAAATAGAGAATGAAAAAACTTTGACAACTAGGGCGCTCCCGAAAATTGAGCGAGCACTAAGCAAGGCACAGCTCAATTTCGAGAGTTCTCTCGAGTGTCTAATAAACTTTAGACGGTGTACAAAGTTTCATCGGCGAGAACAAACACATCTGCTTTAGCGCGGTTCATGAATTGCAGCATCTTTGTTTAAAGAAATCAAAACAAGCCGGGGGGCTGTGTGATGAAGGACGTTAAGGCTGTATTATCAATTTTTTTTATGTTCTCACTATTTTCAGAGAGCACTTTTTCGCAAACTAAAAAGAAGATCAGTGGGCGAATCGAAATGACTGTTGCGGATGACTTCAAGAATAGAAGAGCAACGACTCAGTATTTTATTAAAGAAAAAGCAACCGGTAAAAAAACGGAACTGCGTTTTAAAAAAGGGAAGTTACCTGTATGGCTTGCGCCAGGACAAGAGATTGTCGTGTCGGGCACTGAAGAAAGCATTGCGCTGAATACAGCACTCAGTGCTGAATCAACAACATTGGTTTCGGAGGCCCCGGCGTTGGTGACTCAAACTTCAGCGATCAAATCCACATTGGTGCTTATTATCGAGATGGATGGCGGGACCATGCCCACAAGTCGTAGGGATGCGGAGGCCGCATTGTATGGATCGACCAAGTCCGTGCGCGATCTATTTTTGAAAAACTCTTTTGGCAAAGTCGATCTGGTGGCTGATTCTGATGGTGACGGCAAGAGCGATATCTATGGACCTATTCATCTGACTCAGCAAATGGGAACAAGCTGCAACTATTCGCAGTGGAGCGATGAAGCCTTGCAGATTGCCAAGCAAACTTATGGAATTAATCCTGACAACTACATGTTCAAAATGTTTATTTTGCCAGGCAATGTTCCGTGTTTTTGGAATGGATTAGCTCCCGGAATGACGACTTATATTCGCGGGTATGACGGAGCGAATACCACTTTTGTTATGGCCCATGAATTAGGCCATGCAATGGGGCTGGGCCATGCGGCGATCGACTCAGACAATGATGGCATTGTTGATTCTGAATACGGCGATCAAAGTTGTATTATGGGCAATGATGTTCCAGACCTTCGCTTTGTCGATGGACCCCATGCCTATAAATCAGGATTTTATGCTGATAATCCTGGCCGAGTTGTCGATGTGACCCAAAGTCAAACAGTGGAAATCTGGCCCTTAGAGCTTGCTCCATCAAGCGCACCAGGTGCTCAGATTGTTCGCATTCCACGCACGGGCACTAGTGACTATTACTATTTGAGTTTGCGCAGTTCAGTCAGTTACGCGAAGACCATGCCGACATCCTTTGTTGAGGGTGTGAGTATTCACCGTGCCGGAGCGACGCCATATTATTCCTATCTTATTCGTACAGTGGCAGCCGGAGAGGTTTGGGAAGACTTAGGTGGTGGTGTGCGCATCTCTGCGATAAAACGCAATAGTGGTAGCATCGTCGTCTCCATTGAAGTCAGCGGTCAAGGTTGTATAGTACGCCCTCCGACTTTTGCATTTACCTTCGGCAACAGTTCACTGACATCAGGTTTTGGAACGACTTCGAATGGAATTGAACTCAGCTTGGTGAATAATGATTCTCTATCTTGCCCCGCGACTCAGTTCTCGCTGGCTTCAATTCTTCCATTAGGTATATCCAGCTCCATGCCTAACTTCACGACGAAGCTTGCCCCTGGAGCCAAATACAATCTGTCTATGGTAATTAAGTATTCGAATCTTCTTAGTGGAACATATCCACTTCAATTTAAATTGATCGACTCTGACGCCCAAGATCCAATTCACTCTGATGTTGCCCTTGCAGCAAATCTGGTTGTTGACCTGGGAGCACCATCAGTTCCTCAAAATCTTGCTGCAGTGATAGGGCGAAGAGGAGCCGTTAGCTTATCGTGGAGTCCTTCTCAAGATAAAGAAACTCAGGTTATTTACTATAACATTTATGCGGACTCGGGATTTGGTCCTCAACTGATAGGTCAATCCAACATTCCGAGCTTTAGCACGACTGCGAGTGGATCTGTGATTTATAAAATTCAGGCGATAGATTGGGTGGGAAATCTATCAGAGTTTAGCAAGGATCTTGTTGTCACTACATCGACAAGAAGAAAGTAGTCGTGGATGTTGTTGGTATAAACATTGGCCCTCGCTTTATTGAGCGAGGGCTTTATCGAGAACAACTTGATAGCTATGGAAGATACTTCGCAAAGTTTTAAGAATGGCTTGCCCTGGAGTGGCAGAGACACGGCTGCCATCGATAGAACCAATAACAGCATCCAGTTTTCGCTCAAAGCTGAGAGGCAGATAACCGCGACTCAGTAACAACCAATCGGCAATCATGACGGAAGTTCTGCCATTCGCATCTTCAAAGGGATGGAGGCTTACGAGCCAGTAGCGCGATAAGGCGGCGGCGACCAAGGGGTGAGAGTGCTTATCAAGGGGAAGCATGTTCTCGTAGTAGTAGCTAAGAAATTTCGGCAATTCTTCAGGAGCACAGGCCTTGTGAGGTCCAATAAATACATCCACGGCTCTGATAGAAGCCTCAGTCTGTTGCCTCATCATAGCGTTAATTTGCAGAATGTCTTGTTCTCGCGGAAGCTGCTCGGCTGCAACTTTCTCTGCAACATAAGTGTTGGCGGCAATCCAGCCTTCCCGTGATCCACGTTTCAATGTGCCGGACGAGCGCAGGCGATAGGGGCTCAGGCGTTGTAGTCCGGCGTGCCATTCTTGAGGGGAGAGTGACTCGGCCCATTCGCGATGCTGCTCTATTTTTTGAATCAGAGACTCCACTTGTGAAGTCTCTGATTCGGTCATTTTCAAAGTAAGACTGCGAAAAAGACTGGATTCCATTTCCACTTCCAATTTCTAATTGGCGCGCACCATTTCTAGGCTTGTTGCTGAAAGACTCCACTGCAGAGTGGATTCCATTTTTTGAGTCTTTTCATTCCAGACATATTGAGGCGCAAGAATTTCAATTCTGTCTTCTGCTGAGAGCGTCAGACTCATCTCTACCAGGTGGTCCCTTCTGGATCCGCCAAAACTCATGGAAAATTGCGAGAAATCACAGGAAGTCAAAGTCGAGTTGCAACCGTAAATACGGTACTCATTGCCTCCGGTTGCGGAGCGGTTCACAAGATCAATAAGCGCTTCCCCGTCGTCGCCAATCAGGCTGCGCACAGTTTTATATTTTTGGCCATTGTACTCAGATGTGTAGGCATCGCTTTCGAAATAAAGATTTCCGCTCATTTCACCATGAAGTTGATTTTGGAAGTGTGGGGTGAACGGAGTTTGATCCAATGAAATTTTGATACGGCCCGGAATCACTTTTCCATCTTGGTCGGTGTAGCGAGCTGGAGCATTCAATGCGAGCGTGAATTGTTTGGCGTAAGATTTTTCCGCCTGATGAGTGGATTTCGCCAAGGCATATTGAGGAAAACTGATTGTGCTAGCCATGCCTGCAGTCAAAGTAAGGACGCTGGCCATAAATTCTTTTTTCATCGGGAACTCCTTTGGGTTGTTGTTACAGGAAGGGGTATACCCTAGGTCTGGAGATATTATCCAATTGAATAAAAAAATGCTTTTGATAGCAATTTGATATATAAGAAATTCATGTTTAATTGGAACTATCTGGAAACATTCGTGATTCTGTCCGAGAACCTGAGTTTTAGTGAGACGGCCAAGGTCCTCAATACAGCTCAGCCAGCGATCTCCCGGCAGATTAGGCTCTTGGAAGACAGCCTGGGGTATCCACTGTTCATCCGCAGCCGCAAGAGCGTGGTCCTATCCAAGGAAGGACAGCAGCTGAAAGTTCAATTGGCTCCCTTGGTAGAAGAGATCAAAAAGCTTTTCTTTGAAAGGCAGGCAGTGGGAAGCCTGCTGTCTGGAGCCATCCGAATCGGGAGTATGCAAGAAGCGGGACAGATCTTACTGATGCCGAAGATCAGTCAATTCCTAAGAATTCATCCTGACTTAGATATCCATACAACCTTCATGTCCTCAAACCAGGTGAGCGAGGCGGTCCTGAAGGGCAGTCTTGATTTCGGCTTTGTCTACCGTCTGCCAGAAAGTAAAACCTTAAGAGCCTATGCCCTCACCGAAGACTGTCCAGTATTGATTCAGTCAGCGAAGTCGAAAGTGCCTTTGGCGGCCAGAAAGACCTTGGAGTTTGTGGGCTATCGTGAGGACGATCTTTATGCCAAGGAATTTCTAAGCCGAATCTTGGCTAAGAGCGAGCAGAAGAAAGTACGCTTTCGCTCAAGTGTAAATTCACACTCAGCCATGGTGCAGCTGGTGTTGGAGGAAGATCTGCTGGCGGTTCTTCCAAAAAATAGCGCGCTGAGGGCTCTTGAAAAAAATAAAATCAAAGTTGTGACCGAAGATGCGAAGACCCATCCATTGCATCTGATCTGTCATGAGCAGATGCTTGTCGATAAAAAGAAGAAAATATTCCGGGACTTTCTAATGAAGGAATTTAGAGCCAAGTAAGACAGATCAGATCCTGCTATTACACCAATGCGGGAATTTGAGTCCGCTCAAGATTCTGTATTGTGGTTGTTGCAATATTGGCTAACGCTTCCTTGGTCAGAAATGCTTGATGAGATGTAATCAAAACATTAGGGAAAGTTGTCAGGCGAGCCAAAATATCATCCTCAATGCCTTCAATGGATTGATCATTGAAGAAGATGCCTTCTTCCTCCTCATAGACGTCTAAACAGGCTCCGCCAATTTGATGTGTCTTGAGTGCATTAATCAGAGCTTTAGTATCTATAATCGCGCCTCGCCCCGTATTGATGAGAATCGCATTGCGTTTCATCTGCCCAAAAGCCTGTTCATTTAAAAGATATCTTGTGTGTTCGTTCAAAGGACAGTGCAAAGAAAGGACATCTGAATTTCTATATATTTCATTCAAGGTGACGTACTCTATGTCGATCTTCAGGTCTGTATTGGGATGCGGATCAAATGCAAGAACTCGGCAGCCAAACCCCTTCATGATAGTTGCAAAGACTCTTCCAATTTTTCCCGTTCCAATTACGCCAACGGTTTTACCATGTAAATCAAATCCTACTAAACCATCGAGAGCAAAATTCAGCTCGCGCACACGGTTGTGGGCACGGTGAATCTTTCGGTTCAAAGTGAGGAGCAAAGCCGTTGCATGCTCAGCGACCGCGTAAGGGGAATATTCTGGCACACGAAAAACTTGAAGGCCCAAATTCTGAGCCGCATTGAGGTCAATGTTATTATAGCCGGCACATCGTAAGGCAATATATTTAATATTGAGGTCGGCGAGTATCCTTAGAACGGGGGCGTCTAAAACATCATTTACAAAACAACAGACGGCATGGTGCCCCTTTGCGAGTTGGGCAGTCTGTTCCGTCAGTCTGGATTCAAAAAAATGAAATTCCAGGGAACTTTTCTGATTGCTCTGCTTGAAAATTTCAACTTCATATTTTTTTGCGCTAAAGAAGGCAACTTTCATAGAGTATCCTTTATCCAAAAACAATAATTCCCTGTTTCTTCATGCGCTCTTTCTTTTGGGAAAGAAGGAACATCGTGCCTCCGCCGACAGAACAGAAAAGAGCCATGATCGGGAACCAGGAAGACCAACCATATCTATCCAACAACCAACCCATGATTGGCATAGCGGCTGCGGCTCCATAGTATTGAAAAGAATCAATCACACCAGAGGCAAAGCCCGCCATTTTTTTGCCGCCGATATCCATGGGTGCCGCTGCACCGACAATGGAATGAGTGGCATTGATAGGAAATGAAATCATAATAAGCATTGCCATGGCAATTGCGACGTTAACGAGATCCATTCCAATCAGAACTCCTCCACCTAGCAAGACGAGGGCTCCAGCGAAATAAAGGAACATGGCGACGGGGGCACGCTGACCTGCGAACAGTTTGTCAGAGATCCAGCCGGAGGCCAGAGATCCCAGAACACCCACGAAAGGCATGAAGGTCAGGGTCCATTTAACTGCGCCTGATCCATTGCCATTCAAGTGCAACTTCTCGACAAAGAAGAGTGTCGCAAGCTGATCCGAGCTGTGTCTGGCCGCTCCGGTGCAGGCGTAGGCGATTGCATAGTACCAGACTAGAGGATGCTTGAAGATTGTTTGGAAACTTTCTTTGAGAGAAACACGGGCTCCGTTGGAGTCGTCAATTTCATCGACCACGACATCTGGAGCGAAGCCTGCATCTTCAGGTGTTTCTTTAACAACCAGAGCCACCAAGATGACAGCAATAGCTGTCACTATTGGTGGAATACGAAACAACCAACGCCAATCATTTTCGGCAACCACAAAGGTGCCAATGGCAAATCCAGTAAGGATGATAGGCGAGAGTTGCGCGGTTGCCATTTGTCCAAGCTGAACCATGAAACCAAAAACTCCAGAAAATGTTCCGCGTTCTTGTCGGCGAAACCAGGCGGCATTAATTTTCACCATACCCGGTGCGCCCCAAGCTTGCAGATATCCGTTGAACAGTAAGATCAAACTCAACGTCGAGAAAGAGGAAATCATGGGGCTAAATCCAAAGATCAAGTTGATGATCACGGTGCCGATGCCGCCAATAAGCATCGCCTTTTTCCCGCCGATGCGATCCGAAAAAAGACCATTGATCAGCTGACCGGTTCCATAGGCAAAACTAAATGCGGCCCACAAAGTGGAAATATCAGTTTTAGAGAAATGAAACTCATCGACAAGATATGGAGTCGCCGAGCGGAAGTTATATCGGCACATATAATAAGACGCATACATCAAGCCAAGGACGAGCCAATTGCGAACACGCTTTTTTCTAAAGCCTTTTGGGTAGTGATGAATGAATTCGATTTTCTTTTCGCCCATGCAAATTTCTCCACCCCAGGTTGTGACATCCAAAGAGTCTCAATAGGTAGTTCATTAAACACATAGGAAGGATGAGGTCAACGCCCGTAGAGAAGGAACGACGTCACCTGCTCTGAATTTACAAAATCGCAGGAGCTGGATCCAATTTGTTCATTGTGGATCAAAATGAAATTCACAAAAAGTGTCTATCTTTTGGTAGATCAATTGATAGACAAAAAATCAGTCATTCCAATCTTAGAGCAAGCGGCACTGTGAATTTTGCAGAATAAAGTGACTACAGGCTATACTGCTTTCGAAAGAACCATGGAGGATCTCGTGAGAAAATGTCTAGTAGGAACGCCGCTCCCGTTAGTATTGGCACTATCACCATTTTTTTGTTCAACGATTGCCTACGGAGGGGCTGGTCAACAGCAAAGCAGTTCTCAAAGTTTGAAAGTCTACTTTGGGACCTTAACCAAGGACTCAGCACTTCAAACGAATAGAAGTGGAAACGATATCTCGGACGTTCAGGTGAATATCGACCGAATTGATTATCTGACCAAGAAAGGTTGGTACTCAGTTCCGTCAGGAAAATCGTTGAAATTCACACAAGGTCAGGACGAGTCAGAGGGAGCTGCCAATCTTGGAGATGCTGAGGGCTGCTCCAAGATCCGACTTGTAGTTAATAAAAAGTTCTATGGAAAAATCCACGATCACAGGGGACATGAGTGTCAGATTAAAGATTCTTATTTTGAAGTTGAACTTCAAAAGGCGCTGACATTGCAGAACAAAGAGGAAAGCGAGATCAAAGTCTTTCTTGATTTAAGAGAATCAACTTTTGAATACAACAAAGATAGAGCCTGCGTATTTAAGCCAAAGTTTAAAGTTCACCACAAGTATCATGACAAGAAGTGCTTGAAAAAACATGGGCATGATGATGACCGGGATCATGGAAAGAAAGTAGGTCATGACTCTTGCGAAGGAAATAAAGACAACCCGGGTAAAGGACACGCATACGCCTATGCTTATGGTCACTACAAACATAAGAAACATCAATGTGAACAAGACACCGACGTACCGGTAGTACCAACACCAGTACCAACACCAGTTCCAACACCGGTTCCAACACCGGTTCCAACGCCGGTTCCAACACCGGTACCGACACCAGTACCAACGCCGGTACCGACACCGGTACCAACACCAGTTCCAACACCGGCTCCAGCGCCAGAGCCAACACCGGTACCAACACCAGTTCCAACGCCGGTACCAACACCAGTTCCAACACCAGTTCCAACACCAGTTCCAACACCAGTTCCAACACCGGCTCCAGCGCCAGAGCCAACTCCAGTACCAACGCCAGCTCCTACACCGGCTCCAGTACCAGAGCCAATACCGGTTCCAACACCAGCGCCCACACCGGCTCCAGCACCAGAGCCAACTCCAGCTCCGGTGGTGAATGCGCCAGTCATTTCAAACTTTAGAGTTCTGGAAGTGTTTTTGACCGGAGTGACGGTGGCATGGACAACGGATGTGCCAAGCACGTCTCAAGTGCTGCTAACGGATCTCACGACGGGGGTGCAAACTGCAACAGGCATGGATATGACAATGACAACTCAACATAAGATGTTCGTCGATAATATGTCAGACGGAACGACATATAATCTTCAGGCAGTTAGTGCGGACGGCTCAGCGAAGGGAGTCAGCGTTGAAATTTCTTTTGCGAAATAATTAGAGAGTAAATTTAGAAACAAAAAAGGGATCTCATGACGAGATCCCTTTTTTTTATCCAGCGTTCATCAAATTATAGAAAGACTTTACGCGCTCGACGAATTCAACAGTTTCATAACCACGAGCGAAACCGTATTCTAATTTGTCGGCGTAGCTTGGATCCGCCAGTAAAGGCAGGATTTCTTTCATATGGTGCCAAGAGTAAGGATTGCGACCCATTTGCTCCGCCAATTTTTGCGCATCACGAAGATGAGCATAACCGACATTGTAAGCTGCCAGAGTTAGGGCCATGCGATCTTTCGAATTTACGAAGGTCGGCATTTTATCCATCAAATAGCGAAGGTACTTTGAGCCACCCCAGATGCTTTGCAAAGGATCTGTGCGGTCTTCGATATCCATGTGATCAGCGGTGTCTGTCGTCAATTGCATCAAGCCACGAACACCGGTGAAGCTGCGCGCTTCCGGATCCCAATGAGATTCTTGGTAGGCCACTGAGGCAATCAATTGCCAAGGAAGACCGTGCTCACTGGCTGCTTCTTTGAAGGCCTGCTTATAAGTCGGCAAAGTCTCTTCGATGCTTTTAAAGAATTTCGAGATGTCTTTCTTATCCAGCTGGGTCAGAGTCGATTTGTAGCGATCCATGATGCGCATGACTTCATCTTCACGAGAAGCTTGTTGATACCAAGACTGCATCAAAAGAAGCAGATCCTGATTTTCCGGTGTCAAAAGCCAGCTCAAAGAATAAGGATCAGTGAGGTTCGAAACCTTTTCCAGTTTCGTGTGGAAACGCACATAGAAATCACCCGCGGCATTTTCGGCGATCGCGCAGTCAAACTTTTTGGCGTTTAAGGATTTCAGTAAATCCTGAGTTTGCACAGACTCGAGTTCTTGGATGCTCACCTGGGGTGAAAGCTGTTGCAGGCGGGTGGCGAACCCTTCGTAGTTGTCCTTTTTGAGGATGCCGACATTTTTGCCGCTCAGGTCCTTGATGTTTTCAATGCGAGATTTTTTCTGGCAATAAAGGCTAAGGTAAGTTTCCTCGTAAGCCGGGCCGGTCAAAAAGCCAATGCGATTTTCGGGAGTCCTCAGGCGGGCCGCTGCCACGTCGCCTTCACCTTTTGAAAGGGCGCGGTAAACAGCTTTCTCATCAGGGAGGACCACAAACTTGATTTTTAATCGATAATGGTCGGCGAAGCTTTGTAAAAGGTCATGGTCGATGCCCGCGGCTTCGCCATTCTTTTTGGAATGACTATATATAAGAGGACTTTCCGTGGTGAGGATTGTGATCTCACCCTTGTTTTGAACTTTGGCTAAGCTTTCTTCTTCATTCAAGTAGATGGCGTCACAACCATTCATCATGATCGTGGTAATTGCCAAACTTCCGAAAACGCAGACCTGGCTTAATTTCTGTCTAAATCTTAAATTCCTACTCATACTGTTCGACCTAGGTAGTCCATGGGGCACTGCGTGTGCAAGCAATAAGCACCCTCTTGCATGCTTTAAATGTGAAAAACTGACGGTTTTTGTATCTTTTAAACGGTGAATCAGAAAAAAGTTCAGTAACCGCAAAGCCTTGATGCGTGCGGAGAACAAAGCGCCAAAGCCTCAGGTTTATGACGCAACCCTGTTGAAATGATCCCTGACAGGGGCATTGCGGCGAGCTTTTCGGAGCTTTAGCGTAACTTTCGGGCAACAAAAGCTCCTCAATTGACAGCTTTTAGGGGCTATTCCATTCTCTTCGAGTCTTAATTGAGGGGGAATGTGTGACTGAGTTTTCTTATGTGTCGCCACGTGGTTGGATCGAAGTTGTTGTGGGTTCTATGTTTAGTGGCAAAACTGAAGAGTTGATCCGTCGTCTTCGTCGCGCAGAATTCGCCCGTCTACAAATCCAAGTTTTCAAACCGATCATTGATAAACGCTATAACGAAATGGCTGTGACTTCTCACAACCTTACAACAATTGATTCATTGCCCATCGAAGATGCTGAGCAAATTTGGGAACACCTGAAACCTGGAACCAAGGTCGTCGGGATTGATGAAGGTCAGTTCTTTTCTTCTAATTTAGTTCAGGTGGCTCAGGATCTGGCCGAGCGCGGTCTTCGTGTGATTATTGCCGGATTGGATACGGATTGGCAGGGGAAGCCTTTTGAGCCGATGCCGACTTTAATGGCTGTCGCTGAAAGTGTGACCAAGCATCACGCAGTGTGTGTGGTGTGTGGAGCCCAAGCCAGTCGCACTCAAAGGACTTCTGGAGGAGACGGCCAAGTTTTGGTTGGAACTCATGATTCTTATGAAGCTCGTTGCCGCCAGCATTTCAAACCGGCGGTGGATACTCCAACGATGGATTGGAAAATGAAGCGAGAAGTGGATCTCGCTTAGCGGTCGGTGAAAAAGGCCCATCCACTTCGTTGGAGGGCCCTTCTCTTCACTCCGACGTGGCGCTGCCACGCCTGCGTTTCGCGAAGAACCCTCCGCCTCGCGGCTGAACCTTTTTGACCGACCTCAAATTCTCCAGGTTTCGAGAGCCTCGCGGGCGATGGCGATTTGTTTTTCTTTGCGAATTTGTTTATCGCGTTCTTTTTCCGCCAATGGAGGGAAAAGCGCGAAGTTAATATTCGTTGGCTGGAAGTGGTCAGCACGAGTTTCATCGGTGATGGCCTCCAGCAATGAACCCAAGGCAGACGCACGCGGCGGAGGATTGAAGGATTTGTCCTTCAGTTTTTGATCCAAGAAACGCGACACCAATAAGCCTACACATGTCGATTCAAAGTAACCTTCAACTCCTGTGATTTGTCCTGCAAAGAACAGCCAAGGATCATTTTTACTGGAGAGATCTTTATTCAATCTCTTCGGTGAATTGATAAATAGATTTCTGTGAATACTTCCCAGTTTCAAGAATTCGGCATTCTCCAGGCCAGGAATCATTCGGAACACGCGCACTTGTTCGGCGTAAGCCATACGCGTTTGGAAACCTACCATGTTGAAGGCGGTGCCTTCTTTATTGTCTTGGCGAAGTTGCACTACAGCCCATGGATAACGACCGGTACGAGGATCATCCAGGCCGATAGGTTTCATAGGGCCGAAACGCAAAGTTTGCGGTCCGCGTTCCACCATCACTTCAATCGGCATGCATCCTTCGAAAAACTCAGTTGTCTCAAAGTGCTTGGGTTCGATCTTCTTTGCAGCGGCCACTTCTTCGATGAAGCGATTGTATTCTTCTTTGTTCATCGGGCAGTTGTAATAATCGTCCGTGCCTTTGCCATAGCGATCGGCTTTCCAGGCGATTTCAGTGTTGATGGAATCAGCATCAATAATGGGCGCAATCGCATCAAAGAAATACAAGAACTCATCGCCAAAATGCTTGCGCAGATCTTCTGCCAAATCATCGTGAGTCAAAGGACCTGTCGCAACCACTGTCGGGCGAGGCACGTCACTCAAAGACTTCACAACATCGGTGCGAACTTCAATGCGCGGATGGTTTTTAATTTTCTCAGTGATCAGTGCTGAGAACACTTCGCGGTCCATGCCCAAAGCTTGCCCCGCTGGAACTGCTGATTCATGGGCCATCTTAAGAATATGTGAACCCAGCTTTTCGGCTTCCCATTTCAACTGACCAGGTGCGGAAATAGGATTCAAGCTGCCAAAGGAGTTAGAGCAAACTAATTCGGCGAATTTTCCGGTTTTATGCGCCGGAGTCATGGTTTTTTCACGCATTTCAAAGAGGACGACCTGATAGCCCATATCAGCCAGCTGTAATGCGCACTCAGAGCCCGCAAGACCGGCACCAACCACGGATATTTTTTGTCCAATATTTTGGAAATCTTTTTGATTTTGAGTCAAGTTGGTCGTCTTTTCTGTCATTTGTCGCGTTCCTCTGTTAACTTACCGGCAATCGTATGGATCAAAATAATCCCAATTATAAAAAGAAAAAACTCACGCTCGGCTCGGAAGTACTACAAAGTCTTTTCGAAAATGGCAAGTCGCCTTTGTCAGAGCAGTTTATGCGCTGGAAGCTGTGGGCGAAATGGGAAGAGGTCGTGGGTCCAACGATTGCCAAAAATGCAGAACCTGTCGGGTTTCAAAGAGGCACTCTGTACGTATGGGTGCGAAACTCAACGTGGATGCAGCAGATGATCTTTATGAAAGATCCTATTCGCGATACCATCAATCAAAAGTTTCAGAATAACTTTGTAAGATTTATCAAATTCACTCTCGACAGACACGACGTCCCTCAAAGCGACGACACCGCATTTAAAAGCATGATTCAGAAAATTGCGCCGAAGGAAGGCGATTCTGAGTAGTCGTTTCTTTACTTGAGATTATAGCCAACTGCAAAGGCCTCTGGAATCTCAATTTTTGCCGACAGGGCCGTTATCATGTTGTCGACCCAGTATTGAAATGGGCGGTATTGAAGATTGACGTATTCTCCGACGTAATTGCATTTATCCACCGGAGTTTTGTCATCTGTTGGGGGTCTATAGCGAGTTTTCGAAACGACACCAACAACATAATCCACGTCATTGTACTTCACCAGTGCTGGTCCGCCAGAATCTCCCTGGCAAATTCCTTTTCCCTCTGTTTGATCGACTGAAAATATTTTTTTCGTCGCATCAAAATTCAAGACTTTTAAAGTCGTCGTGCGCAGAACATCAACCTCGCCGGGCTGACCTTCGACTCCGGTCTTTCTGCCATATCCCGCCACCTGAACCTCTGTGAGATTTCCGCGGGCAACCATATTGGGAATTCTTAAAATGGCAATATTTTGAGGAAGATCATTTTCCAGTGTGATGATCGCAAGATCATTGTCTTTATCTGCTTTGTAGCGCCCGTGCACATAGGCTTTGACTGCCTTTATTTTCGTGATTTTTCCATTAGCGTCGCGCAGTTCGACTCGGGTGAAATCTGCGGAAGTACTCACACAATGAGCGGCAGTTAGAAGGACTCTTCGGGCGATCGCACTGGCCGTGCATTGATAAATTGTGAAATAAGTATTGTCTTGGCTTTTGACGCCCACTCGCAAGGAGAGGACTTTATTTGTTAATTCGTGCTTGTAAGGAACGTTGGTTCCGCCCACGACATTGGTGTTTTCATCTGAGGTGTCTACCTCGTGAGTGTTATTGGACCCTTGGCAGGCTGTCAAAAATAGTAGTGCAATCACGATAAGTTTCTTCATCGCGAATCTGTCGTGCAAAAGTCTTTCTCATTCGAAAAGCAATGAGTTGTAGCTGAGCTGTCAAATACTTCGACAGTGACTTAAAAGGCCCGTACGGGGTTTGTGAGTCCGCATGGGGAGCTGTGATTTTACGCAACTTCCCCGAATACAAGTTCGATTTTTCAAAGCATCGAGACAGAATTATCAGCCAATACCAAAGTTCAGCGATTATCATCTTAGGAGACAATCATTATGGGTCGTAAGGAAGTCGTTCTTGCCGGGGGAGTTTTTCTTTCCATCCTGATAGCTCTTTGCACTTCAGTATCTCATGCTCAATTTCAAGTGAGTCAGCCGATTCGCGAGAACTCAGACTATAGCTCTGTTTTGAATCAGTTCGAACTCGAGGATATGCGCCAGGCTGTTTTGGACGTATGGAAGCATGGATTCAATCCACAATTCTATTGGACGGACAAGCTTGAAGGAATCTATCAACGTGGAGGAAGTTTGGAGATAACCTTACGACCTGCTGCGAACCAAATGTTCCTCCGTCTGTTGAAAGATGTGTATAGAGGAAGTGTGGATCCGCAATCTGCGGGTCGTGACGTGAAGTTCATCCGCAGAGAGTTTTTAACACCCCAGCAGCTGATGACAGTGGCATATGCCTCGGGAAGAAAGAGCGCCGCTTTTATTGATCTGGTGGCGCCTCGGAATCCTCCATACTTTGCAGTTAAACAAGCGATGGAAAAAATATATCCGGTTTGTCAAAGCGGCGCATGGACTGAAATCACTCCCGTCAACACGACACTTCGTTTGTATGCCCGAAACAAAGTGATAGTCGACATTAAGAAACGCCTGGCTCTTCTGGGCTATAAAATGACGAACGCAGATGATTTATTTGATGGTGATCTGTTAAATGCAGTCAGCGATATTCAATGGAATATGAGGATCAAACCGGATGGATTGATTTCTCCAAACGGAAAAGTATGGAAATACTTGAGTGTCTCTTGCATGGATCGCGTTCGCCAGCTGCAGGTTGACATGGAAAAGATGCGCTGGTTTCCGCAGTATTTTGAAGATCGCTACATCTTTGTCAATTTGGCGTTTTCATACTTCGTTCTTTATGACGGTTCGACAGACTGGATAAGAACAATGACTTTCCGCACAGTCAACGGTCGCCCCGCCAGAAAATCTCCAACCATGCAGGATGAAGTTTTGCGTGTGATTATCAATCCGTTTTGGGTGGTTCCTCCGACGATCTTCAGTGAAGACAAGGTCAATGATCTGAAGAATCTCTCCAAGGATCAAATCTATCAGTACTTCACTTCTCACAACTATGAAGTTTGGGATAGCGACTTTAAACGGAAGATTGATCCGACCACAGTGGATTGGCTGGGCATTAGCGAAGGACGGGTGACTCCCGATATTCAAATTCGTCAGTTGCCACACTTGGGAAATGCGCTGGGAGTACTGAAGTTCGATTTGACTAACTCGTATGCGATTTATCTGCATGACACCAATCAGCGAGAGCTTTTTAATGAGCCCATGCGCCAACTCAGTTCGGGTTGCATTCGTCTCGAAAAGCCTCTGGATCTTGCAGAATATTTGTTAGAGGACACACCTTGGGATCGCAAAACCATTGAAGCGGTTATGGCGCGCCCCGGGGAGGTTTTATCCAAGTCCACGGAGCTTCCAATTCCCAAGTCAAAACATACCTCTGTCTACACAGTCTACTTAACTTCTTTGATTAGTTCCGACGGCGTTGTGCGATTTGTTGAAGACATTTACGGGCAAAATGCCGCGATAAGGAGAAACATTATGGCCGCTTTTTAAGGTGAACAAAATGACAACTATGTTTCTAATTATACAAATTTTCTCGAAATGAATAACCAACGAAAGGATTCTGAAAATGTCTCTTCAACTTTTTAGCAAAGTTCTAGTTGCAGTCACTATAGGGACCAGCGGAGCTTATGCGGCGGCACCAGCGAAGCCTGCCCCTCCGGCGAAACCAGCACCACCTGAGGCAAAACCGACGCCTCCAATGCCAAATCCTCCAGCACCGCCTTCTCAACCGGCACCACCGAATCAAAATCAATTTGAAGGTATCGGTCGTATTGATCAAGTTACTCGTGACTCCGGGGGCGCGATTTATCGACTGGATCTTTCCAAAGCCCTTCCTCTAGTGCGCCTTGAGGCGAAATCTAAGATGGGTCGTATGAAGGTCTATTCGACAAATCTCGTCACGGATAAAAATGAAAGAATCCCAGTGCGTCAGTTAGGTGGCGTTTATGTAGAGGAAGCGGGACAGCCGGTAAGCTCAGAAGTGTTCAACTTCCAAACAAATATTGCAGCCATCGAAATCTTGACTGAGGCGATGGGAGGCGAGGGGGCCTTGGAGATTAAGGCGATCTCTACCAAAGAAGCGCCTAAGCTGGCGCTGGGGACTGCTGTGCCAGAGTTCTCTTGTAAAAAAACACTTGATCCAGTTCTTAAAGATAAACTCGACCCGATTCAACTTTGGGTTTCGCGAGCTGAAAGCAGTGCGCCGGGATCCGTTCAGGAAAAGTTTGCGGGGAATCAGTTGAAAGATCAGGTGAGTGATTTCATCTCGACAATTCGCTCTGGCGGATCGTATACAACTTCCGCTTACTTGCTAACACTGATTAACTTTTTCGGAGATCAGTACAATGCAGTCAGAGCGGGAGGAGTTTCTGAACCGGCATACAAAGACTTGCTAAATGGAACCTTTGATGTGCTGATTTTGTCGATTCAGAATGAGATGCCATGTCGCCGCTTCCCGAGTGATGCCCTTATTAAGATTGCCTTAGACCTTAATAAAAAATATCAAGGCTTGCCGGAAGGAGCTCGCGCGAAGGCCGCATATTCCAATATGATGAATAAAATTAGAGATTATGCTCCTAATCAATATCGTAAAGAAGTTGCAGCGGCGAACTTCACTTTCCGCCAGGCAGACACCGAAGGCACCAACTTCTACAAACTGTATATCACAGCTCCAGAGGGTGCATTCTTGAAGACTGTACATCGCGATATGAGTGCTCATGTTTATATGATCGCAGAACAAGCGCTACAGCGTGAAGTGAAGCTGATGGATATCGAGCAAAGATATCAGCTGATCGTTGAATATCAGGCCAAATTCAATTCGAATGAGTTTCCACAGGCAGTTGCTCAGAGATATTTGAACATCCTGTCTGACTCCAGCTATATTCTAAGATTATTAAGATAGAGAATCTTAAAAAGGTCCTTCCGAAAGGAGGGACCTTTTTTATTTGATCTAAGTTGAAAGAATTTTTACCACGTCAGCGCGCCGAAATGTTTTGGCAAATAAAAGGGCCGTCATGCCCATGCAATTCCTCAATTTTCTATCTGCTCCAGAATTGATCAGCAGCGAAGCAATCTGGGGATAACCCTTGAAGGAAACCCCCATTAAAATTGTATTGCCGGAATTGTCTCTTCCATTCACATCAGCTCCGGCCTCCAAGAGCAGTCTGCAGGCTGCTTCTCTTTCGTTGTAAGCAGCCAGCATCAGCAAGGAGTAGCCTCTATGGTTTTTGCGATTGGCGTCTCCGCCTTGGGCCAGGTAATTCACCAGGGCCGGAAGATCCCCCTGGCGGGCGTACTCAAAAATATCCTCTTCATTGCGCATTGTTTTTTTATATTCTTCCCAAGTCGCCATTTCTTTTACTCCTCGCTGATGAGTTTTCGACTAGTGGTGGTGGAGATCTCGACTGTGTCTCATGCTGTCGTCGGCGATCTTTAAATTCATACGTTCCGCAACACCCAATCCATAGTCAGGGTGGACTTTCAGGAAGACATCAATCTGGCGTTGGACAATTTCCAAAGGAACCTTTCCGCCCTGCATATGTTCAGCAATGTTGTCCATCAATTGATTTTTCTGATCCGCAGACATCAGCTTGAAAAGAGCCCGGCATTGAGAGTAGTCATCATTGCCAATTCGATGGTTGAAGCGATCCATAGTTGGATTATCAAAGGCCAGAGATGGCTCTTTGAAGTCCTCCTGCTGAACCGGTCCACCGAAGCTGTTGGGCTCATAGTAGGCATCATGATACTCCGGCACATCGGATCGCATGGCTCCGTCAAGATTGTAGTTATTCACTTCGACCCGGGCTCTGTTGACTGGCAATTGTGCATAGTTGGAGCCGATGCGATAGCGGTGAGCATCGGCATAAGCGAAGATGCGAGATTGCAACATTTTATCTGGCGACCAAGAAATTCCAGGCACCATATTGGACGGCTCAAAGGCGGCTTGCTCGATTTGCGTAAAATAGTTTTCAGGATTGCGATTGAGTTCAAAATGGCCAACTTCGATCATCGGAAAATCGGCATGAGGCCAAACTTTGGTGAGATCAAAGGGATTGTAGGAGGTTTTTTTAGCTTCTTCCTGAGTCATGATCTGCACGAAGAATTTCCATTGAGGATATTCTTTTCTCTCAATAGCCTCGTAGAGGTCCCTCTGATGACTTTCCCGGTCAGAGCCCACCAGCTCCGCGCCTTGTTCGTTGGTGAGGTTTTGGATTCCTTGCTCTGTTTTAAAGTGAAACTTTACCCAATATCTTTCGTTCTGTGCGTTGATAAATGAATAGGTGTGAGAACCAAAACCGTGCATATGACGGTAAGAGGATGGCAATCCGCGATCTGAGAATAGAATCGTCACCTGATGAACGCTCTCGGGGCTTAAAGACCAGAAATCCCACATGGATGTTGGTGAACGCATATTGGTTTTAGGATCGCGTTTTTGAGTATGGATAAAATCGGGAAATTTATAGGGATCACGGACAAAGAAAACAGGGGTGTTGTTGCCGACAAGATCGAAGTTTCCTTCTTCAGTGTAGAATTTCATGGCGAATCCACGGACATCCCTTTCTGCATCGGCGGCGCCGCGTTCGCCAGCGACTGTTGAAAAGCGAATAAGCATATCTGTCTTGCGACCTTTTTGAAGGAAATGAGCCTTCGTATATTTGCTGATGTCGTGGGTGATCTTTAAAGTTCCAAAAGCACCGGAGCCCTTGGCGTGAACGGTTCGCTCTGGGATGCGTTCGCGGTTCTGTCGCGCCAGTTTCTCTAAGAGCTGAAAATCCTGAATGAGGAGGGGGCCTCGTTCTCCGATGGTCAGTGAATTTTGGTTGTCCGCAATCGGTGCGCCCGCATCTGTGGTCAAACCCTTCTTAGACTTTTTCATCTATGCCTCTTGTTTATGAATGTTGAGTTGCTTTAGCAGGATAGCGAAGGAGAAGGGGAGCGGCGTATCTGTTTTATGTCAGGCATTATTGATGAAAATTACCGGTAATTTTGGCCAAAATGTTCCATTAACTTACACGGTCTTACATGAAAATCCGCATGACCAGGCGTGAGTTGCGTTTGTTACAGCTTTGTTAGAGTCTTCGCTCCATTGCATTTTAGTAACTGAACAACGGAGCGTCTTTTGAAGTTCACAGCATTGTTATTCGCCACACTATTAGGAATGTCGTTCACTGCGACACCTGCTCAAGCGGGTTGGGATTTTTTGCAGCCAGCAAAGATCATCGAAAAAATTCGTCAACAAATTGCAAAGCAGGATATTGGCGTATCTATCGGGCTCATCGATGGTGAAATTTTCAGTGGCTTCTCGACAGCTCTTGGCTACAAATTGGAATCAGAACCTTCATATATTGATGGCTATTACACGCGAGTCGATAAATACAGACTCGAAGCCCAGGTAAATCCCGGTGATATTCTTGAGGACAATGATTCTCCGATTGGATTCACAATTCAGCAAAACACGGAAATTATTTTTGCTCGTCAGTTTAAGTCGCAAAGTGATTCTTTGAAGGCTTTCCCATACACATTAAAGAATTTGCCTTTGAATGCCCACAAGGCGATTCGTAATTTGCAAGTCGGTGACTTCGTGGCCCTTCAGGCGAAATTGGGAATTGTATTCTCAGTCGGTGCGAGCACAGAAGTAAATCCAGCACTGAGCCTCGGTGGTTCCACTCACGTCTATTTGTCCGGCGACTTCATGATCCACATCTTCCGCATGGAGAATGACAAGATTCGTGTGAAGCTAATTACCATGCGTAAAAAAGGTGTTGGTGCAAACATCGATCTTGATTATGCAAGGAAGTTTAAAATCGTCGGTCTTAGAGTCATTGATAGAAGAATCGAGAAAATTGTTGATTTGACGCCTTTATCTTTGGGCTTCGGCAAAAGCGCTAACGACGTTTTCATGTTGGACTATGTATTCGATCTAAAGAATTCTCAATCGTCACAATCTTTCGATGATTTGATGTCTAAAAAAGTTCGCTTCAAAGATTTGAAAGTCATTGATCCAACGGCTTCTCGTCCGGAGCTTGCTGAGGATTTGATGACGGACATGTCGGGTGTGGAACAGATTTTCAACGAAGACCGCGACTTGCCGGCTTCGCAAAGACGTATTGATCGCATTTTCAAAGGATCCAACACTTCACTTGATTCAGGCAGCAACTTCAAACTTGGATTGAGCATCATCAAGTTGAAATCGGGTTTCTTGTACAGTCAGAATCAGCTTTTGAACTATGATCGCAATGATCGCGAGCAAAAATATCTGTTGGATAGCTATTCTCGCGATTTCGAGTCGAAGTTCCTTTTTGGTCTGTTCGGAGACAAAACTGCGCAAGGAACCAACGTCGTCTTCAACGCGACGGATTCATGGGCTCCAGCAAGTTTCGTGACTTATACGGGTTACCGCATGGTTAAGATGAGAAGCGTGTCTAAACGCGACTTCCGCCATGTTCAGGAAGAAGTTAAAAATACCATTCCGGCAGATCAATATGCACAAATCGATTGGAAAAATTGGGATTTCTCTGATGGATCTTTTGTAAATGGTTATTTCAGACAGCAATTGTTCATCAACCCTGAGGCTTTGGCGACTTTGCCAGTAATGAGTGAACGTGCTTACAAACAGGCATTTATAAAATATGTGACCAAGGCAGGGGAGCCAGCTCGAAAAGGGGCTGCCGGCCGTGGACATGACAGTTTTTCTGGATGGGAAGATGACTATGATTCAGAGTTGATGACAATCGCACGTTCATTTGTGGGTGTGGTTTCTTCTTTGAACGACAGCACAGCTTTGTATCGCCACTTTAAAACTCTTCAGGCGATTCCTTTGTGGAGAGAGCGTGGAGTGGGTTTCATACTTTCAATGATTCCTCCATACCGTGCAAACTCAATGGTGAGCTACGAAATGACCTTCTCTTCGAAGGGCAACGAAGCAATTAAGTTTAAGTTTGGAACCTTCCCCAATGAGGATCTGTACAAATCTTTGATGTATATCCAAAACATCATCAACAATCGTTCATTTGATTTGCGATTGATTACAGATGAAAATGGTGAGTTTAAGAAGAACTAAATTGGGTGATTAGAGAGGCGAAAGCCTCTCTTTTTTATGGGCAACCCTGGTTGCCGTAGACTTTCAGACAAATCTGATTCTTCTCTTCTGAATTAGGCATTCGACCAAATTTCTTTTGGAACTTTTCAAGAACAGTATCAAACAGGACATCTTCTTTTGTTTCAATCTCTCCACCACCGAACATTTTTTCAAATTTGTCCTTTATGGCGTTGAAAGCGTCGTCGCTTTCCTTTTTGTGATCCTCGTCCAAGGCTGCCAATGTCTTGTTGAAAACCACATAAGCCAGTACAGCGATCGCTACGCGTGAATAATACTTACTGATGAGGGTGTAGCCACGAATGGCCTCTTGGCGAAGCCCATAACGTTTCGCGATCACCTTTCCTTCGGGGGATTGAAGGCCTTTCAAAAGCAGCGTTTGCTTGTCCATGTCCTTCATTTTGAAAAACACTTCCGGAAGCATTATCGGAGGTGTGCCTCGGAGGGCGGCCGAATAGGCGATCCAAGCTGCTTGTGCCGAATTGAAAAGGCCACTGCGATTGATGACCTGTAGTTTGGTATAAAATCGAGTTTTATCAACCAGCAGGTCATGCTCTTCAAAGTATTTGAGCAGACCATGATGAATCACGTCTTCACCGATATAACGTTCTAAAACAGCCAGAGTTCTTTCCTCTGCTGTCTTTCTCCAATAGTGGGAGGGTTTGTATTTCTGACCTTGTTTTTGATCAAAGACTTTTTCGACCAGGAATTCGAGGTCCTTAGTTGAAAGACCTTTGACGGTGCCATCGGGGGTGATGGCTTTTTTTAGAGCCGAATCCAATGCTACTTTGTGATAGGAGTCTTCTGCAAAAATACCCCCGCAGGTTTCTGCAGCATGAGCGGCCACAGAAACCAGAAGAAGTCCCAGAATAAGGATTTTATGCAGAAGCTTTATCATCGGCAGCGGATTACTTCAGAAGCTCTTCTGTTTGTCTTTCCAATTGCTGTTTCAAATCAGCCAAAGTCGCCTCGAGGGCTGGGATCTTCTTTTCATCAAGTTTGAGGATGATGTAGTGATAACCCGCCTTGCCGCCATTAAAGATGGTAAGTGAAGAACCTACGAGTGTTGAGGCCATGGAAAGCATGAGATTTATTTGGTCACCCATCTCACTGCGTCCTGTTTTTCTAATTAACATATAAGATGTAATAGCTGTGGCAACAGCGGTTCCTCCGGCGATGATGAGATCTTTCTTGGCCGCGTAGGAGTTTTCGGCGATATCCGCTTTGATTTTATCGAGATCTGCGGAAACCTTGGCGATCTCTAAAACCAGACGTTGGTTTTCTTGGATTTTAGCACGGATGGCCGCTTGGGCTTCGGGGCGGCTCTCTTCCACTAGTGAGTCAATCTCAGTAGAGGAGGCTGAAGCAGCAAAGCTGTTTAAGGGAATGACATGAAGACAAAAAAGGGCCACTGCGAATAGATTCTTGCTCATAAGATCCTCCAGAATGGTTTTTAAACGTTCCGAGGATCATAAAGCAAATTGCAGGCCCCAATCAGGAAGGCTAGTCTTCCTTTTCAATAGAGGTGCGAAGCAAGGTTTTCACTTGGTTTTTGCGTTGAGTACCGCCACCGCCAAGGGCGGCTTTGAGTTGATTGTGAATGCTTGGGTCATTGATCAAAAGCCCCAAAGAGCCTTCACCCTTATCAATCTTAGTAAGAATCGAATCCAACTTTTCGATAGAATGATTCAGTTTTACGCCACCGCTGGAATTGCCAACGATCTTCTGAATATCTTTGCTTGTCTGCGCAAGGTTCGAAGAAGCTGTATCAAAATTCATCATGATCTTTTCCATGCGGTTTTCGGCATTGATAGTGTGAGCCATCTTGTAAACCTCATTCACCACATCAAAGATCTTTCCGGCTTCACCCCCGCGTTCCGTAAGGATGCCAAGCAAATCAGAAGCTTTCGCCAAAGGAAGCACATCTCCGTCTTTCACTTCGGGTTGACGAGGATCGCCTGGGAAGATCAGAACAAATTTGTCACCCAAGGCGCCTTGGGTGCGGATTTCCACAGCCGATTCCTTGCGAATGCGCTTAAGGAACTTCTCATCAATGCTCATCGTAACATCAAGTTTATTTTCATCAGGCAGGAAGGTGATATCCTGCACGTTACCCACGGTGACTCCTGAAAGGGAGACAACACTGCCGACGGCAAGTCCCTGCACCTGTTCAAAATGGGCATGGATTTTTACATATCGTCTGAAGAGGGCCTTGTCGGCGCCCAAGAAGAAGATCGATCCCAAAATGCAGATGGTCCCGATGGCAAGGTAGATTCCAATTTTGATTTGAGTATTGCCTTGTGATTCCATTATGCACTCTCTCCGTTAATAAATTCAGTCATCGCTCCAGAGGGCTCGGTTTTCAGCTTGTCAATTGTATATTGTTCGCCGATGCGTCCGTTCAGAAGCAGGGCGACCTTGTCGCAGACCGCATAAACAGTCGGCATATCATGGGTTACAAGAATTGACGTCACGCCCTTGGCTTTCATTTTCAAAATAGACTCTTGGATTTTTTTTGTGTTGTAAGGATCCAGCCCCGCAGTCGGCTCATCATAAAGAACCACTTGGGGATGCATCATCATAGAGCGAGCCAAACCCACGCGCTTTTGCATACCGCCTGAAAGGCTGCCTGGATAGAGCTTTTCACTCGAGGGATCCAGACCAAATTCTTCAAGCTGCGCGCGAATTTGTTCGGCAATTTCCTTTTCTGTGAAATGGAAATGTTCTCTGAGTGGATAAGCCAGGTTTTCATAGACTGTCATGGAGTCGAACAGGGCTCCGCCTTGAAAAGCATAGGCAACTTTTTTGCGAACTTCGATCAGTTCGCGTTCATTTTTTGGAACGATATCTTCGCCATCAATGATAATTTTTCCCGAGTCAGGCTTTTCCAAGCCCACCAGACTTCGTAAGAGAACGCTTTTACCGGTGCCGGATCCTCCGATTAAGCCCAGACATTCACCTTTGCGAACATAGAAGCTCACGCCGTCGTGGACCTGCTTTTCACCAAACGATTTTTTGAAATCAATCACTTCCAGAAAGCTTTGTGGTTTTTCATTACTCATAGGATTTTCTCCACAACCCAAAACAGCTTTGAAAGGAAGAAGTCTGCAATAAGAATCATAATGGAAGAGACCACGACTGCTTTCGTTGTCGCAATGCCCACTTCTTTCGTGCCATTTTTGACGGTCAAGCCAAAATAACAAGATGGGATGGAGATGATGAGGGCGAAGAAAAAGCTTTTAGCAAAGCCGGAAAAATAGTCAGACAAGGATGAAGTTGAAAGAACTTTGAGAAGATAGAAGCTGGGATCCAATTTGAGTTCTGTCGCTCCGATGAGGAGGCCGCCGGCATTGCCTACGACGTTGGCAAAGGCCACGAGGATTGGCAAAACAATTAAGGTTGCCAGAACACGAGGAATGACGATCTTGCGAATTGGAGAGGTTCCCAAGGCGCGAATTGCATCGATTTGTTGAGTGACGACCATGCTGCCGATTTCACTGGCAAAGCCTGCACCCACGCGGGCAGCGACCATCAGGCTGGTAAACATGGGGCCCATTTCACGAAGAATGGTTACAGCCAAAAGTTTTGGCACGTACATTTTGCCGCCAAACTTTTCCAATCCCAAACCGAACTGCAGAGCCATGACCATGCCGACACTGACCGAGGTGATGACGACCAGCGGAGTTGATCTGACGCCCACTTGGTAGATTTGTTCGCCCAAGAGCTTCCAATAAAGACGTGTCGTGAAGAACTCTTTGAAGATCTCACGGGATAGCATTCCCACGCCGCCCAGGAAATGCAGCAATTCGTAAATGAAGGGTGCTAAGGGAAGAGCCATTAAGTTCATTATGGTGCCTTAAAGTCTACTTTGAATTTTTCAAAATCATTGAGTTCCATCGGGAACTGTTTTTGTAATCCGCCATAAGTCATCGTGTAAGTGCAGCCATTTTTTTTGAAAATTAAAAGTGCCATCTGCACCGGGACGCCATCAAGCTCGCCCTTGGAAATACTTTGACGTGCTTCTCGACCATTGTAGATCAAAGTTTCAGAACTTACGGTTTGCAGTTTGTTCATGGCACTTAAGGATTCATTTTCAATTGCTTGCAGGCTCATGTCGCCGGGGCCACCGCATTCTGAAAGGTATGAAATGGTGTTGCCTGTTTTTGAACTCAGCCAAGCGCGGTCCGCATTGACGGCCTTGATCTTTTCAAATGGAGATTTGGGTTCAGACAGCTGCACATCCTTGGCTGACGTGACTTTCCCGCCAGGCAATTGGACAGAAACGCAGCCTCCAAAAAGGAGACCGAGCAGAATACATGTGATGCAAAATCTTAGATGGTTTCTCATAGCACCTATCTATCGGAATTTTCTATCAATTAATTCAGTGTTCTTGTTTCACTCTGCGAGAATCAGGACTAAGGTCGCTGTCATGTCTTTGTCAGGCCTGACAAAGATTCTATGAAACTTTTTGCCCATCTTGAACATATTTGCCAATAGACCTTAGAAAGGGGTGGCATCCTCTGTGCATTGGCATGGTGAAGGGAAAAGGGGTTCAAGGAGTGAACGCTTTACGTAATGTTCTTGTGGCAGGATGCCTGATCTTTAGTCTAGTTCCAGCATTGGCGGCGTCCGTCAATGGCGCCATTAGTTTTCAAGGTGACACTGTTCATCTTGAGCTTTCGGGGCAACAAAATTGGGACTACGACGTGAAACGCAGTGAAAGCAAAGGCAAGACTGTTGTTGAGATGACGGTTCCTGCGCTTGATGACAGCACAGTTCAAGCTTTGAATAATTTTAAAAGCGAAATGGTGACTCAAGTTTCAGTGGATCGCAAAGGTCCCGATGGCAAGTACTTGGTTTACTTCACATTATCCGGTGCCAGCATTGATACTTTTGATTATTTGACGGATCAGCCATCACGTTTGATCGTCGACTTTTATGTGAATCCTTCAGCAAAAGCGGATAAGAAATCCGTTGCGAAAAAAGAACCAACAACAAAAGCAGATTCAGCAAAGTCATCGAAAGCATTGGCTAAAAATAAAACTGATAAAACCAGAACGCCAGCGACTGCGGATGCTCTTGCCATTGCAGATCAAGGTGCTGCGGTCGCTCTAAATGATTCGGCGGCTCAAAGAGGCATTTTTGATGGTGGCGATCCCAACTACGAACGCTTCACGATCAAGCCTTATGATATTAAGGAAGAGTCAGTCATTCGTGCCAAAGATAACTATTATATCCCATTCCCGATGCTTGAGACCCCGGTGTCTTATTGGGAAAAGCTTAAGAACACTCCGACAATTTATGAAATCTCTCCGAAGCCGACGGACGAGAATAAGCAAGCTCGATTGCTTCTGACTTTATTTGAAAAGCAAAGATATGCGGTATATCTGAAAACAGTTCAGTGGTTTAAAGAAAAATATCCGACGTCGCAATACAACGAAGTCATCGACTTTATGACTGCGGATGTGCACTTGGCTTTGTCACAAGGTGCTGAGCATGCGAAGAGCTATGAAGATGCCATTCAAAAATATAAAGAAGCTATTGCGAAATATCCTCAATCACCTTTGGCTGAGCGCACGTCTTTAAAGATTGGCTATCTGGCTCTAGAACGTGGTGATAATCTTGCCGCTCTTCGTCTGTTCAATGAGCATATTGCGAATAAAAACTTTGGCGGCAAAGAGTCCTTGTCCAAAGACCTTGCGCGCATGGGGTCTGGCCTTGCTTACATGAGACTGAACAGATGGGAAGATGCGGTTGCTCAGTATGAAGATATCGAAAAAAATTCCATTCATCGTGATTTAAAAGTTGAGGCAGCTTACCGCCGTGGTGATGTTTGGATCAAAGCAAAGAACTACGCAAAAGCGACTAGCGAATACCAAAATGCATTGAAGAAATATCCTGAAGGTCAAACCTTCTTCCCGAATGCCTATTACAATCAGGCGGAGTCTTTGTTTGGAATGCAGAAGTATCCGCAAAGTTTGGATTTGTATCGCGAATTTGTAAAAAAATTCCCATCCAGCGAACACGCACCATTTGCGATGACTCGCATGGGTGAATTGCTGGAAATCCTGGGCGCGGATAAGTCTCGCGTGATGGGCGCCTATCTTGAAACTTATTTCCGCTATGGTGAAAATCCAAGTGCGGTGATTTCACGTTTGCGTCTGCTGTCAACCCGTATGAAGGGCATGAAACCAAAAGAGACGGATAATGCAGTAAAAGAAATCATGTCTTTGGCAAAGAAAGTGGATCTTCCAAATATCGAACAATTCGCAACTGTCATGGTGGCGGATGGTTACACCCAACGTGGTGAATTTGATAAATCTATTTCACTGCTTTCAAAATACTACAAAGAGCATCCAACGAGCGTTGATATTCCTTTGATGACTCAAAGGATTGTGACCAATATCAACAACAAGCTGGAAGATCAGGTCAATGATGGAAACTTTATTGGCGCGTTGAAAACGCACAATCAATATTCTGACAGCTGGTTGAAAAACTCAAAACGTCTGGATACAAAATTCAATGTCGGCCGCGCCTTTGAAATGGCCGGAGTCCCGATTGAATCTGAAAAGTATTATAAAGATGTCCTAAATAGAGTTTATGCGATTCGTGGAACTCCGGAAGCAAAAGAGATCAGTGTTAAAGAACGAGTTCCTACAGAAGATGAGTTGAATCTGCGCCTTGCTGCGGTTTCCACGAACGAGCAGAAATACAATCAAGCCTATGAGTACCTTAAGAATGTAAAGACTCCGGAAAAACTTTCTGAGTTGGAACAGATTGAGCGCGTGAATATCGCAGTTCGTCTTTTGGAAAGACGCGGAGATAATGAGTCAGCTATTCGTTATTTGGGCGAGTTGCTTCGCACTTGGAAAGGCCAACCGGAACTTGTCGCGGAACCTTACTTGAAATTGGCGGAACTGCAAATCAAACAAGGCAAAAAAGATGAGGCCCTTCAGGCTTTGGGCATGATTGATAAGCTTTCGAAAGATTCTGACCACGTTTCACCGGTCGTTCATGCGAAAGCACTGGAATCAATGGGTGATATCTACTTGGCAAAGAACTCCAAAGATCAGGCGATTGATGCTTATCAAACGCTTTTGGAAAAATACGAACAGACGCGTCCGTTGTCGTCAATTCGCTATAAGTTGGGTCAAATTTATTTCAAACGCGGCGACATGCAATTGGCTGCCGAAACTTGGAATGAATTTAAAGGGGAGAAAAGTGGTTTCTGGAAGAACTTAGCCCAGGAACAGCTTAAGAACTCTGAATGGCGCGATGGTTATAAGAAATATATTAAACGTATCCCAGCAATGTCTGAAAAAGAAAGTAAGTAGGAGAGTGGATGTCGTACTTTGATTTTGATGCATTACACATCGAAGACAGAAAAATGAACGAGGCGAAACAGTTGAGCCTTCAGTTGGCGCCAACTCAAGCCAGTCTTCTGATTGTTGGTGACGCGGGTGTGGGTAAAACAAGCTTGGCTCGTTATATCTATACAAAAAGCCGTTCTCCGCGTCTTTATGTTTTGGAATGCAGAAACCCCGGTGGTTTTGATTTTTCAAGAGTCGACGGCGGAACGTTGATGATTGAAGACCTGGATTGCGCTTCATCGGCTTTGCAAACTGAGTTGATGAAATTGGCAGAACGTACGGATGGAACAAAACCTCGTTTCATTTCGACATCACGCCGTGATTTGCGTGCAATGGTAAAGCAAGATCAGTTCCGTCAGGATTTGTTCTATAAAGTTGCCGTTGTTCATTTGGAGCTTCCTCGTTTGGAAGATCGTTCAGTGGATTTCCAGAATATTGTGAATTTTATTTTGGAAGTTTCACAAATCATGCACGGTAAGAGTGGCTTGCGCTTGGCCGCCGATGCCTATTCCCGTTTGAATTCATGGAATTGGCCGGGAAATATTCGCGAACTTGAAAATGTGATTGAGCGCTCTGTGGTTCTTGCAAAAAATTCAACGATTGGCCCTGAAGCTATTCAGTTTGAGGCCGTCGCTGAGGATATGTCGGTGGATTTTGCTCCCGGAATGTCCCTTTCTGAGGTTGAGAAGCGTCTCATCTTACAGACCTTGGAACTGACGGCGCAGAATCGCACCCGTGCAGCTCAAATGTTGGGAATTAGTATCAGAACTCTGAGAAACAAACTCAATGAATACAAGGAGAGTGTCGTATGAGTGGTGATCTTTTCGATAAAACCACAAATGCCTTAGCGACTTCCATGCGCATGAGGCAGCTTCGTCACAATGTGACGTCTTCGAACATCGCGAACGCAGAGACTCCGGGATACCATGCGAAAAAAATGGATTTCGAAGAGGCTTTGGGGCGCGCTCTGGACATGGATGGCGCAAACGGTCTGAGCACTAGCAGCAAAGAGCACTTTGCAGTGGGTGGTGTATCCGTTGCCAAGACCCGTCCCGATATTTACGAGAACCCTGAAGGGGCCGTGAATAATGACGGTAATACCGTAGACCTTGAGAAAGAAATGTCGGCTTTGTCAGAGAATGCGATCATGTACAAAACGGCACTTCAATTGATCAATAAAAAAATGGCGGCACTTAAATACGCAGCGGGCGACGGTCGGTAGATTTTTTAATAGGAGGCCAGGATGGCTGACTTTTTAACTGGTATGAGAATTAGCAGTAGTGGTATGGCAGCGCAAAGAATGCGCATGAATACCATTGCCAGCAATATTGCGAACATTAATACCACCCAGACTCCGGAGGGTGGCCCCTATCGCAGAAAAGACGTGGTCTTTGAAGCGATGCCTGATGCCAAAAATTTTGGCGAAATCATTACGGGCTCGGACCCTCATGGAAACATGCAGCGGGTCCAGGTCAGCGATGTGATCTCGGATCGCAAGGCGCCATTGTTGAAGTATGAGCCGGATCATCCTGATGCAAATCCAGATGGTTACGTGGCTTATCCTAATATCAACCTCATGGAAGAGATGACCAATATGATACAGTCATCGCGTTCTTACGAGGCAAACGTCTCTGCTTTGCAGGCGTCAAAAGATATGGCCATGAGCGCTTTGGAGATAGGAAGATAGTTCCTAGACCTGGCTAAAAAAGCAGGAATTTTAACAACGTTTAGATTACTATTTTATTAGGGAGAGGTGAAGCCATGGAAGGTTTTACGGTATCAAATGCCAATAGATTTCTCGACACTGGAAACATCCGTGATTCCAAGTCTTTGTCTGTCGAGGGACCTTCATCGATTAGTTCTACATCAGATACTGGTAAGAGCTTCGCCGACACTTTGAAAGATGCTGTTAGTTCTGTGAATGAGTTGCAAAAGTCTTCTGACACTTTTGCTCAGAACGTTGCCACAGGAAAAACAGATGACGTCGCTGGTGCGATGATCGCCGCTGAAAGAGCGGACATCGCGCTGAGAGTGATGGTTCAAGTACGTAACAAGATCATTGATGCGTATTCTGAAGTTATGAAAATGCAAGTGTGATTTACTGATTGTTTGATTTGTAGTTTGAGTATGTTTGCCCACTCTGAAGGATTCGGAGTGTTGACAAGAGGGTAGGGGTTACCTTGAACAAGATTTTCGGTGGATTGGTTGTCCAGTTTCGTGAGTTCTTTAAGAATCTCGGTCCAACCAAGAGGCTTTCAGTTATTGCAGTTTCTGTCATTGCCCTTGTGGCCTTGTCCACGATGTTTTTCATGGCGTCGGGTAAGGACTATGTACCTCTTTTTACAAATATCCCGACAGAGCAAGTTTCGACAATCGTAGCGAAGTTGAATGAAAAAAATATTCCATTCCAACTTCGTGATGGTGGCAAGACAGTAGCGATCCCTAAAGAACTTTTGGCTTCGACCCAAATGACTTTGATGGCAGAGATTGGCTCGCCAAAAATGGGAAATATCGGTCTTGAGCTTTTCGATAAGCAGGATTTCGGTGTAAATTCTTACGCTCAAAAGATCAATTATCAAAGAGCCCTTCAAGGTGAGTTGATGAGAGCGATCAACACTTTGACAGCGGTTAAGCAATCAAAAGTGATCTTGGCTCTTCCAGCAAAAAAGACTTTCCTTGAGGATGGTGGACAGGCGTCTGCTTCGGTGGTTGTTGAGCTGCACCAGGGCAAAGAGCTGAACGCGGACCAAGTTCGTGGTATTCGCTATTTGGTGGCGAATGCTGTTGAAGGCATGGATCCGGATAAAGTTGCCGTACTTGATGAACGCGGAAAAGTTTTGACTCGTGCTTCAGACGGTTCAACGGGTGGTTCGAATGAACTCATGGATCTGAAAGCTAAAGTAGAGCGCGACTTTGAAGAGCGTATTGAAGACATTCTTTCTAAAGTTGTAGGTCACGCCAAAGTTGTCGCAAAAGTAAATGCCACTTTAAATCATCGAGTCATTTCTTCAGTGGAAGAAATGGTGGACCCGGATAAAACCGCGATCAAATCGCAACAATCTGAAGAAGAGTCTTTGGATGGAGCCAGAACAAATCCTTCCGGTGTCCCAGGGTCTCGTTCCAATATTCCAGGGGCTGAAGATAACAACGGCCAAGTTGGATTTAAACAAGATGTTAAAAAAGAGTTGAAAACGATCAACTACGAAGTTCCTAAGACCGTTCGTAATATCAAAGAGACCGCTGGTAATTTGGAGCGCGTGAGCGTTGCCGTTGTGGTTGACGGCGTTGCTGTAACGACAACGAAGCCAGATGGTACAACGGAAACGAAATGGCAGCCTCGTTCTGCTGAAGAAGTTAAGAAGTACGAAGACCTCGTAAAGAATGCTATTGGGTTTAAAGCTGAACGTGGTGACAGCGTAAAAATTGAAACGATTCAGTTCCAACCGGAAGACTTCTCTGAAGCAGAAAAAATCCTGACGACACTAGAGCGTAAAAAGTTGATCCACGCTTTGTTCAAGTGGGCTTTGTTGGGCTTCTCTTTGGCATTGTTCTTCTTCATCGTCGTCCGTCCATTTATGCAATGGATTACCGATAGTTTCCAGGACTCTGTGGAGGAAATGTTGCCTCGTACAATTGAAGAACTAGAAGAATTGCAATCCGTTGATAGTACGCTTCCTGGTATGTCCACAGCTCTTCCTGTTTTGCAGGAATCTATTGATCCAGAAAAAGCGGAAAGTGAATTGCTCAAAGATCGCATCATGGCCACGATGGGCCGCGATGAAGAGAAAGCTGCAAATGCCTTTGGTATGTGGCTGGTTAGGAAGGATGGCTAATGAAACTTCATAGAGCCGAGAATATCGAGTATGAGAATCTAAAGGGCTTTGATAAAGCCGCAATCCTTATTAACTATCTGGGCCGCGATGCGGTGAAGGTTCTTTTGCGCCGTATGGATGATGCGGACATTCGCAAGCTGATCAATCAGATGAGCAAGCTGCGTGTCGTTCCAGTTCACGTGACAAAGCGTGTGTTGGAAGAGTTCTATGAAATGATCTCTGAGACTGAAGATTATATCTTCTCTGAAAGTATCTCTGCGAAAGATACCATCGTCGACGCCCTCGGTGAAGAAAGAGCCCGCGGTATCCTTGGGGGTTTGAATATTACTTCCGGTGGTTCGCGTTCTTTGGAATCTTTGGAGATGGTCGATGCGAAATCATTGGCGACCTTCCTGGTGAATGAGCATCCACAAACTGTGGCTGTGATCTTGGCGCATCTTGAGCCCGAGAAAAAAGGTGAGGTTCTTAAACGTCTTCCAGAAGCTCTTCAAGCCGAAGTGGTTCTGCGTATGGCAAACCTTGAACACGTCGATCCAGAGCTTATTGCCGAGATCGATCGTGTGTTGAAAAATCAATTATCAAATACCGCAACAGTCGAGCAGGCAAGTTTGGGCGGCGTTCAACCAGTGGCCGAAATGCTCAACGTTATGGACAAGAACACAGAGACTGCGATCATGTCTCGCCTGGAAGAGAAAGATCCTCTTTTGGCGGAAGAGATTCGCAAACTTATGTTCGTCTTCGACGACATCGTCAAAATCGACGACCGTGGAATTCAAACTCTTCTCAAAGAGGTTCCGAACGACAAACTTCTTCTCGCTCTCAAAACTTCGAGCGAAGAGATCCGCGTCAAGGTCTTCAAGAATATCTCTGCTCGTGCGGCCGAGATGTTGCGCGAAGACTTGTCAAACATGGGACCTTCTCGTTTGTCAGACGTCGAGTCTGCACAACAAGAGATCGTCAATGCGGCTCGTCGCCTAGAGGCGGAAGGCAAAATCCTAATTGCAAGAGGCGGTTCAGAAGATGCCATGGTCTAATAGCGGCTCTAACAGCGGATCAGGTAGTGGTGTTGGCAGCAGCAACACTAGAAATGGTTCTCAAATCCGTAAGGCAAAGTCGGTTCTATCCAAAGAATTGGCTGATGAGTCGGTTTTGGATTTTGTACCAATGCGCTTTGATTTGGGTACGCCGAATCAAGCCATGCAGTACATTAATGAAAAACAACGCGGTTCTGATTTCCGCATGAACGATGCCGTTCGTGTTCAGACTGGCGTTGACCAAGTTGAAAAAGTAAATGAAGAAGAAAAAGTTGAGGCAGCAGCCCTTGAAAAGCTTAAAGAGATTCAAGAGCAAGCTTATCAACAGGCTTATGAGCTAGGCCTTGAAGAGGGTCGCAAAGAGGCCTTCGAAAAGGTGTCCGCTGAAATTGCGGAACGCATGGGTTCATTGGATCAGCTTCTTCTGGGCGTGAAAGAATTGAAGACAGAGATGGCTTCTTTCAATGAATCGCATTTGATGAAGTTGGTATTCCAGATGGCAGCGCGCATTGCGAAAACCCAGTTGGAAGGCAATAACGAAGCGATGGTGCAGATCCTTCGCGATGCGGTCGGCTTGGCTCAGGATGAAGAAGAGATCACGGTCCATGTTTCTCAGTCTCAATTCGAATTCCTTGAGGAATTGAAAAAAGAAACCAGTCGCGAATTTGAATTTACCAAAAAGATCCGTTTTGAACCCCATGCCGACGTCAATGATGGCGGCTGCATCGTAGAGACGAATTATGGGGAAGTCGATGCCCGTGTTGAACAACGGGTGCAACAACTTTGGACAACTCTTTCTGAAAATATGCCTAAGGTAAAACCTAGGATTGCAGTCTAATGAGTGAACTTGAAATCAATCTGGAAAAGTATTCTGATATTATTGATACCGTCCATTTGACTCGCGATAGTGGCAAGGTGACGGAAGTGAATGGGATGCTTATCAAGGGTTACCTTCCCGGTGCCAGTGTTGGCAGCATTGTGCAAATCGCTCCCGCGGGGATGGAAAAGACTTTCTTGGCGGAAGTCGTTGGTTTCAAAGACAAGCATGTTCTGATGATGGCTCTCAATGATATGAGAGGCGTCGCTTTAGGCTCTAAAATCATTCTATCTCGTCAAATTGCAACAGTTCGAGCCGGCGAAGAGCTTCTCGGTCGCGTTGTGGATGGTTTGGGTCGCCCGTTGGATGATAAGGGTGAAGTCGAAAATTTCCGTGAAGTTCCTTTGTACAGTGAAGTAAAAAACCCCTTGGCTCGCCGGCCTATTCGCGAACCTATTGATTTAGGGATTCGCGCTATTAATGGAGCATTAACCGCTGGTCTAGGTCAGCGTGTCGCAATTATGGCGGGTTCTGGTGTGGGTAAGTCCGTCCTTTTGGGGATGATGGCCCGAAACACCAATGCTGACGTGAACGTAATTGCCATGATCGGTGAGCGGGGCCGTGAGGTTCGCGAATTCATCGAGCATGATTTGGGCCCGGAAGGCATGGCCCGCTCTGTGGTGGTGTGTGTGACCAGTGATCAAAGTCCCTTACTTAGAATGCGTGGAGCCTATGTCGCAACGGCAATGGCTGAGTACTTCTGTTCGCAAGGTAAGAATGTACTTTTGATGATGGATTCGGTCACTCGTTTTGCCATGGCTCAACGTGAAATCGGTCTCAGTACCGGAGAGCCACCTTCGCAAAAAGGTTACACCCCAAGTGTGTTCGCGACTTTGCCTAAGTTGTTGGAGCGCGCCGGTTCCTTCGAAGGCGAAGGCAGTATCACAGGCTTTTACACCACTCTCGTAGAGGGTGATGATATGAATGATCCTATCGGGGACTCTGTGCGTTCGATCGTGGATGGCCATATCGTGCTCAGTCGTGCTTTGGCCCAACGTGGTCACTTCCCGGCAATTGACGTCATGCAAAGTGCGAGTCGTGTTATGAAGGCCGTCTCTTCCCCTGAGCACGTGAAACTTGCACAAAAACTGCGTGAGACTCTGGCAGTCTATAAAGATGCCGAGGATTTGATTAACATCGGTGCTTATAAGCCGGGTTCAAATCCAAAGATTGATAAAGCTGTAAAAGTCATTGATCAGGTCAACGATTTCCTAAAACAAAGAGTCGAAGACCCGACCAACTTCAATAGTACCGTCAGAATGATGCAGCAGATTCTAATTAACGCTTAGGCTGTTGAAAAAGGTCCATCCGACGGCGTTGTCGGATCATCTCCTCGCTCCGACGTGCATGAAGCACGCCTGCGCTGCGGGGATGAACCTCCGCGTGGATCGCTCTGCGATCCCCTTCGGGTGACGGCTGAACCTTTTTGAACAGCCTGCTATCATTGTTTGAGTTTTTAAGGGCAGGATGCCCGGAGTTGATTGTGAAGTTTAAGTTTCCTCTTCAAAAAGTTTTAGAACATCGCAAGCTCAAGGAAAACTTGGCGCAGAAGGACTTTCAAGAGGTCGTTACCCAGCTCAATGAGCAACAAGCCGTGCTCGACAAAATGTACCAAGACGTTCAGGACGCTCACAATCGTGCCGGAGAGCTCACTCAGATGGGCGGAGCCCAAGGTCCAGCCCTTTCGCAGATTCATGAATACCTCAAAGGACAGAAAATCCGTATTGCCTATCAAGTCGTTAAGGTTCAAGAGGTCGAGAAATTGGTCGAGGCCAAGAGAGAGCTTTTGCGACAAGCCGCTCTAGACTATAAAATTATGGAGAAGATGAAGGAAAATAAGTTCGAGGCCTATAAAGCTGAGCGTATTTCCCAAGATCAGAAAGAAATGGATGAGCAGGCTATCCTGCGCTTCAAAGCTGTGAAGGAATCTTGAGTCGATGAAAAGCGGATACGATCAATTCTTTAAAAATGCTCGCAAGGTCGCCGACGAAAATGGTGGAGTTAAATTCCATAAGAATCCCTCCGCGCCACGTTTGCATCTTGATTTGGCATCTGAAGATATTGAACAACAGATCCGTCGTCGCATGAAGATGACCGCTCCAAAGAAGAAGAAGAGAACAAAAGTACCTTGGAAAATGATGGGTGTTTCCTTCATTGGTTTGTTGGTGGCTCTTTGGGGATTCCAGAACCATGACGAAGTTGAACGTCTTGTAAAGCGTGTTGAATTTCAAATGACTGGTGAGGCTGTCGCAGAAAATACTCCAGCAAAGCCAGAGGCCGCGGTAAAAGAAAAAACGGCGGATGGAAAAGAAGAACGCGATCCTGCTGCTGAACCGAAAACTTCTGCTGCTATGACCGCAGAGGATCTTGATCATCTGACGAAATTGAATGATCGCAAAAAAGAACTGGATGCCCGCGAAGAAGAGCTCGCACGCCAGGAAACTGAACTGCAAACTCAAAAAGTGGAACTTGATAAACGCCTCAAAGAACTTGAAGAGATGAGAGGTAAGATCTCGTCAATGTTGGAAGAGCGGGTCAAGGCTGATGACCAGAAGATCGATACCTTGGTACAGATGTACTCGAATATGAAGGCACCCCAAGCGGCTAAAGTCTTTGAGACGATGGACGAGGATTTGGTGGTTGAGCTACTTGGTCGTATGAAAAAGAAAAATGCTGCTGATATCATGAATTTATTGAAACCTGAAAAAGCTCAGATCATTTCTGAGAAGTATGCGGGTTACAAACGACGTTAGCAGTTCGATAAAATACAAATACTTTTTGTCCATGGAAGGAGGAAGTTTTGTTAGCAAATATAGTCGGCCCCCCAATGGTGGGTGCGACCGATTTGAGGTCTTCGCCGGATAAGGCGATAGAAAAAAACCTCAAAGGTTCCAGCTCCGAGTCTTCGTTCGGAAAAGCCCTGCAGGATAAAATATCCGTAGGAGCTCAGAAAGAAACGAAAGATTTACCAAGGCAGGAAGTCAGAGCAAAAGATTCAGCCCGAGATTCAAAAGAATCGAACTCTCGGAAAGAGGATAAAGCTCAGAAGCCTGAAGACAGAGCGGAACAAAAGGTTGCAAAGCCAGATGGGACTTTAAAGAAAAAGTCGGCAAATCGACAACAGGCCATTAAAGAATTCATGGACTCCTTCGAGAGTGAATTTGAGATCCCTCCCACGCGACTCGTGGAAGCGATGGCCCAGCTGGACGACAGCCAACTTAAAGAATCCCCAGAAGCAACAGCAGATGCTGTGGTTGATAAATTAGGCCTTGATGATGCGCAAGCTGATAAAGCTCGCGCAATGTACGCGGCACTTTTGACTCAACTGCAACAAACGCCACAATCTCCAAAGGCTCCCCCAGAAATGGCGGCGGGTCTTGGCATGTCGTCTTCACAGAACATGCAGATGCGTGTGGCTGCAGCTCAGGAAAAACAAAATGCCTTGGGGACCTCGTTAGAGAGCTTCAATAAAAAGTTTTGGATGAAGCCTGAGGCTGCCGCAGAACAAACTGCAATGCCAACTCTTGATGGCAACTTGGCGCAAAGAATGAGCATGGATGATGGCGAAGAGGGCATGGATTTGACCGATTCAGCTATGGATTCAGAAGTGCCAGGAAGTGCAATGCCGGAAGCTCCGCAGATGAAAATGCCGGAATTGCCGCCGCACTTGCAGGGGCAAATGAAGGATGCCATGTCACCAGCCCTTCTTGCGGCTTTGGCTGCCAAGAAAGCCGCAGCCTCTCAGCAGGCAGCAGCAGCCGGTGGTGAGGCGGAGGATGCGCCAGAGTTGAGCGAAGAGTTCATGCAGGCATTGGAAGCTCCTCGTATGGAGAAGCCTCTTCAGGGCCCTCAAATGAATAACATTCAAGGCAAGGCCGCGGCTCAAGAATTCTTCCAAAATGAATCTCAAGGTCAGTCTTTGATGCAAAACTCAAAAGAGTTCATGCAGCAGGGAATGGGGCAGGAGAAGGAAGCTGCAAAAGGCAAACTGACCGCAAAATCTGCAGAGTTCAAATCCACGATGACAGGATTGGAGGGACTTCAAGCGCAGCCTTTGAAAGGTGAAGCTTTGAAATTCGATCCAATGACGCCTATGGCGCCGGTAGCTCCAGGGCAAGTCGCGGGAGAGAAAAACGAAGCGGCCGTGAAGCAGTTGATGAATCAAGCACAATACTTGATCAAAAACGGTGGCGGTGAAGTGAAAGTCGAAATGACCCCAGAGGGCATGGGAACGATTCACCTCAAAGTCATGCTTCAAGATGGCAAAGTGAATTTGCAGATGTCGGCGGATACTCAGGAAGCTAAGAAGACTATCGAGTCTAGTCTAGCTGAACTGAAAACCAGTCTTGCTGCTCACAAGCTATCAATGGAAAATGTAAAGGTTGATGTAGTGAATTCTACGTCGACGGATACCGCGACTCAAAACCAGCCGAACATGAATGGACAAGGCCAAAACAATAAAGAGGCTCGTCAATTCTGGAACCAATTTAATGATAATTTTGGTAACCAGGGACGCAGAGAATCTTTTGGCGAATTCCAAAACATCAAAGGCTATGGTGGAAAAAGTCGTGATCCATTGCAACCGATCGACAGCGCCGGAGCGAAAACCGCTTCGCGAGCAGTTGAAGGTAAGGGCAGCGGCTTAAATCTTGTAGCATAAACAACTTCGACTGAAAAGTTGAAGCGGTAGAGGGAGAATGACATGACAATGGTGAACGCTAAATTGGGAGTGAATGCATTCGGTGCGACGGCAACGAAAGCTGAAAGTGTGAACTCGGCTGCGAGTACATTCAGTGCCCAAGACAAAGCAAAAACCGGCGAAGAAGATATTGGCTCGGTGGCCAATAAGCTTTCTGATCCCAATTGGATCGATCCTTCGAAGAAAGTTCGTGCGACGGGAAATCCAAGTTTGGATAAAGATGCATTCTTTAAATTGATGCTTGCACAGATGAAGAATCAAGATCCTACAAATCCAATGAAGAGTCATGAGATGGCAGCGCAGCTTGCGAACTTCTCATCTCTCGAGCAAATGCAGAACATGAATAAGACACTTGAGGAATTGAAGAATGCACAGAAGCCTTCAGAAAATTTCCAAGCGTTAAATCTCATCGGAAAAGCAGTTGCCGGTGACTCATCAAAAGTTGTTCGTGGCTTGAATGATAAAGATCATGATTTCCGCTTCTCATTGCCAATGGATGCAAGTGAAGTCTCTGTGAAAGTGCGCGATGGCGACGGAACTGTTGTGCGTTCGTATAATCTCAAAGGCCTCAAGCAAGGTGAGAACAAGCTCACTTGGAATGGTGAAGATGAAAGAGGAGTGAAAGCGCCAGTGGGTGAATATCAATTCATCGCTGAAGGCAAAACTTCTGACGGAAAAAAGATGGGAATCAAAACTGACTTCGACGGAGTGATCACAGGCGTGAGCTATTCTGCTGAAGGCCCTGTTTTGAACGTTGGAAATCAGGCGATTCGTTTCAGAGACGTAAAAAAGATCACAGACCCACGTCTTATGAGGAACGACCAGAATGTAAATGATGTTACTAACCTAGACTTGAAAAAGGATGATGTCACAGGACAAACTAAAAAAGAGGGGAACGTAGAGTCACAAAAGACTTCCACTGAACCGGCTCCTGTAGCAAAATCTAAGATCATGGATACTGTGGGTTTGTCCCGCGACATGATGGAGAAGATCGCTAAGGAGACGATAAAGTAAGATGGTTGACTTAAAGAAGATACAGACACTCGATCAACTCATCCCGCAGCAGCCAGGTAAGGTTAAACAACCGGCCCTGGATGGAACGGGACCCTCCTTCAAGGAGACTCTGGATAACCTCGGAGGCATGAAGCCTCAGAACGTTGGACAGATTAATCCTCAAGGCTTGGTGAAGCCTGCAGATGGAGTAAAGTTTTCGAATCACGCAATTGAGCGGATGAAAACTCGGGGCATTAGTTACAGCCCAGAGGATATCACGAAGCTGAGTGACGCGATTTCGAGAGCAGCGGCGAAAGGTTCCAAGGATTCATTAGTGTTAATGAATGACTCGGCACTGATTGTCAGCGTGAAGAATAACACTGTGGTGACAGTGATGGACAAGAACGCACTCAAAGAGAATGTGTTCACGAACATCGACAGCACGGTAGTACTCTAAGGCACGCAAATATACTGTGAAGCTGTCCCGAAGAGACAGATAAGCGGATGGTTAGAAAAATTAAATAATTGGGCTGGTCCTCGCAGAGGAGGCCCTCCAAACGACGGATTCCGATTGAAGACGTCAACGACATGGAGGTCACATGGGTATTCTTTCTTCATTGTACACGGGTGTGTCTGGTATGACTGCTCAGGGCGAAGCCCTTGGAGTAATCGGTGATAATATCGCCAATGCCAACACTATCGGTTTCAAAGCAAGCCGCGCAGAATTCCAGGACATTATCTCAAAAAGCTTAAAAGGCGTTCTTGGTGGTAACCAAATCGGCCGTGGTGTGAAGATCGGTGCTGTAAACCCTATTCTTACTCAAGGTAACGTTGACGCGACTGAAAAAGTAACTGACTTGGCAATCTCAGGTGACGGTTACTTCAAAGTTAAAGGTTCAGACGGTGAATCTTATACTCGTGATGGTTCTTTCCATTTTGACCGTGAAGGTTTCTTGGTAACGAACGATAACCAAAAAGTTCAAGGTTTCTCAACAGACGATAAAGGTAATATCCTTAACAAAATGTCTGACATCAAGTTCCCACGCGCTTTGATTCCAGCGAAAGCTTCGAAAGAAGTGAAGTTGGATCTGAACTTGGATTCACGCATGGAAGCTACTAAGAAATTCGATATCAAAGATCCATATTCAACTTCTCACTACTCTACAGGTGTTGAGGTTTATGACTCTCAAGGTAACAAACATTTGCTCAGCATGTTCTTCAATAAGACGGCTGATAGACAATGGGAATACAAAGGCGTTGTAGACGGTAAGGAAGTGACTGGCGGTACTGATGGCGCATTGTCTGAAGTATGTGCTGGTAAGTTGGAATTTACAGTTGATGGTAAACTGAACAAACAGACGATGACATCTTCTAACTTCAACTTCAAGGGTGGCGCTCTTCAAGACCAACAAATCAAAATCAACTTCGGTGATGCTATCGCTGATGGTGGTAAAGGTTTGGACGGTACTAAACAGTACGGTAAAAACTCTGACCTTATCTCTTGGCACCAAGATGGAGCTTCTGCAGGTACAATCACGAGCTTGTCATTCAATGACGAAGGTATCTTGACTGCAGTTTACTCTAACGGACAAGCACAAGACTTGGCACAGATCGCTCTGGCGAAGTTCGAAAATCCGGAAGCAATGTTCAAGGTTGGTAACAACCGCTTGAAAGAATCCAGAGACTCTGGATCCGCTTCAGTGGGTGCTCCAGGTGCAGCAGGCCGTGGTAAATTGTTCGCGAAGTCTCTTGAGAGATCTACAGTGGATCTGGCGACAGAGTTCGTAAACATGATCCAAAATCAACGTGGTTTCCAAGCCAATGCGAAGACAATCACGACAACGGATGAACTTCTTAACGAAGTAATTCAGTTGAAACGATAAGATATCCATAAGTTATTGAAATTTTTAAGCTCTAGCCTGGCTAGAGTGACAAGGTTCTTGCGGCTCCCGCCGCGAGAGCTTTGATAGAATCCTAAAATTGGTCCACCTAAACCATGTCGTTAAACAGGCTCTCTGACCCGGAGCCTGTTTTTTTCGTTTTAAACAGAAGTTTATTTTGTCGAAACCCTAATTTCCTATTTTTTGCAATAGTGTTTCGTATTGGTTCTGATTTCTTCTTCGCAATCTTCCTGTCTGAGGCGATTAAATGTCTGTAATAATGGGAGAATCATTAATATTGGGGCTTTTGTTTAGAAACAAAGCTGATATAAACTGGGCCCAGATTTAACAATCCGTAACAAAGGTGACTCTCGATGAGATGCTTAGTAGTTGAAGACGATAACGAAATTGCAACGATCGTGAAACAGGGCTTAGGGGAGCTCGAAGGGGATGTGGAAGTTGAATCCAACGGACGCCGCGCCTACGAAAGAGCCCTAACAAATAATTACGATATTATTGTATTGGATCTTATGCTTCCAGAGATGGACGGTTACACTTTCGCAAAATCATTGCGCGAGAAAGAAATCAATACACCCATTCTTATCTTAAGTGCCCTCCGTGAATTGGACGATCGCCTTAAAGGCTTGAGTATGGGTGGCGATGACTATCTGACAAAACCTTTCGCGATGGCAGAGTTGCAAATTCGCGTGAAAAATCTTTTGAAGCGTGCTCAAAAAGCTTCCGAAGTAACTCAATTGACATTCCAAGATTTGAAATTGAACCGTTTGAATCGCGATGTGGTTCGTGCGGGTAGAAAATTGGATCTTCAGGAAAGAGAATTCGTTCTATTGGATCTCTTTATGAGCAATCCAAACAAAATCATCGGTAAGCAAACTATACTAAAAGAAGTTTGGAATTATGATTTTGATCCGCAGACAAATGTGGTAGACGTATTGGTATGCCGTTTAAGAAACAAATTGGAAAAAGACTTCCCTACACGCCTAATCTATACAGTCAGAGGTGTAGGCTATGTTCTTAAGTCGTCTTAAGCCGACGCTCTTTCGAATCAGCACCAAGTTGACGTTTGCGTACTCCTTGGTGTTGATCCTCAGCTCGACGCTGATCTTCAGTTATCTGTATTTTCAAATTACGCACGCTCTTCAAGATCAAGAGCGTGTGATTCTTCAAAGTAAACTCGAAGAATATAGCAACCGCATCGAGATTCGTGGTCTCAAAGACTTCAGCGAATACTTTATGTACGTCCCGAACTATGATCGTGATGCGGCTTTGCTGATTGGTGTCTTTTCACCCAAGAATGAGACCATTTTCTTTCACGAACCCTTTCCCAGCTTTAAAGTTGATATGGAGCTGCTCAAGACGGAGCTGAATCAGCACCGTGCTCGCAGTTTTGATTTTTCATTGCCCGAAATTTCCGGCAATGAGGCGGTTCTGGTTTTGGGTCGTACTTTAAAGAACGGCACTCGCCTGGTTGTTGCCAAGAGCACCGAAGGTTTGGGTGTTCAGCTTAGAAATCTTCAGAAAATCTTCTGGTGGTCCTTGGTTCCGGTCGCACTGATTGGTTTCCTTGGGGGCCTCTTCCTTTCGAACTCCACTTTGAGTCCCGTGCGGGAAGTTATCAACTCGATGAAAAAGATCGAGGCGGGGGCATTTTCCACCCGTGTTCCTCTGGGTGATAACGAAGATGAGCTGGAAGAGCTCAAAGTTCTGTTCAATAAGATGCTCGATAAGATTGAGAATCTTGTAAATGGTTTGCGCGATGCCTTTGACCATTTGGCTCATGATATTCGAACTCCCGTTACGCGTCTTCGTGGTCGGGCCGAAATTGCCCTGACTAGCGAGGGCGATGTGGAGTCTTACCGAGAAGCTCTGCAGAGTTGCTTCGAAAATTCAGATAAGATTTTGAATTTCTTGCAAGTTCTGACGGATATCACCGAAGCGGAAAATCGCAGTCGTAAATTGAGACTTGAAAAGAAATTCATCAGCGAGCTCGTTCGCGAAATGATGAGTCTTTATGAAATGGCTTTTGAGGAAAAAGACATCAAGGTTGTGCAGAAACTGGATACCCACGATTGGGCCATGGTGGATGCGCGCTTGATCAGTCGTGTGATCGCCAATCTTTTGGATAATGCTCACAAGTACACACCAGCAGGTGGCACCGTCACCATCGAAACTGTGAATCAGACCGAAAATGTCATTCTAAGAGTGACAGACACCGGTCCTGGTATCGCCGCTGACGAACACGCTATGATCTGGCAAAAACTTTATCGCATCGACAAGTCCCGCTCTGAATATGGAATGGGCCTTGGCCTAACTTTCGTCAAAGCGGTTGTTGAAGCCCATGACGGAAAAGTCTCCGTCAGATCTCCAGTCCACGACGGTCACGGTACCGAATTCGAAGTCACTCTTCAGAAGATGGCCTAATCAAGGATGTTTGCTAAATGCGGGGATTTGCTGAAAAGGTAAATCTTTGCTGTTGCTTCGGTCGGCACGGCATCCTGCCTCGTCAGCGCCGGCTTTGCCGGTTCGGGCCGTCCGGGCCCCGCTGAAGGCCTCTCTACGAACATCAAAGATTTCCCTTTTCAGCAAATTTTGCTTTTAACAAAATTATTGAATTGGAATTTCTTTTTAGATTCCTAGGTAGCTTTTGCGGACTTCGTCGTTGTTGAGGAGGTTTGCGGCTGAGTCTTGCATGACTATTTTTCCCGTTTCGAGCACGTAGGCTCTGTGGGAAATTTTTAGGGCCATGCGAGCGTTTTGCTCTACCAATAAGATAGTCATGCCTTCTTGGTTTAGTTTTTTTACGATTTCAAAGATTTGGGCGACGATCAGTGGGGCAAGTCCCAGGGACGGTTCGTCCAGCAACAGGATCTTTGGTTTGGACATGAGGGCTCTGCTGATGGCGAGCATTTGTTGTTCGCCGCCAGACATGGTGCCGGCCATTTGCCAAAGGCGTTCCTTCAATCGAGGGAAGAGTTCGAGGCACATTTCGTAGTCTTTTTTGATGCCGGCTTTGTCTTTTCTGGAGTAGGCGCCCATTTCCAGATTTTCTTGGACGCTCATTTGTGCGAAAACGCCGCGGCCCTCTGGAGATTGGGCAATTCCAAGTTCAACACGTTTGAAAATAGGAACTTTTGATAGATCCTGATCTTGGAAGTAGAGTTTGCCGCTGCTGGGAACAAGGCCCGAGATGGCGCGCAAGGTGGTTGTTTTACCGGCGCCGTTGGCACCGATCAGGCTGACGACTTCGCCTTCATTCACCTGGAATGAAATGCCTTTGATGGCGTGAATTGAACCGTAATGGACATTTAGGTTGTCGGCGTTGATGATCGGGGACTTCATTCTGACTCCTCAACACCCAGGTAGGCTTCGATCACCTTTTGCGAGTTTTGCACCACAGCGGGGTTGCCTTCTTCGATTTTAGTTCCATGATCCAGAACCACAATATTTTCACAAATTCCCATGACGAGTTTCATATCATGCTCGATCAAAAGAACGGTGAGTTTGAACTGCTCGCGAATCTTGGCGATGGTTTCCATCAAGTGATGGGTTTCCGAGTGGTTCATGCCTGCCGCCGGTTCATCCAGAAGTAAAATCTTAGGTTCCGTGGCTAATGCTCGCACAATTTCCAATTTACGCTGTTGTCCATAAGGCAGCGAAGATGCAGGCTCGTGGGCTTTGGCTTCCAGAGCGAAAATTTGCAGAAGCTCCATCGCTTTGTTGTGGAGATGCTTTTCTGTGTCCTGGAAGTTCTTGGTTTTTAAAAGCGAATCAAAAAGTCCGTAATGAACATGTTGATGAGTCGCCACCAAGACGTTGTCCAAAACTGAAAGATTTTTAAACAGGCGAATATTTTGGAAGGTTCTAGCGACGCCACGATGGGAAATTTGAAAAGGCTTGAGGCCTTTCAATGATTGTCCCTCTAAAACGACTTCGCCTTGAGTTGGCTGATAGACCCCGGTCAACATGTTGAACACTGTGGTTTTGCCGGCGCCATTAGGTCCGATCAATCCAGCAAGCTGACCTTTCATGATTTTAAATTCCAATGAGTCGACGGCTTTTAAACCGCCAAACTGCATGGTGATCTTACGAGCCTCAAGCAGAACGTCGGACATATTTTCTCCAAACATCTGTGATCTCTAATTCGCCAAAGATTCCTTTGGGTCTCCAGATCATAACCAAGATTAATGACAAAGAATAAATCACCATGCGCAAGTCGAAGCCGGTCAGTTCCTGCACGGGGCGAAGTGCTTCCGGTAGAACCGTGATAAAGATAGCAGCCACTATCGACCCAGTCATAGAGCCCATTCCGCCAAGCACAACCATGATCACCGCATTGACGCTGGTTAAGAAAGTGAAAGAGGAAGGGTTGATGAAGTTCGTAAAGTGTGCGAACAAGGCGCCAGCGACTCCGGCAAAGAAGCTTGATAGAACAAAGGCGCGGACTTTCATATTTGTGGTGTTGATTCCAACGGATTCAGCCGCAATTTCATCTTCACGAACACTTAGGAATCCACGGCCGTAACTTGAGTGCATTACACGCCAAATTGTAAAGAAGCAGATCACAAGCCATACCGAAGCAAAGCCGAAAGAGCTGAAGAAGGAGCCAAGGCTAGGGATGTTGGCATAACCACGAGGTCCACCCAAGAAATCCATGTTCAAAAGTGCCACTCTGATGATTTCACCGAAGCCCAGGGTGACGATGGCAAGATAGTCTCCTTTGAGTCGCAAAGAGGGCAATCCGACAATGAATCCTGCGGCGGCCGCAACCAGTCCGCTGCCAATCGCGAAAATAAAAGAACTCACTAAAGTTAGATTTGGGGGGAGGAAGTTCCACTTTGTCGAAGCATAGGCAGAAAAGTAAGCCCCAATGGCCATGAATCCCGCATGGCCCAAAGAGAATTGTCCGGTGTAGCCGTTGACCATGTTCAAACTCATCGACATCAGGCAATTGACCGTAATGAATAGGATGATGAGCTGGATATAGGCATCAAAACCCATCTCAAATCCGAAGCCCACCAGTGCCAGTCCAATAAGAGCTAAAATGGGATTTTTAAATGATTTAATCATCACACTTTCTCCACAGAATATTTGCCCAGGATGCCAGCTGGCTTGAAGATCAAGATCACAATCAAAATGCCAAATGCCAAAGCATCGCGATAGGTACTTGAAAGATAAGCGACAACCATTTCTTCAGAAAGACCCATTATTAAAGCGCCAATCACCGCGCCGCCAACGCTGCCAATGCCGCCGAGAACCGCAGCGACGAAAGCCTTCAGGCCGATCATCATCCCCATTAAAGGATCAATTTTAGGATATTTCATCCCAACCAGAACGCTGCCCACACCCGCCAGGGCAGAGCCCACCACGAAAGTGAAGGCGATTACGCGATCAGGGTTCACACCCATCAGGCTGGCAACTCCAGGGTTGCTGCTGACTGCGCGCATAGCTTTGCCGATTTTAGTTTTATAAATCAGGAACTGCAGACCGAGCATTGCAAGAATGCTGACAATCAAAACTGTGACGTCGAATGACTTCAATTCGATGCCACCAGCGGAAAAGATCACAAAATCTTTCATGACTTCAGGGAAGACTTTGGGATCGGCTCCGAAGACCACTTGACCGCCATATTCCAAAAGCAAACTCACGCCAATAGCGGTGATAAGAATATTTAACTTAGGAGAATTGCGAAGAGGGCGGTAGGCGAGTCGTTCAATTAAAAGGCCTAAGATGCTACAGAAAACCATGGAAACACAAAGAAGCAGAATCAAGGTGCCGATGCCAGGTTGGGCATCAATTCCCATCCAGCGTGCGACATAGTAGGCGGCAAAGGCACCGACCATGTAAACATCTGAATGGGCAAAGTTGATCATCTTCAGAATTCCGTACACCATCGTGTAGCCCAGGGCGATCAAAGCGTAGATAGATCCAAGGCTTATTCCGTTGATTAGATGCTGTACGAAATCCTGCATATTCCCCTTACGGTGTGATCGTCGTGATGAACTTACGGTTTTTTCCATCAACCTGAATTACGACCGCACTTTTCACAGCGTCGCGGTTTTCATTCAAAGTGATTTTACCAGTTACGCCGGCAAAATCTTTTGTCTTAGCTAGTTCATCACGGATTGCCTGGCCTGACAAGTCGGGAGCTCGCTCAATAGCCGCTGCCAGGATTTTTGCAGCATCGTAACCCAAGGCTGCCAACGCATCCGGAGTCTCGTTGTATTTCGCTTTGAATTTTTTGATAAACTCGGTCACTGCAGGGTCCGTGGATTCAGTGGTGTAGTGATTTGAATAGTAGTTGCCGTTGATGGCTTCTTTGCCGATTTCAGAAAGCTTATCGCTATCCCAACCATCGCCACCCAAAAGCGGAGCTTTGATACCCAACTGACGGGCTTGTTGTGCGATGAGACCCACTTCTGTGTAGTAACCTGGAACGTAAATAGCATCTGGGTTCTTAGAGCGAATTTGTGTCAATTGTGCTTTGAAATCGATATCGCCAGCTTGATAACTCAAGTCTGTGACGATCTCACCACCGCGTTTTTTGAATTCTTGAACAAAGACATCCGCCAAACCTACGCTGTAATCATTTTTTACGTCGCGTAGAACAGCCGCTTTCTTAACTTTAAGATTCTCGCTGGCAAACTTCGCCATCACCAAGCCCTGGAAAGGATCGATAAAGCAAACACGGAAGACATAATCGCCGACTTTGGTAACATCTGGATTAGTCGACGCTGGAGAGACAAATGGCACTTTGTGTGATTGCGCAATGGGTGCAGAGGCTTTAGATCTACCGCTGGCAACACCACCAATGATGGCCACCACTTTGTTGGAGGTGATCAAGCGAGTAACTGCAGAAGCAGCTTCCTCATTTTTGCCTTGGTCATCCATCATCTTAAGATCAACTTTTTTTCCTTTGATTCCGCCGGCCGCATTGATTTCATCGAAAGCAAGGCGAACACCTTTATTGGAGCTCAAGCCAAACGTGGCATCGCTTCCAGACATAGAGTCGTACTCACCGATGGTGATGACATTGTCTTTTTTTGTACAGCCAGCAAGAAGCGGCAAAACCAATACTAGAGAAAGTAGAAGACGTTTCATGAGACCTCTTTGTTTAGATTCAGAAATCCTTGAAGATTGCTGAAGGCAAATATCTGTTAAAATTCAAGTATATATAGGAATTCAGCTGAAGGAACAGGTCAAGCCAAAAACAGCTTAATCGGTGGGCGGAGCCAGAGTTGTTCTGCTCCGCCAACCTGTTCATAGATTTCAAGAGGCGAAATTGTGTTAAGTGGCCAAAAGATTTGCTAATGAGATCAAATCGATTTGCGTCTTTTTTTCTGTCTTCGTGACAAGGTCTAGTGGAACGGTGACGAGTCTTTCGCCTTCAGTGCCAATCATAATATCGCACTGACCTTTCAATAAAGAATCTACTGCTGCGGCTCCCATGCGGCTTGCAAGAATACGATCTGCCGCTGTTGGTGAGCCACCACGCTGTTGATGCCCTAGGATGCTGACTTTTGCGTCCATTCCTGACTTTTTGCGGATGGAGTCTGCCAAGTCATAAGCGCGACCTGGTTTTTGTCCCTCGGCAGTGATCAAGATACTGCTGGTTTTTCCGCGTGCGATACCTTCTTTAATGTGGTCGATGGCTTTCTCAACAGTCGTCAGTCCATCGGGCGTGAAGATTTCCTCCGCGCCTCCAGCCAGACCCACATGGGAAGCGATAAATCCCGAGTTGCGACCCATCACTTCAACGATGAAAAGACGATCATGTGAAGCGGCAGTGTCGCGAATTCTATCGATGGCCTCAAGAGCTGTGTTCACTGCGGTATCGAAGCCAATCGTTTTGTCGCTGCCGTAAATATCGTTGTCGATCGTGCCAGGAACACCGACCACTGGAATTTGGTGTTCTTCCCATAAGGCATGTGCGCCACGGAAAGAGCCATCACCACCGATGCAAACCAAAGCATCAATTCCCGCGGCCTTCAAATTTGCAGCAGCTTTGGCGCGGCCTTCAGGTTTCATAAACTCTGTCGAGCGGGCTGTTTTCAGGATGGTGCCACCACGTTGAATGACGTTTGCCATGTCACGCAATTGCAAAGGTTGAATGATATTATCGACCATGCCGATGTAACCACTATGAATACCGAAGACTTCAAGCTTTTGTGCAATCCCGACGCGAACAACAGCGCGAATAGCCGCATTCATTCCGGGGGCATCGCCACCACTTGTATAAACACCGATCTTACTGATTTTTTTTGAAAAAGTTGCCATTTAAAAAGCGTACTGCTTTGGCTGAGTGAAGGCAAAAAAAAAGGCGTTCTTTTCAGAACGCCTTCTTGTGCGCACCAGCTTTGCCGGTGGCAGGAAAAATAATCTCTTAACGGAGATTACTTAACCATTGATTTGAATTCTGCGCCAGCGCGGAATTTTGGAGCCCAAGCAGCTGGGATTTTGATCGCTTTACCAGTTTGTGGGTTGCGACCAGTGCGAGCTTTACGTTTAGCTTTAGTGAAAGTACCGAAGCCAACTAGTTTAACGTCGTCACCTTTTTTAACTGCTTTTTTGATGTTCTCAACAGCGCAGTCCAAGATGTTTTCTGCTTGTGCTTTAGAAACTTTAGTTTCAGAAGCGATTTTTTCGATGAGTTGTGCTTTGTTCATGTGAACTCCTCTTTCAGACACATGTGTGTGTCTATCGTTGTAATTAAAATCGTGATGATAACTCTTCGTCATCCAATGACAGTCAGATAACAAATCAAAAAGTGGTTTTCGTCAATAGCAAATTGCGAAAAAGGCTCGGAGTGCGGTTTTGGAATCTATCGAGAATCCTTCACCGCAACCTCATTTTATATTCTAATGCTTGCTTTCATCATCGGCATCCTCGTCGGGGATGTCGTAAATATCTTCATCTGAAGTTAAAGAATCACTTGAAGAATTCTTCACGGGAATTTTATATCCGCCGGTGGCCCACTCGCCAAGATCAATAAGTCTGCATCTTTCAGAGCAGAAAGGACGAAATGGATTTTCAGGTGAGTACAAAGTCAAACGCCCGCATTGCGGGCATTTGACGTTAAGAACTTTTGGTTCAGTCATAATTTTGGATTCTTGCAAAGTCTTGCGGGGAGGGCAAGACGCAAAGCTTAAGCTCACAATTGTGTGCTTAAGCTCGGTCGAAAGTTTTAGTAGCTTTTAAAAGTTCCTGTAGCAAATGGTGTCGTCGCATTTTTGTAGAAAAGTTTGTATGTAAACTGTGAGTCATTCAAAGTTCCATTCGCTACTTGGATTTGGATCAACCCAAGTCCGCCAGCATTCCAGCTTGAACCGTTTGATCTGATTTCAAAGCCTTTGCTATTGTTAATTAAGCTAAAAGTTGTGTTTGAATAAAGTTGCAATGGATTCAAAGTAGCGCCGCCAGTGAAGAATCCCAAATTTCCGCTCCAGTAAGTTTGTGCAGGAACGGCTCTGAAATCAACAGTTGGCTTCAATGAAGAATCGATGCTGAATGAAACTTGTAGTGAACCTTGGACCCAAGAGTCACAACCAGCACCACCCCAGTTCCATGTTGAAAGGTCACAAACCTTCATCGCTTCTTTCAAGAAGACTTTGTATGCAGCAGCATCATAAATTTGAAGATTGCCTCTGAGGTCAGGGCGATACAAACCTTGTTCAAAGCTGAAATAGAAGCTGTAGTCGCCATAATTTTTAGCAGTCGGAGTTGGATTGACGATCGTGCCGTTTGAGTTCACGCAGTAAGTGCCATTCCAGCTAGAGCCTACCGGGCAGTTGGAAACGCCGCCGCTACCGCCGTCGTTTTTACTACAGCCGACAAACCACACTACAGAAGTGATCGCTACTAAAGACATTAAGAGCTTTTTCATAAAGACCTCTCTAAAAGAATTAAAACTATTCAGAGATATCTACTTCACGACTTGTGCCAAGAAATCTTGTTGCCCAAAGCCTTCTGATTTTAATTTGAGCATGTTGACCTGTCAGGCCCCTTTCAGGAAGAGACAATTTGCGTCTCTGTCCCAAAATTTTTCAGCTCAGAAGTCTCACATTGAGACAATCTCTGGCACCTTGTTAAAATCATTACAGCGTCTTCGGAAGGATCTAAGAGGGGCTCAGTGATTGTGCTAGTTTCCTTTCCCATGAAGGGTCTGAGAGCATTTCTACCTTATATATTGGCGAGTTTGTTGTTGGCTTTGCTGGTCACTATGGCACAGGCTACGAAAGATCATATTCGTAGAAGCCGTCCTGTGAATGCGCAGGAAAGCGCTCGATCTGATTACTTCTATCTGCCCGTGGGTTCCGCGAATGTTTCCGATGTCTCAGAACGAGACTACCTTGAAGTCATTTCGGACTTTCAATCTCACTACATGCAGGCGGTCATAGCTAGGACCGGTAAGCCGTTGATCATTCCCAATGAGTGGGCAAGTCCTTACTTCGCCGCCTTTGCCATGAAGAAAGAATCTTTTATGCAAATTTCTTTGTGGGGAGGAATGGCCCGAGCGCCAGGTGTTACCAAGCCTATGCTGGCGGCAGTTATTTGCCATGAGTTGGGGCATATTTTGGGCGGTGATCCACTGCAAACTATTCCGGGATCTGAGTGGGCTTCAACTGAAGGGCAATCAGATTTTTTTGCAGCAAAAGTGTGCCTGCCGGAATATTTGCAACGTCACTCCGAGGCCGTTCCATTGGCAACTGTGAATTCCCAAGTTTTGCAGATCTGCGGAGATCATGTTGATTGCGAAAAAGTCGCACAAATCGGTTGGGACTTGGTGAACATGTTCCAAAGATATTCGTACCGAAAATTTGTACCGGTGCAGTTGGATGTCGAAGAGAAGGCGGCGACTGAATTGATTTTAAATACTTATCCTTCGGATCAATGTCGCTTGGATACCTACATTGAAGGGGCCCGCTGTCAGCTCGGACAGAAATGCAGAGCCCCGCTATGCTGGCTTCCTGCGGAACATTAGGACAAGTCCTAAAGCAATCACCGCAAGACTAATCCAACTTGAGATTGAAAGTCCCAGGGAAGGTCCGCGGAAGTCTTCGCGGAAGCTTTCCATTAAAAGTCGTCCAAGGCCATGCAGGATCATCCACAGATAGAAGATGCTTCCCGGTCTTCTGAAAAGAGCGGGGCGGCGATGGAGAGAGGAAATTGATTCAATCCCAATTAAGATCAGGACGACACCGAGCTCCCAAATGGAAGCATAAATCTGAGTGGGATGGCGCCCGCTGATGGCCCAGGGAAGTTCGCAGGATTTCCCATAACAGCAACCCGCAAAAAGGCAGCCCAGCCTGCCGATAGCATAGGTCAATGAAATGACCGGGGCAAAAAGATCCAAATACCGTTCATCATCGTTGGGGGCTTTCCACTCTAAGAATAGAACTCCAAACAAGGCTGCCAGAAGTGCTCCACCAAAAAACACAAAGCCACCGTCCCAGAAGTAAAGGACGCGGCTATAGTCCTCTTGATAGTAAGCGAAGTTTTCATAGAACACGTGCAAGAGTCTTGCACCGATGAATCCGCAGACCATGATGATGAGGCTTAGGTCTAGAGTGATTTTGTGACTGAGATTATATTTTTTGGCGCGAGCAGTGATCCAAAATAGAGCTAAAATAATGGCCGCACTGACCACGAAATAGTAAGTTGGAATTAAGATTGAAGATGTGACTCGAATGAATGGAAACAATCTTTCCTCCAAATACCGACGATAGACTTAATTTTTGTAATTTTCCCTGAAATATTCAAGACCTATCTACCCAAGTGGTCTTGTATCACGACATAATTGTTTTTATATGAGATTGCACCCAGCTGAGATTGCTAAGGAAATAAAAGGATACTCTTTTTTCAAGTCCTTCAGTGAAGATTTGTTACTGCAAGTCTCTGCTATGGTTCACACTGTGACTTTTAAAGCTGGTGATTTCGCTCTTACTGAGGGGCAAAAAAACGACTCTCTGTTCTTTCTTCGCAAAGGAAAATTTGAAGTTTCTTTAGCTGGTGAAGTCTTGGTGACTCAGGATACTCCAGGAGAAGTCTTTGGCGAAATGAGTGTGATCACTTCGAATCCTGCTTCTACAACGATCAAGGCGCTGACAGATCTTGAATGCTTTGCCATTCGTTCCGACGACTTTGCGCATGTGCATCCAAAAGACAAAGATCGCTTCCAGGCTCTACTTTATCAGATCTATTGTTTCATTTTGACCGAACGTTTGATGAAGACCAATGAGAAAGCGCGTTTATTCGAAATATTGAACCGCGAACTTCATGAAGCCCAAAGTGCTTTGACCAAAGGTCACGGTGGACGCGTACTTCTTATCGAGCCCGATAAAAAGCAACAAATGCCGGTTCGTATGGCTTTGGGCGGAACGGGCGTGCATCTGGATTTGGCGGGTGATGTTGAGTCCGCCAGAGCTTATTTGAAGGACAATCAATACGATATCGTTCTAAGTGAAGAAGGTTGCGTTGAAGTGTTGAAAGATGTGGTGGAAGGCAAGTTGGCCTCTCATGCCGTTCTACTGACCAGTAAAGATGTACAGGGCAATCTGCGCATTCTTGAAGGCAACCGCTTCGTTGAACATATTATTTCACGTGATGCCGAAGATAAAAATGCGACTATTCGCTATGTATTAACGGCTCTTGGTAAGCTGCTGAATAAAGATCTCTTCGGAGTTGAAAAGTATTTAACTTGGGGTGTGGAAGTTCAGAAGAAGAATGTCTCATCTTCAACTCAAAGAGAACAGCTTCGCGATGAAATGTTCGCTTACTTCAAAAAGATGGGCGTGCGCAGCACCGTCTTGGATAGAGTTAATACAGTCACTGAAGAAATGCTAATGAATGCCATCTACGACGCTCCAACGGATGCACAAGGGAAACCCTTGTTCAACCATATGACTCGTAAAGAAGAAATTCAATTGGACAGTCATCAGCAGTCTCAGTTGTGCTATGGAAGTGATGGCGTACTTTTGGCCGTTTCAGTGGTAGACCCATTTGGCTCTTTAACTAAAGAGGTCATCGTCGACTATCTTCTGACCTGCTACAATGGCGCAGCAGGAAGTTTGAATTCCCAAAAGGGTGGTGCCGGCCGCGGTCTTCACCAAATCATCGAAAATTCTGATTTGACGATTTTCAATGTTAAAAAAGGCGTCCGCTGTGAAGTGATCTGTCTTTTCAACATCGATGGGCAAAAGCGCGAAGCTCAACCCTCTTTCCACTATTTCTTCATGTAACTGCAAATACCCACAAGAATTTGTCCGATCAGCACACAAGGGACTGTGGGCAAGTTTGTGGATAGCAACGACAGACTAAATCCCAAAAGACAACCCAAAGTTGAAATTGTTAGAATCCGCAGGGTGTAGCTCCTTAAATTGCGACTTCTTTGTGAAGCAAAAGTCGTCGCTATGAATAAAGAGCCGATCGTAAACAAATAACCCATGCCTTGAATTGCCAAAGTGGTGACCAGCAGGGTTCCAAAATCAAAAAGTCTGTTTTTCAAGCTGCGATGAATCCAGCTATGATTGACGAGTTCAAATGAAATTCGAGTCAGGTGTCGCCAGTTCACAAGGATAAAAACTGCAAAGACGAGGGCGGCGATGAGCGAAATCTTCCCCGCAGTATCACTCATTACTGCCAAATCACCGAAATACGCAGAAGCCATGTGCGACTCCAACGAAGGAGTCAGTGCGGTCATCAGATAAGTTAGCGCCAAAAAAAAGACGAACAAGGTTAAATAGATATGATTTCTATCCGACTTCCTCTCAACCATCAGATCAGAAAGCACCAAGGTGAGTCCACCCAGGATGAGCCCCAAGAGCAAGCTCAACCAATGAAAATCCGTTCCTAAAAGTATATTGATCACCAAGCCAAGAACAATTCCTAAAGAGGAACCTTGTCCCAGAACGAAGATCTGAGCGCTCTTTTCCCGAGCCGTCCACTGTGCGCCGATCAAAGCCAGCACCGCCGCCATCAAAATGCTGGATGGAAGAGACCATTTATAGATTTGCAGGAGCTCAAGAAATGCCATTAGCGAATCTCCACATAACGAACTTGAGGCCAATCTTGATTTAAAGATCGGTGAGAAATAAGCAGCATCGCGCTTTGGGGGTTTTCCCTTAGATAATCGCTCAGACTTTGTTCGAGCAAATGACTGGCATTTTTATCCACATGATTAAAGGGCTCGTCGAGTAAAAGCACACGGGGTTTTTTCATTAGTGCCGATGCAAAGAGGATCTTCTGTCTTTCTCCTCCACTGGCTGTATTCCATTTTTTACTTAGATCCAAACCCGCAAGAAGGGGAGATGAAACCTCTCCGTCAAGCATGTCAGCCAAGGTTAAAGGCAGGTGGAAGCTGATATTGCCAAGTTGGGGAAGATATTGAATTTCCGAATTACGCGGGAAGAAATCAAAGGTGCCCTTGAAATATTTATGCAAACCCAAGATCGTTTTCAGAAGGGTGCTTTTTCCTGCTCCATTTTCTCCGCGCAGAAAAAGAACCTCTCCCGCATGAAGTTCAAAATTTACTATCGGCGATAGCGTGCGACCTTCACTGCTGAATGCTTGTAAATTTTGAACCTCAAGAAGTTTTGTCATGTGCAATCCTTACGGGAGTGATCTTACTAACAAATTCTGCAAACCTTCAATCGTCTTTGCTTCACCTGTAGTCTGAATATAAGAAGGAACGGTAACGACTGGTATACCAGAAAGTTCGTGGAATCGCTCCAAGGTTGCATGAGGTGCAGAAGCCGTGGCAAAGAGAACAGTCACCTTGCTGGCTTTAGCGAGGTTTGCAATCTGAGCGATGCGGGCTGCAGAAGGCGGCATGCCGGGCTTTTCCTCCAGCGAGCCCATGGATTGAATTCCATAGCTGGCGAAGAAGTAAGTGAACTCTTTGTGATACTCCATGACCTTGTCTTTTTTGACTTTCTTTTGAGTCACCTCATGCAGAGTTGTCATTTGATTTTTGAAAGTATCATAATTTTTCCGGAAGATTTCGGCTTTTTCAGGAGCGGTTGCAGTAAGAACTCTCACAGCTTCGGATCCTGCTTCGACAAGTTTCAAAGGATCAAGAGCGAAGTGGGGATTTCCATGGGGATGAACATCTCCCAAAGATCGATCGACAACTCCTGACGGAATTTCCAAGGGTTTCACGCTGCGACCCAATTCACAGAAGCCAAGACCGCCGGATTGCACTTTTGCATTTCCAGCTTTGTCCAGAACCTTGGGCAACCAACCGATTTCAAGATCAAGTCCAACGGCGCAGACAATATCGGCTTTGCGTACTTTAAGAATGTAATCGGGGCGAGCATCTGAGTAGTGAGGATCTTCACTGCCAGAAAGTAACGTGGAGATTTCCACCTCATCGCCACCGATGGCATGAAGGACTTCGGCGACATCGGGCAAAGTGGCGACAACTTTGATTTTCGCCTGAGCTGTTGAAAAGGCCATGAAAGAAAGAATCAGTGTTAATCCCAAAAAGATATTTTTCATTTTCAACCTCTAGAATGTGTGAGCGGGGTGAGCACCCAGGATGGCGATAAATTGAAACTCAATTTTTCTGTCAATCTTGTCCGCCTCTTGGGAAACGTTTTTTACCTCGTGAGTGTAGGCCATGCGCCAAATTGCAAACTCACTTGTTTTGTATGTAAGTGTCGGAGCAAAAGCATAGTCCAAATTCTTTTGCTTGTCGGTACTGCCTTCAAATGTTTGAGATAAATCAGAGAAGCCGTCAAAGCGCAGACCTACTGCCCAATTTTGACTGATGCCATATTCGGGATAAATATAAGCGCCAATTTTTTCACTGCGATCCGTGACGCTGCTGTTTTGGTTTTGATACCAGATTTCTGACTGCAAGAACCAACGATTGAATCGGCCTTCTTTTTGTTTAAAAACGAAATCCAGGCCGCTCAATTGTGTTTTCAATCCCTGAGCATCGGTGCGAGTTAAATAGTTCAAACCGAGTTGCAGTCCTTTATCCGCGCCGAGATCAATAAATGTGACAGGATGAATGTACAAGACCGGGGCTTGAGGTTTGGCGCGAACGCTGTCTTCGCCCCATTGATATCCATTCGTCACACCCACAGTGATATCCCAATAGCTGTCGGTTGGAAGAAGGTAAGACATTTCCAAACCTGTGTCGTGAATGCCTTCGTCAGCGAAGAACTCGGATTGAACGCGAGGCGCAGATATAAAAGGCCAGTCGTGCTGATGAAATTGATTCAGGCGCCCGACACCCAAGAAGAAAGTACCAGCTTTAAAGCGGAAACCAGGAAGAAGTTTTGTTGAGCCAATATATCCTTCATGCAGTTCGGCTTTGTATTCACCCTCTTCATTGTGCGCGGCAAAGTTGATCAACGCATCAAAGTACGGGTCCAATGCACCATAGAGCATGAATTCAGCGGAGCGGATCTGTAATTGATTATTGCTCGAATCCTCGAAGTCGATAGGTGCTACAGCATCAAGGGCTGCTGAGAAGTTTAAATTCTGTACGAGGGGGGCTTGTGTTTGTGCTGAGGCCCTCTGAGTGAGTGCCATAAAGATAAGTATTCCTAAAACTGAGCGCATTGTTTTGTCCTATCGCTTGTTGTGATCAACTTTAGAGGGGAATATTCCAAACGCAAGTAACTTGCAATAAAAACGATGGAAACGCTGCAACAGCAACTTCGTGTTGCGGTTCAAAAGGATCCTTGCGGGGGCGAGGGGGCTCGACTATGTAAGTTGTTATGAAGACAAGCTTTCTGAGAGTTTTTTGGCCCGAATCATCCACCCGCATTCAGGGGGTTATTCGTTTTCGTTGGATCGCTATTGTTGGTTTGATCTTCGGAGCGATTCCGCTGCTTCAAGTTGGTTACCTGCAAAAGACCCAGATGCCTTACTTGATGGCGGTGATTGCATTGCTTGCCCTCTTTAACGGATTGACTCAAGGGATCTGGAGCAAGCCCTCGGCCTCACAAGAATCGCGAATTCTTTTTGTTCAATTGCTAGTGGACCTCTTGGCAGCGACCGGTCTTTTATTCGCCAGCGGTTCGGCAAATAATCCATTCATCTTTGTTTTGTGCATTCATGCTTTTCTTGGAGGCATGCTTCTTCGCGGATATCGAAGTCTGTCCTTCGGCTTTTTAGTTTTACTTTTGCTATCCATTCTTCAGGCGGAAACTTTTCAAGACGCCAAAATCACGGTCAACGTGGATACCAGAGAGGTGTTTTTTAATTTCCTGGCGCAGTGGACGATCATCATCGTCTCGTGGGGCGTGGCCTATCTTTTTGCCAGCTTGCTTGAAAAACAAGAAGAGCGCATTCGCAATTTACAAGAGCGCCAACTTAAAGCAGATCGTTTGAAATCCCTCGGTGCATTGGCGGCAGGTTTTTCTCATCAGATGGCGACACCATTGAATGCTTTAAAACTTCGGGTTGACCGTGCTGCCCGCAAATCTGTTTCGCAGCCTGAAATTCAAGCCGAGCTAGCAGACGCACAAGAGTCTTTGAGTGAGTGCATTGCCATTTTCCACCAAATGGCGGGTGTGTTTTCTAACTCAACCGGTGGGGATTTACAAAAAATCAAAGTGAAACCTTTGCTGTTGGATATTTTGAAAGCCTGGAAGCAAGACCACCCAAGTGTAAATGTAGAAACCCATTTCCAAGAGGGTGATGTAGTCTGCGAAGTTCAGGCCCTGGCTTTGTCTCAGACTCTTTTCGATCTTTTAGACAATGCCGCTGAAGCCTCTGACTTTAAGGAAACGGTGTCTCTGCGTCTTTTCACTGAGGGGCAAAGTTTGATTTTGGAAGTGGTTGATTTAGGAAAAGGTCTTTCCAAGGAAGTTATTTCGCGCCTTGGGGAGCCCTTCATTACCGACAAAAAGCATGGTAATGGCCTCGGGATTTACTCCGCACAAATGGCGGCTCAAGCAATGGGCGGGGAGTTCTCTTTATTTAATAATAAATCAGGCAAGGGAGCGACAGCCCGTCTGTTGATCTCCATGGTTGCTCCTCAGGAGGGCTGACATGAAAATTGCGGTGAAGAAAATTCTACTTGTAGAGGATGACAAACGTCTGCGCACTGTCTTGCATGAGGAATTGACGGAGCGAGGATTTGAAGTTCAATCCTTCGCAGAGTTACCTGCTTTAGCGTCGATTCAGACTCCAGATGGAGCCCTTTTGGATCTGCGTGTAGGCCAAGAAAGCGGTCTGGATCTGATTGAAGGTCTAAGGAAGAAGTTCCCAGGGATCCGCATTATTCTGATGAGCGGTTTTGGCAGCGTTGCCTCTGCTGTAAAAGCCATGCAGCTAGGGGCGGAAAACTTCCTTACGAAGCCGGTGACTCCGGACATGATTGTAAAAGCATTTTCTACTGAAGAGCCGAAAGAGTTGTCAGAGGAAGAATCAGAAATCTCTTTAGCCCGAATGGAAAGAGAATACATTGATTACGTTTTGCAGAATTCAGATGGCAATATCACACAAGCGGCTAAAAAATTGGGTCTGCATCGTCAAAGTTTACAGAGAAAACTCCGCAAATATATTCCGAAGTAAAATGGTAATAAAAAAGGCGCTTATGAAGCGCCTTCCTCTTTTTCTTTTTTCTTGTTCTCGATGAACATCAAAGCCAATAAAAGTCCAACCCCACCGACAATCGCCATGTCCGCGATGTTGAAGGCTGGCCAGCTCCATTTGTTGTAAAGATGGAAATCCGCGAAGTCGATCACGTATCTGAAACGAATACGGTCGATATAGTTACCAATCGCACCGCCGAAGATGCTCGATAGGGCGATGATCTGCTTGGTATCGTTGTCCTTCACTCCACGCAAAATTCCTAGAATGATAACCAGGGCAATCGGTGGCATAGACAGGAAGAACAATTCACGGAATGAAGGATGGCTTTCAGCCAAGAAGCCAAATGCCGCCCCAAAGTTTCTGACATATGTAAGATTGAAGAAGTTTGGGATCACAATGACAGATTCACCGAGGTGAAAGTGTGTGTGGACGTACATTTTAACGACTTGATCCAAAGCGATCAAAAATCCAGAGATCGCTAGTAGCCAGATATATTTTTTCTTCATGAAGCCTCTGTTCTACGACATTTTTAAATCAATTGTCGTAGACCTGAAAATTAAGATCTCAACTATAACTGAAATTCCTGAGGGATTTAAGCTATTTCAGCATGCCTTTGGATTTCACATAGCCGATTTTGATCAGCATACGTACTGCTTCCAGGTCAGAGCTCAGATTGAACTCCTCTTTGACTTCCTGAATCATAAGGCGGGTGCCGCAGTCCAAAACATCTAAAAGGTCGCCGGAATGGGTCGTCGCAGTCACAGTTTTTTCTGTGTAAGAGACCTGAGTTTGAGTTGGCGCGGAAGAAGCCATATTTTGAGGCATCACTTGTGGCGAAGCCTGATGGTGAACTTGGCTCGCGATAGGAGCAGCTTGATGATTCATTTGAGTCATCGGCGCGGTTGCTGTCGCAGTCATGGTCGCCATTGTTGCCGAAGCTGACATAGTTGCGGGGCCGGCAGAGGTTGCTCCAGCATGGTGAGGGCGATCTAACTCACCCATCATTCCGGCTAAACTCTTCAGCTCGCTCTTGAAGTTTCTAATGCTCGGACGCTCTAGAACACTGTCACCATCACGACCAGCCTTCAAATAAAGGCTCACCAAAATATCCGGAGTCGTCGCGATCTCCTTGATAGAAGAATCTTGCGTCATCAGCCATTGGTAGGCCTTAAGCAAAATATCTTTGGTGTATGCCTGTGGAGGCAACGGATTCATAGTCATGTCTGGTTTTTTCCCCTCGAGCGAGTTGCTGAAACTACAGATTCAATTACGGTGAGTCAATGTGAACACCACGCAAAATAAAAACTATTGCTGCTCAAAAAACGTGCATCACTACATATTGAGGATAAAAATGGATTACAAAACTAGAGGCGCTGCGGAAAATTGAATTTTCCCAAATTCTTTTTCTTGCCAAAGGAATCTTCACGAAAAAGTGCCTGCTTCTTTCTCGGAAAAGGTACCAGGTGTCGCAGAAACACCTGGTACCTTTTCCGCAAAAGAAGCAGGCACTCTTGAAAAAAAAAGCCCCGGGTTTGCCGGGGCTTTTTTTAGTTTACGTAGTCTTTGGCGACGATGCCGTATTTTTCGATTTTTCGAAGAAGTGTTTTCTTCGGGATATTTGCGTGAAGGGCCGTTTGATTGATGCGGCCTCGGAATGTTTTAAGAGCTTTGATGATGAACTCTTTTTCGAAGGCTTCTTTTTGGGCGTTGAAATCCAAGTTTTCGCTTCCAGTGAACGGCACCAGTTCTTCGCCATCCAGATCTGCAGAATCGTCACCAAGATCCGCATCTTCATCATCACCTAATGTTGCGTGTGCTTTTGCTGCCGCTGAAACTCCAGCGGAAGCGACAGTTGCGGCAGTCTCCATGACCGGCGGAACGTCGATCAAGTTTGTTCCGGTAGCGACAAGCAAAGATTCAGGCAAAGAAGCAATCGTGATGATGTTTGTCATTTCTAGAACGAAAGCGTGTTCGATCACGTTTTCAAGCTCACGAATATTTCCAGGCCATGCATGCTTTTTCAATACGGACATTGCATCCGGAGCGATGCCGTTGATGCGTTTGCCGTGAGCCACGTTGAACTTCTTGATGAAGATGTTCACCATGTGCTCCATGTCGTCTTTACGTTCTGCCAAAGCTGGCAAGAATATAGGTACGACATTCAAGCGATAGAACAAGTCTTCGCGGAAAGTTCCCGCTTTGATCATGTCTTCTAAAGGTCTGTTCGTCGCTGCAATGATACGAACGTTGGCAGGGAATTCTCTGTTTGAACCTACCGGAGTGAAAAGCTTTTCCTGAAGCACGCGAAGAATTTTAACTTGCATGAGTTGTGGCATATCGCCGACTTCATCCAAGAACAAAGTCCCGCCCTCAGCATATTGGAATTTTCCGATCTTGCGTTGGTCAGCTCCGGTGAAAGAGCCTTTTTCATGACCAAACAATTCAGACTCAAAAAGATTTTCTGGAATCGCAGAACAGTTGATTGCCACGAATTTTTCATCTTTGCGGGCAGAGTTGAAGTGGATTGCTTTGGCAACCAATTCTTTCCCTGTTCCTGAAGAACCGCGGATCAAAACCGGTGTGTCCACTTTGGCAAGACGGTGAATAATGTTAAACACCTTTTGCATTTGCGAAGTATTGCCGATGATTTTGCGACCGGCTTCCACCATCACAGGAGCAGAAGCTGCAACATTTGAGATCAAGTTGTGAGCATTCACAGCTTTGTCGATCAACGCCAGCAAGTCTTCGCTGGCCACAGGTTTTGCAAGATAGTTGTAAGCGCCATCTTTCACAGCTTGAATCGCGTCGTTGAGAGTCGCGTGAGCTGTCATGACAATGACGATGATGCCTGGATTGAATTCTTTGATTTGACGAAGAGCCTCAAGGCCGTTCATGCGAGGCATGTCCACGTCGAGGATCACGACGTCGTAGCTTTTTTCTCCGGCTTTGATTTTTTCCATCGCATTGACACCGTCGAAGGCTTCGTCGATATCAAAGCGTTGAGTGACCGCTAAGGCTGATTTTACTGAAAGTCTTAGACCTTGATCGTCATCGACAACTAGAACCTTAAGCATGAATACCCCCGTGCTTGATTGGCAGTTCTACCGTAAAAGTGGATCCATTTCCATAGTTTGATTCTACGAAGATGTTTCCCTGGTGTAGCTCTGTAAAATATTTAGCCAAGTAGAGCCCTAACCCCGAACCCTTGATAGGTGAACTCTTGGCATTTTTACTTCTAAAAAATTTCATAAAGATATTGTTAAGCTCTTCAGCTGGAATACCTGGTCCTTGATCGGCAACTTGGATGACGACTTTCTCGCCTTTTTCCTCGCTGCTCACCATGATTTTCGTGTCTTCCGGTGAATACTTGATGGCGTTCTCGACCAGGTTTGAAAGAACCTGCTTCATCAGATCAGAATCCATAGGAATCGGGAACATCGGCTCAAGCTCTGAAACGATTTGAATGCGTTTTACCTTCGCCAGGAACTCATGCTTGCGGATCACTTCTTTAAGAACGTTGTTGATGTCCTTGCTTTGCAGATGAAGCTGAACGCCTTCGCTTTCAATGCGACCGTAATTGAGGATGGCACTGATAAACTTTAATAGATCATCGGCAGAGTGCTTGATGGTATCGACTGCTTCGCGCTGCTGGGAGCTGATGGCATTCGTGTCGGTCAGGATGACGTCTGTCATTCCTTGAATCCGCGCAATCGGTGTTTTCAAATCATGGGACATCATCGAGATAAAGTTTGTTTTAAGCTCTTCAACTTGGCTCAAGAGCTTATTTTTTTGATAGTATTCCCAGCTACGGCGATTCTCGACAATCAAACGATAGGGGATGAAGAAGTAATAACACAGGAAGATAGCAAGAACCGGAGCTGCCATGGGGATCCAAACACCCAAAGGCCAGAAGGCCACATAGCAAAGAACTGTGAAACCCAGAAGTGTTTCACCTAAAAGCAGCAAGCCCGCAGTGGGTTTCATGCTGAGAACAACGTGAATCGTCAAGATAGAGATAAAAAGAATCAAAACTGCATTGAGCCAGGTCGGAGCCATGCGCGGGGCTGAGTTCAAGATCATCGTATCGAACATATTGGCGTGCATCTCTGCCGAAGGCATCGCCATGATTTCGCGGGAGTAAGGGGTCAGAATATAATCGCGTGAAGTTTGGGCCGTATCCTGCCCCACGATAACAACTTTATTGCGTAAAGCGCCTGCCGGCATGGTGGCATCTAAGACATCAGAGAAAGAGTGGCGAGGATAAGAACCCGTCGGTCTGAAATCGATATACACTTGCTGTGATCCCGCGAAATCAAATTGCCCGCGGATGACCTTCAAATCTAAAATGGTGGGATTGTAGGTCGCGGCTACTTTTGCATGAAGAAGTGGCTGTTCCTGGTATGAAACCAACATGCGGCGAGTGACATTGTCTTTCGCAAAGATCTTCAAATCAGAAGTTTTCGGAGCAGAGGCTACAGGAACTTTCTCAAATGGATAAATCAAAGTTAAGGAGTTCTCTTCGCCCTTGAGGACCAAATCGTTACTGACGACAAAGAGTCCCGGAATGTTGGCAGCGACTTCGGCCAGGGCCTTTTTTTCTTCCAAAGTGCCTTTAAGTTCTTCCATGCGAATATCTAAAACGACAAAGCGCGGTTCTTGTGTCTTTAGCTTTTCAAGCAAGGACGTCAGAATCGAAGCCTTCATATCGCTTTTTAGTTTTTGAACACTGAGTGAATCCAGAAGGACCAGTTCAACATTTCCTGAAGTGGGCTGGGCCGCTCGCGTGCGCACACGCAAGTCATATAAGAAGCCTTCGAGATAATCGAGTTTGATCTGGGACAAAAAGAAAGCAATCACCGAGGCGAAGACGACTCTCAGTGCAATGAGGGCAAAACGACGGCGTCGGCCCGGGATTTCAGTTTTCTCTTCAAGGGAGGGCGGAAGAGGCATAACTTTCTGATCTCAGCTTTCTGTTAACTCCGAATTCGTCGGAGTGGCGACTATCGCTCCGATTGTGCCGGAGCCGCTACGACAATTAAAATTTAAGTTCCTTCAAGAGGTACGCAACCTTTGGGACCTTCTTTGATGCCAGTAGGTGCCGTTTTCTTGGGAGCTACTTTTTTAATATGTTTTGTGTTCGTCATTTGTCTCACCTTTTCTAGCCTCTGCTTCTTTCATAATATACCAGGGAGAGGCTTATCAAGTATCTGGTTCTTTCGCAAAAACTCACATGCTTCTTATGTTTGTCGCCTGTGAGGGATTTATGGACAAAAAGGCAACCACCACCGCACAGGAATCGAGCCCAGCAGTTTTGGCAGTTGTTTTTCTCGATCAAGGGAGCTTGGAGTTTCTCCAATGCGGCCATATCGAGATTCTGAGCTTCACCCAGAAGTTCACTCTTCTTACCCACCTCAAGGGGGCAAGAATAAAGTTTATTGTTAGAATCAAAGCTCAACAAGGACTTCCCTGTGCCACAATGATTTTCAGTTTTGCGCTGTTGATCTAGCGCACGGAAGTAGCCGTCAAAAAGTGTAATTTTGCGAAGTTCAGCTTCGCCGCCTCGAGAGTAGGCAAGCTCAGCCACGCGAGTCATTTCCGCCATGAATTTGCCGTTGGCTGCAGAGTCCGACTCGGTCACATCGAAAGTAAACTCATAGGCATCGGCATTGAATTCTGAAAAGAAAATGTAGGCCTTTTCGACTTCCAGGTTTTGCTTGCTGAAAACAGCATGCAAAAGAATGCGACCCAGGTCTTCTTTGCGTGACAGAATTTTCTTAAGACCTGCGATAACAGCTTTGGAAGAACCTTCACCGTTTCTTTGAGGACGAGCCAGGTCATGAGTTTCAGCGGGGCCATCGATACTGACAGTGACAGAGGCCTTGATTGAAGCCAGAAGTTCTAAATTCTTATCGTTCACCAAGGTGGCGTTAGTAATAACGCTAAAGCTGGATTTTAAGTTCTGTTGTTCAGCAATGATATTCACATAATCCGCAATCAACTTGATCGCTTCAGGATAAAGAAGAGGCTCGCCACCCAAGAAAGTGATGTGGAAAGTTTCACCTTCCTTGAGTTTGTTCATAAAGAACAAGATTTGCGGCAAAGTTTTTTCTACAGAGATGCGGGCGATTGGATCACCGTAAGTGCCATCACCACCTGCAGCGCAGTAGGTGCAATGCAAATTGCAGATTTGAGTCACGTTCAGGGTGAGGCTGCGAATGCCAAATTTCAAATTGGCGGTCTTGGCCTCAGGGTTGACCTCTTGATTCCAGTTTTCCAAAGACTCAAGAGCTTCGACATCGACACCAGGTTCATAGCTTTCCATATTCATGACAAAGCCGTTGTCAAAAGTGGAGGGCGCCATAGACTCCCAAGCCTGTTCAGAAACTTGAGCCACTTCCAGATTGCGCGCATGGAATGCCACCGGGGAGGTGTTAAGCCCCGTCTTAATGGCAATAATGTCCTTGTGTCTGCGCAACTGCATCTGGTTTCCCTTCGTCACCAGTAGCAAAAGTGTGCAAAGGATGGGCCAGTATTTTTAGGGCTGAAAAGGGGCTAAACCCCAGAAAACTCTAGATTTTCTGGGGTCAAAATGCACTTTTTACAGGTTTGTTTAAAAGTCAGTAGACTTTGAACTCACCGGTTTCATCGGTAAGTAGGCGGAGGTCGAAGGAGCGGTCGCTAATGACGCGTTGAATGTACATTAGGGACTTGTAGAGTTCTTCCTGTTCGAAGTTCCCGAAACGGTAAGAAATGGTTGGAACATCCTTGGCAGAGAAGGTCATCTCATAGGCGATCAAAGAATTCAGCTGATTGGCAGGAATCAAAGACATCAGGAAGCCGCCGCCGTACTGCTGCCATAATGGATGATCTTTCAAATTCTTGAAGGCGTTGTAGCGCTCAGCCGAAGGTTTCGCTGGATCGAAGATCAAAGTCAGCGCCTTCGCTACATTTTCGATGTCGCGCTCATAGCGGTCCAAGCCAAGCATTCTTTGTTGTGAATCGGCAAAAGGATCTTCATCGCGTGGTGGTGCTTTGGGGCGACCGTGAGTTTTTATGAAATTATAAAAGCGCACTTTTGCCAATGGATAATCCAATTTAGGAATTGCGCGGATCGCCTGAGGATGGAAGAAGAGTTCATTTCTAAAGTAACCATTCACGCGGTTGCCGTCAGAGAAGTCCCATTTTTTCCAGTCAATGCGCGCATATTCTGAAGCGGGAATGACTGACTTGACATGCTCTTGGATGTCTTTGTAGTCGCCTTTAGAGACGTTTTTCATCTTCACTTCTCGACCCAATGTCAGAGCCACGAAATCACGAATAACCCAGTTGTCATCTGCAGAGAAAAGCATGTTGGATGAGATGCGAGTCTCGTCACCGAACAGACCAAAGATGACGTTAATCTGTTTCTTTGTTTGATAAGAATCCAGGATATACTTTTGTTCAGTGTCGTCACGATCTACATGCACGACTTTGTTTTGCGCGTAAGTGGAGCCTGATTCAAAACGTAAAATATTAAGACCGAATTTAAATGAAGAACTCGTGCTCAAGGAGTCATTGGACCCTTTGAAAATACGGTCAATACGACGTTTGAAAGGCTCGAGTTCGTGATCTTCCCTGGCAATCTCTTCAACAGTGGAAAGATCTGTCAGGAGGTCGTCTTGAACGGATTTGCTTTTCTCGAGTGGATTGATGAAAGCAAGGTCTTTAAAGCGCGTTTTCTTCTGAATTAAAGTATCATAGGCTTGTGCTGCTTGAGAATTGTTCAAGTCAAACACATAGTCGAGCATGAAAAGATGGTTCGAACTTTTACCCAAGCCAAGGCTGAGAGGATCAAGATCAATCCAGCTTTTGATTCGTTTATCGAGATACTTAAAGCCTACAATTTTGAAGTTACCCAAGGTCACAGAGCCATCTGCACCCACGCCTTTTCCACGCAGGGCAATCAGCTTCACGCGAAGCTTGTTGTTGGGCATTCTGAAGGTATGAATGAGGAATTCCCCAGAGACAAAGGCATGGGTTGAGGCACCCGCGCTTCCGATTGCAGAAAAGGGAGAATCTGTACCGAGGGAGACGACGAAAGAAAGCTTTCCCGTGATGGCAACGAAGTCACCGGGATTTAAATTGCGAATGGCCTGTTCCGCAGAAAGCGGAAGATTTCTGGGGCCATAAGGAAGGGCCGTTAAAGATTCACTTTGCTTTCTAAACTGGCGCGCGAAAATGATTTCAGACTTATTATCAATGGAAAATCCAAGAGGCAGATCATTGCCGTCGATAAAGTCACCCGGGTTGGCATTAACGTCCAAAGTGTACTTATCCAGTCGTGTATAGAAACCGTCGACATAGGAAGGCTCTGACTGGATTTTATATTTGAGCGCAGCGGAAAGCCCGTCGTAAACAGGGGCATCTACGATGTTGATCGTTCCGCCAACCCTTTGCTTGGCGATAAGGTTTTTAACCTTGGTTGCGACTTTAGAGGGTTCTAAAAAATCCAGGCCCCCTGCGTGTGCGGGAAGAATGGGAGACAATAGAAGACCCGATGAGAGGGTCAAAGACAGGACATGCTGGGCGATTTTCATCGCGGAACCTCCGAATAAATTTGCTAAAACATTACAAAGCATTGCAAGTGAGGTGCCTCGCTAACTAGCGGTAAAGTTTAGTTCATAGTTCGAAGGATCTCTTAAATACTTGGTCTGTCGAGAAGTTCAACAGTGTTTCGAGGCGCGTGGGTTCACCGATGGCGACGCAGTTTAATCAACAGACTCTTCTTCCAAAACTGATGCGAGAGCTTTACCATCACAGTATGAAAATTCAGTTTATTTTGGGTGGAGTTGAAACAGAGGTTGAAGCGGAATCGGGAAGAAATCTTCTGGATATCGCTCTGGTGGCGCGACTTCGACCTCCCTATTCTTGTCTTGAAGGACATTGTGGAACTTGCGAGGCCTTCATCGAACATGGTGAAACCAGTGAAGACAAAACTGATACGCATATCGTTCGCACTTGTCAGGCTATACCTAAGTCTGACTCGGTCAGAGTTAATTACGATAAAGTCGAGCCTAAATAATATGTGTTTGATTCGTGTTTTTTAACGGGTATTCTGACAGCTCTATGTCTCTCACTATAAAATTTTGGGGCGTGCGGGGATCACTTCCTTCAGCTCCTACACCGACGGAATGGACATATCATATTGAAGGAGTTCTTCGTAACTTCTTCTCGTTGGGCTATCGTGATCTTTCACAAGTTTCAAAATACATCAAAAGTATCGAAGAACCTGTGGTTGGAGGTTATGGCACCGCGACTACATCCGTTGAGCTTCGTTGTGGGCGATCGCAAATCATTATCGATGGCGGCAGTGGTATTCGCACTCTGAGTGAAAGTATCATGACGGGAACTTTGGGCAGAGCCAAAGGTCCTTTTCACATTTTCATGACTCACTTTCATTGGGACCATGTGATTGGTTTGCCATTTTTTACTCCGCATTTCATTCCAGGCAGTGAAATTCACTACTATGCGGTTCAAAGTGATCTCGAACAGCTGATTCGGGGAATTTTTAAGAGACCTTATTTTCCAGTTCCATTTGAAGATCTAAAAGCGAAGATTCATTTCCATGTTTTAGAGCCTCGTAAGCCGGTCAAAGTGGACGATTTCACGGTCACTCCATTCAAGCTTGATCATCCAGATCCTTGTTGGGGTTATAAAGTCGAAGCCGCCGGGAAAACATACGCACATTGTGTGGATACAGAAGGAACTCGCGTGACTCCGGAAGAGTTGGGTGAAGATCTTCCTTTGTATCAGAACGTTGATGTGATGTATTTCGATGCGCAATACACTTTGCCTGAGCTTGCTGAAAAGGCAAACTGGGGTCACAGTGCCGCACAAGTGGGACTTGAAATCGCTTTGCGTGAAGGAATTCGCAGAGTTCTTTTTGCCCATCATGATCCGGGTGCGCGTTCTGAGCATGTTATGGAGCTGAAGCGCCAAACCGGCGAGTACTATCAATCTCTGATATCGAAAGCTTCTGAAAACAAAGAGAACATCAACGAGATTATCTGGGACTTCGCTCACGAAGGACTGGAAATCGTCCTTTAGGAACCCTTAGGGTTCCGTTCCTTTTCTGAATATCAATTCTACTGATGTTGGATCGTTCGGGCCCTTGATGGCTCCGAGAGCTTTTAATGTAGCCTCATCCAGAGTGACTTTTTCTGTCCCCTCCGGCCATGGGAAATCGTCTGGAGGATAACGCGTTCCGATCTTTTTCATGAAGTTGATCCACACGGGAAGTGCGCCGCTGGTGCCGGTCAGCTTGTGCGGAATGTTTTTATCGTAGCCCACCCAGACAACGGTTGTGAGGTACGGGGTGAATCCGCCGAACCATGCATCTTTGTTGTCACTGGTGGTTCCCGTTTTTCCTGCTGCGGGATTGAAGAAGCCGTTCAAAGTGACCGAGCGGGCGGTTCCAGACAAAACAGTTTGTTTCATCATGCTGACAAGGCTTGATACAGTTGCAGGGTCTTCCACTTGCTCCGGCTCTGGATTGTGAACATAGACCTCGCTATTTTCTGAATTCAAAACTTTGCGAATGAAGGAAAGTTTTGCTTTTTTACCTAAGGAAGCCAGGGTCATATAGCTCTGCAAAACTTCTTTGGGGTACATTTCGAAAGCACCCAAAGTCAAAGAGGGGAATGTTTTGAGTTCAGATTCAACACCCATTTTATGAGTGATATCGACAATATTTCCCAATCCCACAGCCAAACCCAATGATGCCGTTGCCGCATTCAGCGAGTTTTTAAGAGCAAAGAACATTGGCACAGTTCCAAAATATTGATTGCCGTAGTTGTCAGGGGACCAAGACTGACCTTCATATCTTGTCGTGAACTTTTCATCCTTCAGCAAAGTGATCGGAGTGTAAGGCTTGCCTTCGGGAGTCTCATTCATCAGAGCGGTTAAATAAACAAAAGGTTTCATGATCGAGCCCACTTGGCGGTGTCCATCAATGGCGCGATTGAACTGGGTCATGCGATAGTTGCGGCCACCGACCACAACGCTGACCAATCCCGTTTTATTATCACCAACTAGAACGCTGCCTTCAAGAGTATTTCCTTTTTCTTTAAGTCCCTTGAGGTACTTATTGTTTTTTTCAAGTCCATCCAAGTGATTGCGCAATGATTCTTGCGCCACTTGTTGGGCTTCCAGATCCAAGGCGGTGAAGATTCTCATGCCTTCTGGGGAAATTTTCATGCTGTCCATTTGCTTGCGAACAGCATCAAGATAATAAGGAGCGGTCTCAGTCGCCAAAGAAACTGGTGCGCTCGGTAGTGGTGTGCGATCCGCAATGTTTGCCTGTTCGGCAGTGATAAATCCCTGAGCTTGCATTTTCTCAAGAACAAGATGACGACGGCGTTCCGCATTTTCCGGTTTTTTGAAAGGGTTGTAGAGGCCGGGACTGTTGACGATGGCCGCCAACAAAGAACATTCGCTGAGATCGAGTTCACTCACATCTTTATTGAAATAATGTCGGGAGGCGGCCCCATAACCGCGCACTTGGAAGGAACCATTTTGTCCCATGTAGATGACGTTCAGATAGGTTTCGAGAATCTCGTCTTTGCTGAATCGGGATTCGAGCAAAATCGACATGACAAATTCATTGAATTTTCGTTTAAGAGTGCGTTCGCTGGTCAGGAAATAGTTTTTCACCAGTTGTTGAGTGATCGTGCTTCCGCCTTGAGCGGTGCGTCCGTGAGTCAAATTTTTTAGGAGGGCGCGCAGGATGCCTTTGTAGCTGACTCCGCCGTGCTCAAGAAATTGTGCGTCTTCAATGGACATGATCGCGTTCGAGCACATCGGTGGGACTTCGCCCAAAGTGACCGTTTTCTGCATCAAAGGCTCATTGCCGATGTATTGAGCAAGCAGGGGAGCTTCGCCGAGCAAAGAGGGAACTTCCTGGAAGGGAGCGCCTCTGAAAACCTGGGAAATCAAATTGTCCTTTTGCAATACAAGAACTTGAATGGAGCTGTCGATCCGATTTGTCTCGACTTCTTTATTCACCCAGCCAAAACATTGCACTTGTTCTTCATTCAACGAGACTTGAAGACGTGCGCTGCATTCTTCACGACTTGCAATGAAGTAGTCGCCGGGGAGGAGGCGTTGGTCATAGTTACGACGGCGATAGGATTGTTTTGCAAATTGTGATTCGAGATCCTCAATCTTGAGCAAAGTCCTTGCTGTGAAGGTCGGCGGTGCTGCGTAGTATTCCGTCGGAATTAAGAATTTCTTTGACTCCAACTTCTGAGTCATCTCTTTTTCCAGAGAGAAGTAGGAATAGACTCCAAAGCCAAGGCCCGTGATGATCACAAGCGTCACAAGGATTGTAAAACAAATTAAAATAGTCTTTAATCGTGGTCGCATCATTCATGTAGCGTAGTACGAAATTGAGTCTGAAGCAAAGCTCAGATGCAATTTGATTGAAAGGATCGTTTGTGGCTAAGAAGAAATCTTCTGCTAAGCAAACCAAGCTAGTAAAAAAAACTTCACCTAAGAAGGCTGTAAAAAAGGCCGCTCCGAAAAAGAAACCAGTCGTAAAAAAAGCAGCACCGAAGGCTGCAGCTAAGAAGAAAGCTACTCCGGCTAAAAAAGCTGCGAAGAAAGTGGCTCCTAAAGCTGCCGCGAAGAAGGTCGCTGCAAAAAAAACGGTCGCTAAGAAAACTGTTGCGAAGAAAGCAACTGTGAAGCCAGCTGCAAAAAAAGTTGTGAAAGCAGCTAACAAGGCAAACGCTGCCGCGAAGACTGCTGTAGCAAAACCTGCGAATCAACATTTGTTCAGAACACCAGCTCCAGCGAAAGTGTTGGATCTGAGTAACTTTGTGACTCCTTTGGATGATCGTTTGATCGTACAGTTGTCGGGCGCAGAGAAAATGACCGCAGGTGGTTTGTATATTCCGGACTCAGTTTCTGATGTTTCTGGTAATTTGCAGGGGACCGTTGTCGCCGCAGGTCGCGGTCATATCAGCAAAAAAGGCCACCTTCGTCCTATGGACGTCAAGGTCGGAGACAAGATTGTCTTTGCTGAGTACGCAGGATCTAAAATCAAAATTCAAAATGAAGACCTTGTCATCATTCGCGAAGGCGATGTGATGGGCGTGGTTGCAAAATAAGGGAAAACGAATGTTGAACACAAAATTGATTAAAGTTTTGGGTCTTTCCATTGCCTTGATGTCTTCCACTGCGGGTGCGATGTCTTTGGACTGGAGTGGTGGTTACCGCGCTGAATGGACTGAGGTAGACAAACCTACTTTGGGATCACCATCTGGCAGAAAATCTTATGCCACAAACTTCTTGTACTTGAGCCCAAAAATCATCGCGGCTGATGGAATTAACATCAACACTCGCTTCGATATTTTAACAAATTCATTCTATCAAAACTCTCAATTGGGTGAAATCTGGGGTCTTAATAATAACAGCCCAGTTGTTACTGCACAGAACCAGGGTTCTTCAGCAGTCCGCGTGAGCCAGCTTTATCTGACTGTTAATCAAGAGTACGGCGCTTTGATGGTGGGTCGTGTTCCTTGGGAGTTCGGTATCGGCATGACTTACAATGCAGGCAAAGGGGCTTTTGATCATTGGTATGACACTCGCGATATGATTGCCTACAAAATCGTAGTAGGTGACTGGTTTGTGATGCCAATGTTGGGACGCCAGCAATCTCAAGATTTCGGTCAAGGAAACACCATCAGTACTTTGGGTGTTCAACTTCAATACGAAAATGCTGAGAACAAGTCTTTGATCGGCGTTATGATGGAGACTAAAAAAGGTGCCAATACGGTCCTTGACTACACAACCAGCCAAATGAACGCTTACGGTGCAAATCCAGCGGCTGCCAAAAACTCTTTGAATGAAACAACAACAAGTTTCGTGTTGGGGCGTGGATTTGACAGTTTTGGCTTCAAAGTTGAAGCGTCATTCCTTCAAGGTGAAACAGGTCTTGTTGATATCTACGGAAGCGATGTGCGTTTGAGCGGTTATGGAATCGCTGCTGAGTTGTACTTCCCACAAGCTCAATCTAAATGGGACTGGAAAGTAAAACTTGGAATGGCAACGGGAGATGATCCATCTTCAACTGGCTTCGGTGGATTTGCTTTCGATAAAAACTATGATGTTGGTATATTGCTATTCAATCACCGTCTTGGTGGTGCAGACTTCCTTCAGACAGATACTGTGAAACAGTCAACTGGATCCAATGGTTCAGCTTTGAGTGTTGGAAACTCTGCTGACGATGAAAGCGTAAGCAATGCAGTTTATCTTGCTCCTTCAGTGAACTACACTTGGACAGACAAATTGGATTTCAGAAATACGATCGTGTGGGCTCAATTGTTGAACACACAGAAAAATTCTGTTGATGCCAAAAAAGATTTAGGTCTAGAATGGGATATCGAATTGGTTTACAAGCCGCATGAAAGAATTCAGTGGGTGAATCAGATCGGATTGCTCTTCCCTGGTGAAGCTTGGAAAAACGGTACAGGCGCCGGTGGTAATTTGAGCAATGATTTTACGTTTGGATTAGCAAGTAAAGCCGCCATCAGCTTTTGATAACTACATGATTGCAACTTGTACGACAGCTTGATGACATACTAAAACATCTTGTTTGGTGGTGAGCAGGGCCCGGGGGGGCGCAAGTCCCCTCGGGATTTTTTTTGCCCAAAATCCAAAAGCTCCCTACAATCTAAGCATGAGATATCTTCTTTTCGTCCTAGTTCTGACTTTCTTCACGGGTTGTATCCACAAAAAACCAAAAGGACCTGGGTTGAGAAGCTTTCATATGATTCCAGTCCCTCTGACTCCCTACCATTGGAAAATTGAGTACGATGGGGGAGGCCAGGTTCTATTTAATCCCGATGGCAGTGGGGATCTGATTTTTCAACCGCAACAAGCAAAGACCTCAGCGCAAACTTTTGCCACCTTGTTATTGTTAAAAGACACTCTGGACAGGCCTGTCAAAAATTATGCGGTTCAAATTGAAGTGACTACCGAAAAGCAGCTTCGCTCTTCGACCCCGAATGAGTGGGAGGTCTTTTGGTTTTTTGGAAATTATCAAGGTCGCTCCGCCACGGATAAAACAGCGAATTATTTCTTGTTGAAACCCTACACGGGAGCCGAGTTGGGACGGGTATTTGAGGAGGTCGGCCAGCATTTTCTTAAAACAGATGAAACCAAAGAATTCAAAATTGGCGAACGCGCTACCTTTATTATCGTCAAGGATGACGAGCGATTCCAAGTTTATAAAAACGGCATTGAAATCATGGATTATCAGAGCAAAGAAATGCCAGAAAGTCTTTATGATCAAAGAGGAGCCCTGGGGCTTTACTCCGAAGACTCCTTAGTGCGCGTGCACTCTTTTGCCTATCAGGCCTTATAAACTACTGAAGTTGCCAGCCTGGAGATTCACAGACCTGAAGAATCACCGCTCTCCAACGGTTGGTGGGCGTTTCTGCATTCGCTGCAAGGGCCCGGTCCATATCGATTAAGGATGCGACCACTTCGGGGGAGGCATCGTCACCCCGATAGAACATTTCATAAACCTGGGCGACCGCGGCCGCCGTGGGCGCTGTTGAAGGATTCGTTACTTTTTGTAAAACCGCTGCCACCGCTTGATCCATGCCCAAAATATTTTCGCAGGCCTGAACATTGAAAGATTGGCGGACGGTATTGTCTTCCATTTGATAAGGCAAATTGGCATTCATGATCGAGCCACCGCAGTCATATCCCGAATAAGAGCTGTAAGGATCGCAACCTTGACCGTATTGGCCGCCTTTGAAGAAGACCCATTGATTGATGATGGCCTCTAAGTTCGGTACTGGAGTGGATGTGGAATAGAAGACTTCGCGAAGCAAAGTTGCCACATAGGTTTTATTTACCATTTGCAGTCTTTGGGTTGGCAGCGTCACTGTTTTCTCTGCCGGATGAGACATATCAACTGAACCCAACGAGGCTGATGTTGAGGCAGAGTCCAGCGCTTCAAAACCGCCCAGCTGTGAGCAGTTTTGATAAAGTTGAGTAAGTACTAATCCCGCGAGGGCTGCAGAGAAGAGTCTGTATTTCATATCTACCCCACAATCTTTGCTGTGCGAAGGACGCGCAATTGGTCCCCATTGAAATCAACCAATGAGGCCGCTAAGTTTTCGTACGGATTTTTCGGAACACGTAAAAGGGCGGCAACAGTTGAAGCCGCCATCGTTGGAGTTGGCATTCCCTTTTGATTGTAATCATCAATCGCAGCCCCGATACCTTGAGTACCGGAGTAACTTGCATTCATACCTGCGCGTTTGATGTTCCCGACAACAAAGGGACCATTTTTGATTGCGCCAGAATAAACGCTGGTGATCATTTGGAAGAATCCATGGTCACTGCCAGAGCCATTCGTACGCGCACTTCGCCCAAAGTCAGACATCAACTGAACCACAGTTTCCGACCAAATATCTTTGCCGTTTACTTGGACGGTTTTCAAACGATCAATCAACTCTAGAAGTCCGGCAGCAAATCCACGGAAAAAAGCAGTCGTATAAAATAAACCGGCCATAGCACCTGATTCGTGCATGTCATGGATCAAGTGGTGAGCGGCTGTGCCAGCTATCCCTTTTTCACCCAGAGTCAGCCCGGAAGTTTCACCCATTTGAATATCAATAGAGGTGACCAACCCGCGGGTTAAAACATACTCAGTCAGCGCCAAACTTTCCGCCCAAGCTGCCGGTGCGGCGATGGATCCCAGGCTGTTGCGCAAATCAAAATCTTTACTCAAGACCAAACCACGATTTCCAGAGGCGACATGCAGCTTCCACATGGCGTCTTCGCTGGAAAGCAAAGCAAGATTGCTGATACCAGGAAGATTTCCAGTCCCGGTGTCGCGCATGCTTTTAAGAATGACGTTTTGATAGCGGGCCACTGCCCCAGGCCAATAGCTATCGATATCGCTCACGCCTTTTTTCATCAAAGCGCTGGCGTTTGCAAGATTCTTTTTGACGATAGAGGCGCCACTGCGATCCGACTTGGCGTAAGCTCCCAGTCGGGCTTGGGCCAATTCATAAGCTGCGCGGTTTCGAGACTTCACATCACGTCCCGCAACTCGGCCTCCTTGAGGAGCGCCGAAGCCTTGCATGAGATTGACCAAAGGAGAACCGCTGAGCTTATTCAGTGCTTTGCCTTGCAGTGAAACATAGTTTCCGAAATCTCCGCGATCAGGCCATTGAATGGCCTCGAAAGTTTTTGATGAATTATCTGCGGCAAGTCCTCCAATTGAAGCAACACCGCCGACTGGAGTTTGTTGAGCACTGGCATTGAATGGGTGTCCATCCAAGCCAGTTCCATAGCCTCGTATGACCATCATGTTGCTCAGAAGATCTTTCAAGGGACGATTGGGATTCGCACTTGTCGTGACATTATGGGAAAACATATGCGGAACCAAAACTTTGTTATCTGCTTCAATCGTTGCATATTGAACCCCGACAGCCCGGCCACCGGATTCAACATACTTGGTTGAAACCATAGGATTGAATTCAGGAACTGCTTCGTTGCTATTGGTGCGAATCCAATGGTCAAAGGCATAGCGATAAGGCGCGCCGACCATCATCACATTGACGTAATTTCGAACTCCCAAGGCACCCACGGTTTCAGCATGGGCTTTCTTAATAAATCCCTCAGTCATCAAATTCAAAAGTCTTTCGACCGGAGTCGGTGTTAAAAACGATCCACCGGCGATCAAGCCACCTTGCAAGAACTGTCGGCGATCAAATTTATTATCGTTTTCAGACATAAAAGCCTCTATTTCCTGATAATTAAGGACGGTAGTTCGCCGCGTGATAGTACTCAGAGTTCATAATCTTTTTTATAATTCCCCGGACCGACTGAGTCTGACGAAGTTCAGCTCCGAGCTCCTCGATATATCTTCGATCCGCCACTGATTTTTCAGAAAGCTGTTTGTTCAAGTTTGCATTTTTAGGATCGGTGCGATCATAAAGAGAAACCTGAATTCCAGTGAAATACTCAAAGTACCTCTTGGCGGCACATTGATAGTAGTCATCTTGTTCCGCGATCGCAGCCCCTAAACCACTGATGCGAAGCACGTCACGATTGACCAATTGGCCTGAAGCAAATGAACGGAAATAAAGTTTTCCCGTCGGTGTCTGGCGATGAAAGTTTGCGACCGGTTCTGAAGGCCAGCCCGCAACTGAAGCTTGGTTTTCTCCAAAGGTGGTCAGCAGGCTGGATGTGCGAGAGGGCAGAGCAAGAGTTGTAAAGTTTGTATTGACCACGACTGCATTGCGAGCGGTGTAGGCCATTGGATCCAAACTGGCGTGGCACATCACACAGCTTGTTCCATTTCTGAAGGGAGCGGAAGAATTTCCCACAACGAACTGGGCAACATCAGATTCGCGCAGAGCTGGCAGTGTTGCGCACATAAAGGTGGTCATATTTGTTTGTGCCCAACGACGTGGAACTTTTAAAGAGCCATTGGAGATGGTTCCTTTGCCATGACCAAAATTCATCATTAAATAAATCGGACTGCCAAGGACACCACCACCCAAGCTGCTGTGGGGATTAAACGAATAGTTCAAACCCGCTTGGTTGTTCCCGCGTGTATCTGAAAAAGCTTGCATGGCCACATTGGGAACCAAGGTGCCATCACTGACGGTTTGGCGGATTCCATACAGTTCGCCCACCATAGGCTTCATAAAGTTGGCGACAAAGACATTGTTCACATCAGCAAGAGGCCCTGCTGTCGGCATAAAGTTAAATTGATTGTTATTAAAAGCCGGATTGTTTCCATGCACGCGGCGACCCGAATAATTGGCGCTCCAATCGAAGCCAATCTTGCTGGCCATGGACTGTTCTTGTCTTAGTGCTTGAACGCCTGTTCCTAAAGTCATCACATCGGAGTAGCGGCCATTGCGAACGAACATGGCGCGCGTGAGTGCCAGTGCTGGTTCGGTGGAGTCGTAAATATCCATCGTACCGTTAGAGATCTCATTGTTGTTGTCTTGGATTTGTTCGACAGTGTTTGCAGTGAACCAACTGCGATGAAAGCTGGCGAAGTTGTTTAAGACAGCGCGACTTTCCGAATTGTCGACGTAAAGTCCGCCAGAGTTGGGTTCAAGTTCCGCTTTGTCGAGAAGTTCATTGCAGGCTGTGATCGCTTTCTTGGTGCCGGCTTTAACCTGGGCCATGATCGGACTTCCAAGAGGGACAGGTTTGCCAGTCAAGTGAGAATAGCATCGAGCGTAGAAGGCTCTTTCAGAAATATTTTGCGCGTTCACCAAAGAAGAAAACGATAGTAAGAGTGCGAATGCACCAAACTTTTGAACCATGGTTTTTCCCCCTTAAAGTACCTGATTTCTTATCGGAACAAAGTGGGGGTTTTTGAGCCCGTTTCTCAGAATGAAACATCATATTTGTTTCTTTAGATGGGGCCTCAGATGGAACGTCTCAAAAACGAAAAAAACGGGCCCATCTTGGGCCCGTGGAGGATCGAACATTAAGGAATTGTCTCGAAAACTATTGTGCTCTGATGGCGCCAACTCTTTCAGAAAGAGAAGCTGGAACCGCGATGTATTGAACGCCTGGTGAAGTTGTTGCGGGAACCGAAGAGCTTGGAACCAAAGTTGGTACTACAACTTGATTTCCGTTGATAACTCCTACGCCGCGGCCTGGAGCCAAGCGAGGTGCCAGCAAGCTGCCATCTGGCTGTTGAATGATCACTGTGCCAGGGTTTGAGATTGTGCCAGGGATGCCAGGGTTAGCTGGATTCACCGGAGCACTTGTCAGCAATTGACCATTTACGAAGTTATAGTTTTGTGGAGAGCTGACCAGTTGATTGAAGATTTGGTCTGCTGGATTGGAGTAAGACCAAACAATGTTGTTCAAGTCAGCGTATGAGATTGATTGCTCTCTGAGCGAGTTGTTCGCCCAAGTCGTTTGAATGTTTGCGAAATTATTCTTCGCGGCAAACACGTTATTTTGGCCTTGTTGGTACATATTCATCCAGTAGCTGGAGGCATTCAAATCATTCGTGTTGATCGCAGTTTGATAGTTTGTATAGAAAGTTTTAACTGTGTTACCAGCGTAGCCGATAGAGGCTGCCAAAGTTAAACCCATTCTTTGACGAAGCTCTTTCCAACCTTTTTCTGTGATCAAGTTGTCTTGAAGAGCTGTCAATTGATCCAAGGCTGTTTGATTTTCGTTTTGGTCATCGCTTGCAATGGCTTTTGCAAGTGATTGTTGAACATACTTACCATAGAAAGTTGCCACTTCTTTTTGATCGACTTTTTCATCAGCCAACACAGAAGAGATTTCAGTCAAACGGCAATCCACGGCTTCGGCATCATCTTTGTCGGCGCCACATTTTTTAAGAACTTTTTCTGTGAATGTTAGCTTAGCTTTTACTTTTTTAACTTCGGCTTCAGGTGCAACCTCTTCTTTTTCTTTAGCGGGAGCTGCAACTACCTTTTCGGCTTTGTCTTCTTCGATTTTAGCCATTAAAGCCACATTCAAAGAATCAATGTCTTTGGTGTTCTTATCGAAGGCGACATTCAATGTATATTGCGTGAAGCCGCAATCTTCGCAGTAACCTTTTCCTTCAGTGACTTTTGGAACGAGTGCAAGGACTTCCTTATCACCTGTTTTAATGTACTTCACGTTCGCAACACCTTTAGATGTTGTGATTTTGCTTGGAATGACATCGCCAGCTTCGGATGCGAGATCCATGGCTGCGATTCCACCTGTGTGAGTGTTGAAAGAAACATTAAAACCAAGTACCAGCAAAAGTGCTGATGCCATTGCCCATTTTTTTTGGGTGTAAGTGAAAGTTTTCATAAAGTCCTCCTGTTAATAGGTCATCCAGACCCTTTTTTCTAACTTGATGTAAAGCGAAGGCCGGGCCAAAACCCGAGGTCTGTGCCAAGGCGGGTAAGCCACTGAAATATTTAAGAGTTCTCACGTTGAGAAAAGTTTTTGGCGGGGAGGGCTTTGTCGAACTTGTAGTGTCCCCTTCTGAGAATGAATAAAGTACATATAATTTCAAGTAGTTAGGTCTATTCAGAGCGGAGGTTGGCAAGGGCGAGGAAAGAGACTCTTTTGGGCACCTTTGGCTTGCCTGAAAGCGGTGTCTTGAGGGATAACTCCCTTCGATGAAGTTTCATTTCCCGAAGAGTCCCAAACCAGAACACATTGCCGCCTCCGATTGGAATAATTGGACGTGGCAGCTTCGCCATTCCTTGAAGACTCTGGGTGATTTTGAAAAGCATTTTGAGCTCAGCGCTGATGAGCGCGCCGCCTTCACGGAGGGCAAAGAACTCTTCAATATCCGCACGACTCCTTATTATGCCAGTTTGTCTGGTGGCCCGGGCGAATCCATTCGCCAGATTTTGATGCCTCAGCGTTTTGAGATCGAAGAAGGTTCCCAGCAAATGCTTGATCCTTTGGGGGAGCGAAAGAACAATCCGGCCCCACGCGTGATTCATCGTTATTCTGATCGCGTGCTTTTTCTGATCACGGATATTTGCAGCGTTTACTGCCGTTTCTGCACGCGCAAGCATTTTACCGGTCAAGAGCAGGCCTTCATTCGCAACGAAGAGTACGAACAAGCTTTGGCCTATATCAAAGCTCACACGGGCATTCGCGAAGTGATTCTGTCGGGCGGGGATCCTTTGACAGTCGGGGATGCTCAACTTGATCGAGTGCTGAGTGATCTGCGCAAGATTGATCATATCGAAATCATTCGGATCGGATCGCGCATGCCCGTAGTCTGTCCGATGCGTATCACTGAGGATCTTGTAAAGATTTTGAAAAAGCATAAGCCTGTCTTTTTGATGTCACACTTTAATCATCCGAATGAGTTGACCGAAGAGGCCGCGGCCGCTTTGGAATTGCTGGTGGATAATGGTGTGCCAGTGATGAATCAGATGGTGCTATTGAATGGTATCAATAATCACGCAGCCTTGGTGCAGGCCTTAAACCGACGCTTGCTGTATTTGCGAGTGAAGCCCTATTACATGTTCCAATGTGACCCTTCGATTGGAACAGATCATTTGCGCACCTCTGTTGAAGACTCTTTAGAAATTCAAAAAGAGCTGTGGGGGCACCTGTCGGGTTTGGCGATGCCGAATTTATCTTTGGATATTCCAAATGGCGGCGGGAAGGCTTATCTTGTCCCGAACTTCCAAACCGCTCACGAAGGACAGACTCGTCACTTCACCGGCTGGGACGGAGTCGATGCTCAATACGTCAGTCCTTCTGCCGATAAAATAAAAAAACCACTCTTAGGTTCTTACATGGAAGAGTGGTCTCATCTAAAATGTGGAAAATCGCAAAACGATTAAAATGTAGAAAATCGCAAAGCGATTTATAAAACGGCAAAGCTTAAGGCCACTATCGGCCTGGCTTGTATTCAAGAGTCAGGTAGGCATAGTCATTTTCAACACCTTGGGAAAACGACAGAACTTCTGGATCTGTGAGGCTGTTGAATTGAAGCCAAGTTGATGTTGAAGAGAATGCTTTAGTCGCAGGTTGGTTGCGATCAATCACCCAATACAAAATTTCGAATCCTGTTTTTTCTGCGGCTTTGGCTTTGTATTGTCGAACCAGGAAGTGGACTCGGAACATTTTCAGCATGTTCGTTCCTTTGCCACACCAAACATCCCAGTCCCAAGCTCCCGGTTTGTCGTAAACATGGGCGCACTTTAAATCAAAGGTTCCATCGTTGGACATATAACGGAAGGTGACGTCGTCTTCTTGAATTTCTTTGCTGCGGATTTCGCTGAAACCTTTGGGAACTGCCAGGGAGGTTGAAGAAATTGTCAAAATAGAGGCGATTAGAAGAGCTTTGAATGTTTTCATATGGAAATCCTACCAAGGCGTCAGTCTGCGAAGTAGGAAAATATTCAAATGAAAGCTTTTTGAAATAAAAAAAAGGGCCCCGAGTGGGACCCTTCATTAACTTTTATGTCGCTAGAAACTACCAGATAACAGAGAAGTTCAAGAACGCGATTTGGAAGCCAAGGTCGATGTCGCCTTTTTTAACGAAGCGAGCTTCTGGAGTGTAGCTAACGTTGTTCCAAAGAGCGAAACGTTTACCACCGCCAAAGAATAGACCCAATTTGTTTTCATAGTCGCTTTCGGTGTCATTCAAGACAGAGTAGATACCTAGGCCGGCTTTCAAGAAAAACGCATTCTTCAAGTCAGATTGGAAGTTGTAAGCAGCCACACCAAGAAGATCGATAAGCGTTTTGCTGTTTCCAGTAGGAGAGTACTCTTTTGAAAGAATTTGCAAGCGACCTTCACCACCGACTTGAACACCAGCATTGAGTGAATAGAGGTATGAAGCGCCAACGTCAAATGCAGTTCCTGCAGAAGCATTCTTAGAACGTTTTTCTGAAACAAACACAGCGTGAGTCAAAAGAGTTGTGAACTCATGAGTGTTGCCGCTGCCCATGAAGAAAGAATCATTACTATAAGAAGAATAACTTCTTTCTGAAGGAGCTGCTTTAGCTACCACTGTGTTTGAAGATTTTGTTTTTGCACCAGCAACTGACGTGAAAGCCATGACTACAGCGGCTAGGGAAAGGATCAATTTATTCATTAGAGACTCCTGATTGTTTCAACTTGTTATTTCAACCCCAAAATAATTGAGGTTTCCCAAAAAGGAGTCAATCTCTAATTAAACACGTTCTAGGCGAGCGTATTTGACGACAAATTTCTTAACTGTATTGTCCGTGAACATGACGCTGACCTTCAAATTGTCTCCAGCCCCTTCAGTGGCATAGACAGTGCCGACGCCAAAGGTAGGATGACGCACGCGCATGCCTTTGGAGTAGTTCATGCCGCCGCCATCGCCATCGTAATCAGGGAAATCCTGGGTGTCGAAGTCGTCGCCGCCAGTATTGCGGGCCTTATTGCGATCTGAATTTGTGCTGCCCCATTTGGATTCGTAAAGATCCCCAGAACTATCCCCATAGCGGTTTACGAAGCGAGGAGCTTCCGCCGCAGATTTAAAGGAAATAAAGCTTGGTGGAATTTCTTTAATGAATCTTGATGGAGGATTGAATTGTTCTTGCCCCCAAACACGGCGCATTTTTGTATAAGTCAGCCACAGCTTTTGACGGGCACGTGTCATGCCGACATAGGCAAGACGACGTTCTTCTTCCACATCTTCAGGGTTTTCGCTTTCAGTCGCTCGGCCGCTCGGGAAAAGATTTTCTTCAACACCGACGACAAAGACATAGGGATATTCCAAACCTTTTGAAATATGCAAAGTCATCAAGGTTACAGAGTTCTGTTCTTGATCCAAAGAATCAACGTCGCTGACCAAAGCCATCTCTTCAAGGAAAGAAATGAGTGAGGCTTCTTCGCCGCGCTCTTTGGCAAACTGCGCGATAGCGTTGTCGAGTTCCTCTAAGTTCTCAATACGAGCTTGAGCTTCCGGAGACTCATCTTTTTTCAGAGCCGCCAGGTATTCAGTGCGATCCAAAACAATATGATAGAAGTCAGTCAGTTTGAAACTGGTGGCGCTCGATTGCAATTCATCCATCAGATCAAGGAAACGACGGATTTTGCCAGTGGTGCCGGCGTTGAAGATTTTCTGCTCGACAGCGTTTCGCGCGCCTTCGTACATGGTCATATTCTTTTGAGCCGAAAATTCTTCGATCTTATCAATCGTCGTTTTGCCGATACCACGTGCCGGAACATTAATAATACGCTTTAAAGCAATATCGTCTGCCGGATTGATCGCGAGCTTCATGAAGCTCAAGATGTCTTTGATCTCCATGCGTTCATAGAAGCGCACGCCGCCAACGAGACGATAAGGAATCGCCAACGTGCGAAGTTGTTCTTCAAGGACTCGCGATTGCGCATTGGTGCGATAGAAAACCGCATAGTCATTATAAGAGCCTTCGCCCTCATTCATCATGGTCTGAATAGTCTTCGCGACAAACTTCGCTTCATCGTATTCATTGCGTTCTTCACGCACGTTGATCAAGTCGCCTTCAGGATTTGACGTGAAAAGAGTTTTATCTTTTCGTTGCGAGTTGTTTTTGATTACGGCAGTTGCGGCATTCACGATGTTTGCAGAAGAGCGATAGTTTTCTTCCAGCTTCACAACTTTGGCTTCTGGAAAGTCTTTTTCGAAATCCAGAATGTTTTTGATGTCCGCACCACGCCAGCTATAGATCGACTGATCCTCGTCACCGACGACGCACAAGTTGCGGTGCGCTTTCGCCAAAAGTTGCACGATCAGATATTGAATGTGATTGGTATCTTGATACTCATCCACCATGATGTACTGGAATTTTTCCTGATACATTTTTAAAACGTCAGGATACATGCGGAAGAGATCATAAGTTTTCATTAGCAGGTCATCGAAATCCAAGCTGTTCGCTCGTTTCATTTCGACTTCATAGGCTCTGTAAACTTCAACGGTTTTTTGATCCATCAAACGTTTCGAACTTCTCTCCAAGCCTTCTGGAGTCAGGCCTAACATTTTGGCGTTGCTGATACGCGCTTGGAAGTTCTTTGCCGGATACATTTTGTCGTTAATGCCCAAAGCGGTCATAACTTTTTTGATCTGACTGAGTTGATCGGAAGAATCGTAAATCGTGAAGAATTGCTTATAATCCAAAAGAGTGATGTGGCTGCGAAGCACACGCACACAGAAGCTGTGGAAGGTGTTCACCCAAAGCTGCTCGCGGACCATGATGCCCATGTCGCCCAGAATTTTGTAAATTCGGTGCTCCATCTCTTTGGCGGCTTTATTGGTAAAGGTCACGCAAAGGATGCCATCGGGGGCGGCGGCACCTTGGCCGATGATATTGGCCATACGATGGGTCAAAACCCGGGTTTTGCCAGAACCAGCGCCGGCCAAAATCAAAAGAGGTCCGTTCAGGGTCTCAATGGCATCTTTCTGGGGTGGGTTCATGTTTTTTGTAACAAAATCAAGTATATCCATTGGCCTTCTTCCCTAGAAAGTTCAGCTTTTTAAGCCCGAACTGCCGTATTACTCTCGAGTCCATTGTCTCAAGCACTGTCTAAAAAATGGTGAACCTGACAAAGTTTGTCTATCCCTAAGTTTTCATTGAGAATTTCCCCGAACTCGACTACAACTGTAACGCGTTTAGTCATAAGCCTGGCGGACTCTACCGTTTATAGTGCTTAGAGAGGATTTTGTGAAGCGCGTTTTTAGTCGAATCACAGCAGCAATTTTCATCGCGTCAGGGTTTCTTGCCATGACGGTTCTCGGAGGTTGCTCATCCAATCCTGACTCTGCGGATGTCTCCGGGGACGTGAAAGTCCTTGCTCCCATGAATGATGCCAGTTCCTCGACCAGCTATTCTCTGAAACTTATCGAATTGAGTGGACTGAGCAACTTGCAGGAAGTGTCGGGTCGCTTCGTGCGGTTTTTCTTTAGCCCGCGCATTATCAATAGCCACTTGAATGGCGTTGCTCCCAAAGGAAAATTCATTCGCAGCACCGACGGTCACTATGTTCCGGCGAACGATATGTCCCAACAGATGGTCGTGATCTATGCTCACATGCAGCAGCTGGCGCAGCTTGATAAAGACTTGGGTGCTGGAGACGTCAACAAATGGCCTCGAGATGTGGGTATCGGAGTTCGCGTGCGAGGCGGGATGAGCAATAATGCCTTTTACGACGGTAAAACGGACTCCATGCTGTTGGTGCCTTACACTCAGGAAAATCTTCCGATCGCAATCAATGGCGGCATTCTGGCGCACGAACATTTTCATTCATTGTTTTACAAAATTGTCCTGAATGGTTTCTCTAAAGACGCGTCTGCGCATGATCGCAAGTTGTTTTTGAAAGAGTCGGGCATTGAAGACAATGAACAACGCATTCCTGTGGGCCGCCTTGAAAGTCGCTTTGACACTTCGACAAATAACGAAGAAGCCAATGCGACGGTTCATAAATATTATCACAGCGCACTTCTGCGTGGGATCAATGAGGGGCTTGCTGACTTCTGGGGCTGGATGTACACGGGCAATCCGGATTTTATCGCAGCCTCTTTACCCTCTGAAAAGGTTGCGCGCTCTTTAAAGGCTCTCGATGCAAGAGCGGTGAATGCTTTGCCATCAGAACTTGCGGTGAAGAGATCTGTCGGTATCTATCTTTCTTATGACGAGGAAAACGTAGATCAATATCTGACGGGCTATGCCTATACGTTGGGGACGCAATTCTCAAGAATGCTTAAAAGATTTTCTGATATTTCGGCGGAATCTCGCGGTTTGAATGATAAAGACTCCCGTAAGGCCGTGGCTAAGTTGATTGTTCAAGTTCTGCCTTTGATGCGTGCGGATCTTGATAAAACCAGTGATGGGAGCTACTACAATTCCGCTAAATTTCTTGAGACAATGGTTTCCGTGATGCCGGAGATGAATGAGCAAGAATGTCAGTACCTTGCTGAAGTATTAAAGAACTCTACCGCGGCGACAGATCCGAAGAAGACCTGTAAACAAGATGGCTCTTGGAAATTGGTCGCGGAGTAGTTCATGAAGTTCATTTTGGTGTGTCTCAGCTTACTTTTGTCTACCGCCGCAATGGCGCAGGTTTCCCGATTGAAGACTCCACAGCCGGTGGCGGAATCCACTTTGCAGTTATTTCCTTTGGGAATGGAAATGCGTTATGAACGCAACAACGATCAAGAACTGGCGACGCATGGTTTTTTAAACTTTGCTTTTGCCTATCAAAGAAACAATCTTTCGGCCTTATTTGAATATTCTAAATACAGCGAAGACAGTGGCAATGCGACGACCAGCATAGATCACTCTCATCAAGAGATGATTCTGTGGGGACGCTGGCATTTCTTAAGATCGAAAAAAGAGTTCATGCCTTTGCAGTTTTCAATCTACGGTGGTTTGGGTGTGGGTACTTATCAGGATGAAGTGAAGACCACCTTGTTGGGAACCTCGCAAACTGACAAGTCTGGAAATAAAGTGTTATCGGGCTTGGCCGTCGGGGGCGATATCGCGTATGGATTTACGAAGGACTTTGGCGTGATGGCAGCTTTGGAGGGACGAACACTTTTCGCCGGTGATTATGATCCGAATCCAGTGTTCAGTGGCCTGGCTCGTCTTGGTATCTTTTTTTCTCTCAATTAGTCTTTTATCTTTGAGATTTTGGAATAAAAAAAGCCTGCATTGAAGTGCAGGCTTTTTTCTTATGAGCGATATGCAGGAAGTGGAGGCGGGTTACTCAGTGATTTTTTGTACGATCGCTGAGTTTACTTTTGCTTTACCCAAAAGTTCGGCTCTGTATGAAGCCGCCTCTTTAGGAGTGGCAAACTGTCCTACACTTACGCGGAACCAAGTTTTTCCTTTGATGTTCGCTGGTACGTAGAAAGCGCTGTAGCCTTTGTCTTTCAAGTCAGAAGCAAATTTTTGAGCTTCAGCTTCATCAGCATAAGAAGCCACTTGAACTGTGAACTTTCCAACAGTGTACGCTGCTACGTCCTTAGGAAGTGAAGAGGGAACGCGTGCTTCTTTAGTCGTAGCTGCAGTCGTGTGTTCAGTTGCAGTTGGAACTTTACCAGCTGCGATTTCTTTCGCTGCCGGAGAAGGCTCAGCATGTTTTGTCACTGGAGTTGCTTTGTCTTTACCATGCGGAGTTGCCGGTGCCGGCTTGTGAGCGTCTGCTTTTTCTTCTTTGTGTTCAGCAACTGCCGCTTCATTGTGGGAAGCTTCAACTTTATGTCCGCCTTCTTCAGTTTTAGCCGTTTCAGTAGAAGGAGTCGTTTCGTCAGCCACGAATTCTTCAGCAAGTTTCGCGATCTCTGCATCTGTCATAGTGCCAGAAGATTTCTTTTCGCCTTCAGTGCCTTCTTCTACAGAAGCCACTTCGCGGTCCGCTTTTTCAGCTTTTTGAGGCTCGAGCTGAGACAATTGATGTTGGTTGTCACTGTATTTCTTGCCCACGAAAGTTCCGATAGAGAACGAGAGCAATGAAATAAAGAAAACTAGTACTAGTTTTACGACAACATCTGTCTTTGCAGCCATTTTTTGAATCCTCATAAGTTTAAACTCGCTTGAATGCTTAAGTTTCGGGCCCTTCCTTTGGCCGTATATCCATGTTAGCGTTAAGTCGCGTAACAGGTCAATAACCTGACGCCCTTGCCGGAAGGGGAAACTATGAAAAATACCGTAGAATCAATGAATTGGGACCAGGTCTTAGGTACGGCTATCAAGGCTGTCAGCCTGGGGCGCGAAGTGCTTCTCAATTATTTCGGCAACTTAGAACATATCGAAGAAAAGTTCCAGGCGGGTTTGGTGAGTGAAGCCGACAAAGAATCGGAACGAGTCATCGCAGAGCATCTCAGGAAAAATTTTCCGTCCATAGAGTTCTTGGGTGAAGAGTCTTATGCAGCTGGGGCTAAGGTCCAGTGGCAATCAGCGGGTGCGAAGGGCCGCTGGATCTTGGATCCCTTGGATGGCACCACCAATTACATTCATCGCTTTCCAATTTTTTGCATTAGCTTAGGCTTGGAGATCGACGGAGAAATTCAGTTGGCCGTGATTGATGTGCCGATGTTGAAGGAGACGTACACGGCGATCCGTGGCAAAGGTGCCTTCGTCAATGGACGTCCGTTGAGTGTGAGCAAAACAACAGATTTCAAAAACGCCTTCTTGGCAACTGGCTTTGTCGCAGAACACGAACACATCATTACCGAGCAGCTCAAAATATTTGAACACATCGTCCGTAAGTGCCGAGGTGTGCGCCGACCTGGCGCCGCTGCCTATGATCTGTGTCAGGTGGCCCGTGGTGTTTTTGATGGCTACTGGGAACGCAATATTCAGCCCTGGGATGCAGCGGCTGGAATACTGTTGGTGGAAGAGGCGGGCGGAAAAGTGACCACTTATCGTGGCGACAAATACAACCCGTACAAAAACTCAATCATCGCGGGAACTCCCGCTGTGGTGGAGCAGCTGCAAAAGGAGCTTGCTCCATTTATTAAGGACGAAACTCACTAGGCAGCTTGCTTTGAAAAGATAGCGATGATGGAAATGCCGATGATTACCAAAGCTGTGCCCAGCCATTGCGGCAGAGTCAGGTTTTGTTTGTCGATGACCATTTCCAACAGCGTGCCCCAAAGAAAAGTCGTTGCGTAGATAGGGAACACAACTGAGATCTTGCCACCCAAACGATAAGCAATAACAAAAAGAACCATCACCACGCAGAAACTGAGAATGCCCATGAAGATGTGCCAGTTCTGGTAGAGCGGGACCAACTTCATTTTTGAAGCGCCCACTTTGTAGAAGTACTGTCCACCGGCGCCAAAGATCGCCGCAATCAGATTTAAGATAATCGGAATAGTTTGGTTCATAATCGGTGTCCTCTCAAATCAGACGTCAGATGCCAGATGCTAGATGTTAAATCAGATATTTAAATGCATAAAAGAAAACAATCGAAGTCAGAGCAAGTGAATCAACGCGATCCAAAAGGCCTCCGTGGCCTGGAATTGAATTACCCAGATCCTTGATGTTCAAGTCACGCTTAATAGCTGAGAAAGTGATATCGCCAAAGAAACCCGTGGTGGCAATCAAGGCGCCCAAAATCATGGCTTGGGTGCCGGTTGTGCCGATGAAGCCTGCCAAAGTGTAAGAAAGGGCTGTCGTGGATAAAACACCACCGACAAGTCCTTCGAGAGTTTTCTTTGGAGAGATCTCTGGGCAGACTTTGGTTTTTCCCAAGAGCTTTCCCCAGGTGAATTGGAAAACGTCATTGATCTCTGTCGCCAAGATAAGGAACAAAACCAAATGATACTTCTGGTTTTGATCTGCGAGGGGCAGATTGTGAGAGTAAAGAAGTGCAATATGAGAAAAGCTGAACACGGTCATCATCAACGACCAATGCAGAACGCCCATGGTACGGCTGATGTTTTCAGTCGTTCCTGAAACCACGCTGCGAAGGCTGAGCGCCAAGAACATCATCACGGGAATAAAAGTCAGGAATAAAGATGTCTCATTGTAATAGGCGAGCAAGTACTGAATCGGAATTGCACAGTAGCAGATTCTTAGAACCTTTTTATGGTCTTCTGCCAGATTGTAGTTGCCGATGATTTCACGGAAAGCAAAAATCGACAAGGTCATCAAGCTTAGGGTCGCCACAAGATCATTCAAAAATAAACAGATAGCGGCCACAGTGATCATTGCCCACCAAGAGAGAGTTCGTTCAATCAATTCAGTGATCAGTTTGCCGGGGCCTTTCACCCAGCGAACAATAGCGAAGACTGAAGTTAAAACAGTCAAAAGAGAATAAATGGAAATCAACGCACCAGAGATGGACAAGTTCATTTTTCCTCCGAAACCTGCTTAAGTCTTTGTGAGAGATTTGCCAGGCGGCGCACAACAGTCACAATCAAACCCACCAGCATAATCCACAGAGCCACATAGATGGCTTCGATATTAAAGACGAGCTCGATGACAGCCGCGGCCGTTAGTAAAGCCATGCGATGTTGTTTTGCCATAGGGCCGAGATATTTATGACCATTCCCCAATGAGGCACCCAAAGCTCGAATGTAAGCGGTCATCGTCGCAAGGAAGATATTGACCCAAGTTAAAGTCATAGCGAGGTCATGACTTTGGCAATACAGTCCTGCGCCCAAAATAAGAAATGCGTCGGCAATTCGATCAGGAACTTCATTATACAGATCACCGACGGGGGACTTCTTTTTGAACTCAATCGCAACCATTCCGTCCATTAAGTTGCAAAGAAGGCGGGTTTGAATGCCCAGGACGGCAAGAACCAGAAAAAGATGATGACCCGTTGTATGGGCGGCGGCAAAGGCGGCGAGGCCACCGAGAGCACAGAAGATGCTCAGTGCTGAAATTTGATTGGGAGAAATATTGGAGGAGGCAAGCAGTTGCGCCAACTTGTGGGCCCAAGCCTTGTTACGAGTTTTTAACTCGCGTCTTCCCTCTAAAACCTTGGCGCTAGATGATTCCATCGAGGGCCTCTGTCGGGTCGAAGCAGCCGGAGTCGGAGATGTTGCCGATGCATTTTTGCGTAGAGTGAACTTTGTGCTGGAGGGTATTGCGAATAGCAATAGCGACAACCCATAAGATAATGATTGGAAGCAATGCCATTATAACGACTTTTGAAGCCATAGAAAAACACCCTTTGTTGGTTCAGCTGGGTATAGAGCAAAAGTTCAGCCATGGAAGTAAATGTTAAGGTTTCATTTAATTGTTGTTGGCGGTTGTTTGCGGTGGTGTCTGCTGTCTAAGAGTTGGACAGGGGACCAAGGACGGCGCGCTCTCGCAAAAATCTTCACAACGGCATCCTAAACTGCATAGTGTGGATTCGAGTTTCTCTTGGCCTTTGCAAATCGGGCTGATATCGTTTTCCATATGAAGCACATTATAATTACAGGCGCATCTTCGGGTATTGGTCACGAGCTTACAGCTAATTTCTTAAAGCGTGGATACTTTGTTTGGGGTGGGGTTAGAAATCCAGAAACTTTGGCAAATCTGAAGCAACAATATCCCCAGACTCTGGAGGTTTTGAAGTTGGATGTGACTTCGAATGCGGATATTGAAAGTGCCTTCCAAAAAATTTCACAAGTTGGAGTTGCCAGTCTCTCATTGGTCAACAATGCGGGACTTGCGCTGGGCGGCCCCATTGAGGCCATCGATTTGGATGAGTGGAGAAAACTTTTTGATGTGAATGTTTTTGGTCTGCTGCGCATGACTCAAGTGTTCCTGCCATTGTTAAGGAAAACAAAAGGTCGGGTGATAAATATCGGATCTATCAGCGGCCGCATGTCGAGTCCTTTCTTAGCACCCTACACCAGCTCAAAATATGCGGTGCGTGCGATCACAGATTCTTTGCGTCGCGAATTGCGCACCTTAGGCGTCAAAGTTGTACTGATCGAACCAGGCCCTATCAAAACAGACATTTGGGATAAGTCCATTCAAAGTAGTAGAAAGTTGGAAGCGAAGATTTCCCCGGAACTTCATCGTGTTTATGGAGAGGCTCTGGAGAATCTGGTCTTGGCCGTGGAAGACGTTGCAAAAAATGCGGTGCCGATATCTTTTGTGACCGAGAAAGTTGTTCGGGCTGTCGAGTTGGAAAATCCTTATCCCTACTATCTGGTGGGGAAGGGAATACATCTGCAGGCTCTGGTGTTGAGACTGATGCCTGTGCGTTGGTTGGATGCAATCTTTGCGCGCGGTTTTAGATTTCAGAAAACGGAAAAGAGGGCTTAAGCCCCCTTTTCATCAGCGATTTTAATGGTGCGTGAATTTATTTTTTATTTCATCGTACTTGTGCTCGACGGTCTCAGAGAGTTTTGCCATCCAGCCTTTGGCGGTTTCATCACTGATGTTCAGAGAGCTCATCATCGTATGCACTCTTTTGCTGGCTTCCTCATGTGAAATCCCGGTTCTTTCGCAAATCAAATTGATGAGATCATCTGGGCTCGACATGGCTTTTTTGATTTCATCATCAGAAAGATTTAAGTTGGCGAATTGGCTTTTCAAGGCATTGGAAATCTCTCCGATTTTTCCCTGAAACATTTGCGTGTCCATGGGGTCCTCCTTCTCGACTTTCATCGAGGTTCGTTGAATCACGGTTTCCTTTTAAGGGCACTCCTCTTGCAGTATTTCGTCAATATTGATGGTCAGTTTGTTTCAAAGATCATGGCGTTTTGTCGTCGAAAGCGTGCAGGATAAAAACGCATTTAGCGGATTTCTGACGCCAAAACTTTGACTGGCGTCAGAGAATTTTTGGATGGAAACATTTTCCTCACAGGCAAAAATTGCCTCTAATCAAATATGTTGGAACGCAATGTCGGCTGCTGGACCAGAGTCCTGTTGGCATTCGTGTTGCTTAAGATTTCGGTGAGGTTGGTCTGCGCAAAGGATTTGAGTAGACGCACAGTTCATGGAGGATGAAGAGTGGCTGAAGAAAAAGCGGCAGCAGAAGCGGCACCGGCAGCAAGCGGTGGATCTGGACAAAAGCCTATACTTCTTATTGCATTGGCAGTGATTAATATGCTCATCGTCGCTGGCGTAGGCTTCATGCTTTACAAAGGTAAGCAAAAAGAAGCCGCAGAACCAAAGATTGAACACGTCATTAAAGGTGAAGCGGAAGCTCAACACAAAGAAGCTACTGAAGAGAAGGAAGTGGTGGGCAAGGTTGTACCACTCGAAACCTTCATCGTGAATCTGGCGGGCGCCAAAGGCCGTAAGGTTGCGAAAGTAAACATGGAACTCGAACTTAAAGGGGACCATGCTGCGGAAGAGATCGACAAGCGCAAAGCGCAGATCCGCGACATCATTATCATTATCCTTTCGAGCAAGACGTATGAAGAAGTGTCTTCTCGCGAAGGAAAAGACAATCTAAGAAACGAAATTAAAGACACAATCAATTCTTTCCTGGTTCAGGGAAAGATTTCGAACGTGTTCTTCACAGAGTTTATCTATAACTAAGGCAGGACTATGAATCAGGTTCTTTCGCAAAGTGAAGTGGATGCTCTGTTAGCCGCCGTCTCCGATGGGGATGTGGCGTCTTCAGAAGCTCCCAAAGCTGAAGGTCAGTCCTCAAGCGGTTCCACCAAAATGGACGATCGCAAGATTGTTTCTTATGACCTGACCAGCCAAGACCGTATTATTCGCGGTCGTCTTCCGCAGTTGGAAGTTATTTACGAGAAATTCATGCGCGCATTCCGTGTCTCTTTGTCATCGGCTCTTCGCAAAATTGCGTCGATCACATTGACGGGGACGGAATTTTTGAAGTTTGGTGAGTTCATTAATACTTTGCCGATGCCAACTTGTATGAGCGTTTTGCGTTTCGGTAACCTGCGTGGTTCTGCGCTTTTCGTTATCGAGAGTAAATTGGCTTATGCATTGGTCGACAGCTTCTTCGGTGGAGCGGATCGTCCTTATACGAAAATTGATGGCAAAGACTTTACTCCGATTGAATTGCAGATCGTACAAAAAGTAGTGGGCTTGGCGATCAATGATATGGAAGCAGCCTGGGCATCCATTGAGAAAATCGGTTGTTCATTTGTTCGTACTGAAGTGAATCCCCAGTTCGTAGGTATCGTACCTCCAACAGACGTGGTCATTGCTTCGACTTTTGACGTTGAACTTGAGAATGCATCGGGCACGATTTCCATCGTGATTCCTTATGCGACGATCGAGCCTATCAAGCAAAAGCTTTCTACAGGCTTCCAGGTGGAGTCAGATCAAACAGACAAAAGACTTTGGACTTCAATCATTCAAGAACAACTTCTTGAGACTGACATGAACATCAAAGTGAATCTCGGCGAAACGGAAATCAAATTACGTGATTTGATGACCTTGAAAGTCGGGGACGTGATTCCACTCGATCAGGATGCATCAGGTGAGTTCGACGTTGAAGTTGAAAATGTTAAGAAGTTCAAAGGTTACTACGGAATACATCACGGTACTGTGGCGGTGCAAGTAACTCGCCCGGTAACTAAATAGAGACTAAATATAGAGAATGGGCAGGGGGATGAGATGACAGAAGATAAACTAGATGATTTGGCGGATCAGTTATTGGCGGAAGCGTCGGGCATGGCAGCAAGCCCTGCGGCTGGCAAGAAATCTGATGAATTGAGCGGCCAAAAAGACAGAAATTTGAATTTAATTCTCGATATTCCCCTCAAAGTGACGGTGGAGTTGGGTCGTACAAAAATGCCGGTCAGCGAATTACTCAATTTGACTCAAGGAAGTGTCATAGAGTTGAGCAAGCTTGCGGGCGAGCCTATGGAAGTTTACGTGAACGACAAGTTGATCGCGCGCGGTGAAGCCGTGGTTATCAATGAAAAGTTCGGTGTGCGTTTGACAGATGTTATCTCACCGGCTGAGCGCGTAGAACAACTCAGATAATAAAAGGATTTAAGATGCGTTGGTTGTTGCCTTTACTATTGGTAGTCTCTGTTTCCGCTTCCGCTAAAGCTCGAACGGAAAAATCCGCTCATGCTGAAGAGGTAGCCCCTGTCTCTGAGGCGGTGGAGTCGGTTGCGAACGAGGCGGTTGTTGCGAATGCAGACGCTTCAGAGGCGACACCTATTGCCGTTGAAAAACCAAAAGTAGACACTCGCAAGGAGTCAGAGATTCCTTTGAATCTTGAAGGAAATAAAAAGGCTTCAGCAGAAGGCGGAGGATTCCGCATTCTTTTGACACTTTCTTTGTTGGGTGTTGTTGGTACGGGCGCATTTATCTTCTTGAGAAAGTACTCTGTCCCTAAAGACAGAAAGCACCAGACACAAATCAAAGTATTGCAACAGCACTACTTGGGTCCTAAGAAAAGCCTGGCGATCGTTCGTGTTGCTGGTGAATCAATTCTGATCGGCGTGACAGACCATAATATTTCAATGATCAAATCATTGTCTTTGTTGGACGATGAAGTTCCAGAAGAAGCTCCAAAAAGCTTCGGAAATGTTCTGGGTGGCTTCGGTAAAAATAATTCTGCCTCTTTCGATGAAAACGATGAAGTGGCCGACGAAGCTCCGCGCTCGACAAAACGTACTGCCAAAGAACTTGATGGCGATGAAGAATTTGCTATCAGTGGTATTAAAGATATCGTTTCTAAACGTCTTAAAGGAATGAGGTCTTTCCAGTGAGAAAGCACAACTGGCTTGCACTCCTGAGTTTCCTTCTTCTGCCGCTTGTTTTGTTGGCAAGTTCCAGCGCTTTTGCGCAAGTGACTTTGCCGACAGTAAACTTGGGTTTTAAGACGACAGACAATCCTAATGAAGTGGTGAATGCCGTTAAATTGATCTTGATCATGACGGTGCTGACACTGGCTCCGGCAATCTTGATCATGATGACCGGCTTTACCCGCATCATCATCGTGTTGTCTTTCTTAAGACAAGCGATGGGTGTTCAGCAAATGCCACCAAATCAATTGCTGGTGGGTTTGTCCTTGTTCCTGACATTCTTTATTATGCAGCCTGCGTTCAATGAGATGAATACCAACGGGATTCAGCCTTATATCGCAGGCAAGATTTCTCAAGACGCGGCCATTGAAAAAACTTTGGCGCCTCTTAGAAAGTTCATGTTCACCCAAACTCGTGACGCGGACTTGGCTTTGTTTGTGAAGCTTTCCAAAATTGATAAACCAAAGACACGGGCGGAAGTTCCGACGATGGTTTTGGTTCCGGCCTTTGTGGTTTCTGAGCTGAAAACGGCTTTCCAAATTGGCTTTATCATCTTCCTGCCATTCCTTGTGATCGACATCGTCGCAGCGAGTGTGTTGATGGCGATGGGTATGATGATGCTTCCTCCAGTTGTGATTTCGTTGCCCTTTAAAATCATGCTTTTTGTCCTGGTTGACGGATGGGGTTTGCTCATCGGTTCCATGGTCAAGAGTTTCGGGTGAGGTGAAAGATGACAGAAGAATTAGTAATCAAATTGGGTCAAGACGCTTTGAGAACGACGGCATTGTTGGCAGCTCCATTGTTGATTTCAACTTTGGTGGTTGGTTTGGCTGTGAGTATTTTCCAAGCACTAACTCAAATCAATGAAGCGACTTTGACCTTTATTCCGAAAATGATTGTAGTGGCGTTGGTCTTTGTCCTGGCCGGGCCGTGGATGATGGACGTAATGAGCGCTTACACAGTGAATCTGTTTGATAATATTGCAGTGATGGTCAGGGAATAGATGTTTAACTATACGGCATTGACTGAAGCACAGATTTTGCTTTTTGCGCTGATCCTTCTGCGCATGTTGGCATTTATCATGTCTTCGGCATTCTTTGGCGCGACAGCGATCAATGCCCCTGTGAAAATTCTTCTTTCCGTGGTTCTAAGCATGCTGATCTTCCCGGTGGTGCGCATTGGGAATGTGAACTACCTGGCAATCTCAAGTGATATTATAGGTTTAGCTATCCGGGAACTTATTGTTGGATTAGCCCTGGGATTCTTAACCCGCCTGTTCTTCTTCGTTGTCACAATGGTAGGGGATTTGGTTTCCATGAGCGTCGGTTTGAGTGCATCGCAAATGTACAATCCCATGATGGGAACAAGCGGAAACGTTCTGGATACTTTCTATTCTACTTTGGGCACGTTGATATTTCTTTCGATCAATGGTCATCACATGCTGATCAATGCGATCGTGAAAAGTTATGAGTTGGTGCCAGTCAGTTCTTTACAATTAAATATCGGACCCTTCGCAGAGATGGCGTTGTTTGGTCAAATGGCTTTGGTTTTAACCATCAAGATGTGTGCACCGGTGATTGTGACCATCCTGTTGGTGAATTTAGCATTCGGGATCTTGGGAAGAGCCGTGCCCCAGATCAATGTCCTGGTAACAAGTATGCCAGTGACGATCATGCTAGGAATGACAGTGGTTTTTATTTGTCTCCCACTTTTGACAATGGAGATGACTGGTTTGATTGAGATCACGTCTAGCAAACTGTTCGACGTGATGAAACACTTGTAGTGTAAGTAACTCAAACTATGAAGGTTTGAGTAGACTTGCGTACTCCGACGAAGTCGGAGTGTAGACAAGCTAGGTTCTAGGAAGGAACTGAAGTGTCAGACGATAACGGCGAAAAGACCGAAGAAGCAACGGATGCCAGACGGGAAGAGTTCCGTAAGCAAGGCAACGTTGCACATTCAAAGGAACTTGCGTCAGCGGTATTACTACTCGCTGCGGCTGGTAGCGTTTACTTTTTGGGTCGCTTCTTCTTTAAAAATTTCTACGACCTTTTCCAATATTCTTTCGGCCCCAATATGGTTGAACTTGTCCGTAAGGGCAATTTCACAGAGGCCTTTATGATGAACGGTAAAACCGCTTTCATCCTGATCATGCCAGTTGTCGGCATTGCCGGTATCTTGGGCGTTGCTTGTTCAGTGGCTCAAACTGGTTTCATGCAAGTCGAAGATGCACTCACTCCGAAGTTTGAAAAAGTAAATCCCGTAGATGGATTCAAGCGTGTCTTCAGCATGCGTTCCGTTATTGAAGCGGTAAAATCGCTGTTGAAGATGGGCGCCATCGGTCTCATTTTGTATTATCTTTTGCGCGGCGAAGTCCGTCAAATTCCTTACATGATGAGCTTTTCTGTCGAGCAGATCATTTCTTATTTGGGTGCCGTCGTCGTTAAACTTTTAGGCGGTGTCGGAGCCGTGATGCTGGTTTTGGCAGCAGCTGATTACTTCTATCAGCGCTGGGACCTTGAAAAGAAGATGATGATGACGAAGCAGGAAATCAAAGAAGAGCACAAACAGCGCGAGGGTGATCCTATGATCAAATCGCGCATTCGTCGTATTCAAAGGGAAATGGCCAGCAAGCGTATGATGTCAGAAGTTCCCAAGGCTGACGTGATCATCACCAATCCCACCCATATCGCAGTTTGCTTAAAGTATTCCGACAATTTGCCAGCGCCGCAATTGATTGCCATGGGCGCGGATTCAGTGGCCGAGAATATTAAACAGATTGCCAGAGAGAACAATATTCCCATCGTGGAGAATAAGCCTCTGGCTCGAACTATTTTTAAAACAATGAAGATTGGTCAAGTTATACCACGTGAGCTTTTTGTCGCTGTGGCAGAAGTTCTTTCGTATGTTTATCGTTTGCGTAGGAAGAAAAGATAATGGAAGACGTTTTTCAATTTTTAAAGAGATTCGAAAAGTACACTAAGAATACAGATCTTCTTATTGCTTTTGGCGTCTTGGCTATCTTGGCGGTGATGATCATCCCATTGCCTCCGATGCTATTGGACATCTCTCTGACGTTCTCTCTTGCCATCAGTATTCTCATTCTTTTGGTGAGCTTATATACGCAAAAAGCTTTGGATTTCACATCCTTCCCGTCACTTCTTTTGATGACGACTTTGTTCCGTTTGTCTTTGAACGTGGCAACAACGCGTTTGATTCTGACTCATGGACATGAAGGGGAGGCCGCTGCGGGACACGTGATCGCCTCTTTTGCGAATTTCGTGGTCGGCGGAAACTATGTTATCGGTTTCGTGATGTTCGTGATCCTGATCGTGATCAACTTCATGGTAATCACCAAGGGTTCTGGGCGCGTGGCCGAAGTCGCTGCACGTTTCACATTGGATGCGATGCCTGGTAAGCAGATGTCCATCGATGCGGAGTTGAACTCGGGGCATATCACTGAGGCGGAAGCCCGCAAACGTCGTAGAGCCATCGAGCAAGAAGCCGATTTCTACGGGGCAATGGATGGTGCCTCCAAGTTCGTACGCGGAGACGCTATCGCCGGTATTATCATCACGATGATCAATATCATCGGTGGTTTGGGTATCGGGGTCATTCAAAAAGGCCTTGATGTCGGTAATGCCGCGAAAGTCTATACGATGTTGACGATCGGGGATGGTTTGCTTGCGCAGATCCCAGCTTTGATCATCTCTACTGCTGCCGGTATCATTGTTACTCGTACTTCAAATTCAGATAAAGACATGGGTACTGAGGTCACAAGTCAGCTCTTGCTGAATCCTCGTGCCGTGATGATTTCTGGTGGTGTTTTGATCCTTATGGGTCTGGTGCCGGGCTTGCCGACACTTCCGTTCTTGATGATGGGCGGATTGATGTGCGGTATGTCTTGGGTCATTACCAAATACAAAGCAGAGACTGTTGCCGCAGAAAAGAAACAGATCGAAGCAGCGGCCAACGTGCCGAAAAAAGAAAACATCGAAACGATGCTTCCTGTCGATATGCTCGAGCTGGAAGTGGGTTATGGACTTATCAATATTGTTGAGTCAGACCAAAGCGGTGACTTGTTAGAACGTATTGTCAGCATCCGTAAGCAATTTGCCTTGGATTTGGGGATCGTGGTGCCAAGTATTCATATCCGTGACAACTTGCAGTTGGCTCCCGGAGAGTACCGCATGTTGATCAAAGGCAACAAAGTCGGTGGCGGTCTTCTTCGTCCTGATTCTATGCTGGCAATGGATCCAGGCAATGTCTCCGATACTATTGACGGTATTCCTACCAAAGAACCGGCATTCGGTTTGGATGCCATGTGGATTTCACCGGCTCGTAAAGAAGATGCTGAATTCGCAGGATACACAGTTGTGGATCTTCCAACTGTTATGGCCACTCATATCACTGAGCTTATCCGCGGACATGCTCACGAATTGTTGGGTCGTCAGGAAGCTTCAAGTCTTATTGAGAACTTCAAGAAGACACATCCCAAAGTGGTGGATGAACTTATTCCAGATCTTCTTCCATTGGGATCTGTGGTGCGTGTTATGCAAAGCTTGTTGAAAGAACAAGTTTCGATTCGTAACCTGCTTACGATTTTTGAGTCTTTGGCGGACGATGCTCCCCGCACTAAAGATATCGAAGTGTTGACGGAAGGTGTGCGTAAGTCATTGGCTCGTGGAATCACGGCGAAGTACACAACAGATCAAGGCAATATCCCTGTGATGACACTTCATCCAGTGATTGAAGAGTTGATTGCGAACTCATTGCTACAAACAGAACAAGGCGTGCAACTGGTCATGGATCCAAGCACGGCTCATCGTTTGATTAATGAAATTGCGCGTGCGGTTGAAAGTCATCCTGAAATTGCCAGTCAGCCGATTCTGCTGACCAGCCCGACCTCACGCCGCCATTTGTATAAATTAACTTCAAGATTTATTCCGCAACTCGTAGTCCTTTCTCATAACGAACTGACGGCAGATGCGGACGTCCAATCAGTTGCTCTTGTGGAGATGAACCATGCAGGTTAAGAAATTCGAAGCACGTACGATGAAAGAAGCACTCGAGATGGTGAAGACCCAGTTGGGTCCCGATGCCATCATTCTTTCAGCACGAGACAACAATAAGAGCTTTGGTTTGGTCGGCGAAGGCAGCGTGGAAATCACGGCTGCAGTTTCAGAAGAAACCCTGCAAAGAAAGAAGTTTGCAGAGTCGCGTCTTCGTGAACAAGATCAGCAAAGATTTCATCAAAGCTCCGCCCGTCAACAAAAAGAGTTGATCACTAAGATGGTCGACAAGCATACGCAAAAAAATAAGCCACCTGCGCAGATTACGCAGCGTCGCTATATCGATATCGAAGAAGACGAAAATCAATACGCTCGTCAACAACAGATGTCAGAGCAACGAGTTCGTGCATCGGCACAAAGAGCTTTGAATGCTTTCCAAGAGCAAGAGGAGACTTTTACAGGAACCCGCCGACAACAGGCGGCTCCAGCACCAGTTACGCAACCAGTGGCGAAGCCAGTTGCTAGACCGGTCGCTGCAGCTCCAGACCAGGAGTCTGAAGCAATTCGTGCATTGAAAAATGAAATTGCCAGCTTGAAGCAGGTTATTACTCAGTTCCAACAGATGCCCCAAAGCTTTGTGGGTTCTCATCCCGGTGCTGATTACGGCATCAACTATGACTTGAGCGCGATCTTCCAAAAATTGACTTCTGCGGGTGTGGCCCCGGAAATCACGGCGGACATTTTGACTCAGGCGCAAGAGACCTTGCCAGCCTTGAAACTCAAAAATAAAGCCCTGGTAGAAGCTTGGGTGGCTCGTCATGTATTGGATGCAACAAAAATTGTAAGCAATCCAACAGCGGGAAAAATTCATTGTTTCGTCGGCCCAGCCGGTGCGGGTAAAACTTCTACGATGATCAAGATGGCCAGCAATATGGTCGTTCGCGAAGGCAAGAAGGTTGCCTTGTTCACGACAGACACTTTCAAAGTGGGTGCTGCTGATCAAATGAAGATCTATGCGCAAATTTTGAATGTACCATTCTCTGTGATCCGTACACAAAACGACTGGCACAACTTGATGAGATACCTTGCCAATGTTGATTGTGTTTTGGTGGATTTCACTGGTTTGAGTCTTAAAAATAACGATGAGATTCAAATGATGCGCAGTCTTTTGCCGCCGCAGGCATTGAATCCCAATATCCATTTGGTTCTCTCCGCGAACTCGAAAGACGGCGATGTGACTGAGTTGGGTCGTCGTTACTCAATGTTAAACTATAAAGACGTGATTTTCTCTGGTTTAGATGAGTCTGCTCAGCATGGGACTATCTTTAACTTCCAGAAACGTTTTGATATCCCACTTCACTCATTTGGTATCGGTGCGAGAGTTCCAGAGGACTATGAATTCGCAACCAAAGAACGTTTGTTGGATCTTATTTTCAAAATCACTCAACTGAAACAACAGGATTCTGAAGCTGTATGAAAAGAATAAATGCTTTTGATATGTATCGCACACGCACGATCAGTGTGACTTCAGGCAAGGGCGGCGTTGGTAAGACGACGTTGGTTGCCAACCTTGCATTGACCTTGGCGCAAAAGGGCAAAAAAGTTTTGATCCTTGATGGCGATTTGGGCATGGCCAACGTTGATATCCTGTTCGGCATGAGAACCAACGGAAATATGCATGACATCATTTCGGGTCGCAAAGAGATGAAGGACATTCTTACGGAAGTATCGAAGGATGTATTCTTGATTCCAGGCGGCAGTGGCGTGGTCGAGTTCAATCATATGAATCACTTCGAAAGAAGAGCGATGGTGGAAGCGGTGAGCTCTTTGCCATTGGGCTTTGATTATCTGTTGATTGATACAGCACCGGGCATTGCTGAAAATGTCTTGTTCCTGAACTCTGCGGCTCAAACAGTTTCAGTCGTCATCACGCCTGATCCTGCGAGCTTTGCAGATGCCTACGCTTTAATCAAAGTTTTGAATAAGCAGTACAAGGTCAATCACTTCTCTATTATGTGCAATCAAGTGCGCGATGAAGAAGAGGGTTTGGGCTTGTATAAGCGCTTCAATGACGTGGTAAACAAGTTTCTATACATAGGTCTTGATTACTGGGGTTCAGTTCCGAATGACGTCGTTTTGAAAAAAGCAATCCAAATGCAGCGTCTCATCGTGAGACAGGATGTCGGTGCAGAATCATCAAAAGCAATTCGCCAAATTTCTATGCAGATCGAGAAATCCTCGAAGCAGGTTGAGGCTGGCGGTGGAATGCAGATGTTTTGGGACCAAGTCGTTGGGTCTGCATAAGTGAGTTGAGAATAGATTTCCTGAGAATTGGACTTTCAGCACGAACACCTGTTTGTTAACATGGTTTTAAGAGGGAAAAATATGGCGAAAAATGCGGCATTGTTGAAGAAGTACAAGGATGAGCCACGTCAGCTCGCGCCGACTAAAAAAGACGACCTTATCAGAGAATATGCGCCTCTTATCAAGTTTATCGCACAGAAGATTGCTGTGCGCCTTCCCTCTAATATCGAACTTGATGACTTGATTTCTGCCGGTGTAATCGGTTTGATGGATGCCATCGAAAAATACGATTCCACTCGTGATAATAAATTTAAAACTTATGCTGAATTCCGTATCCGCGGAGCAATTCTGGATGAATTGAGAGCTCAAGACTGGGTTCCGCGTTCTATCCGTGATAAAGCAAAACTTCTTGATAAAACCATGATTCAATTGGAAGCGGACTTGGGACGCGCACCAACAGATGAAGAAGTTGCCAAGCAGTTGAATTGCTCGATCGATGAATTCCATGATCTGGTTAATCAAGTTCGTCCGGTAAGTCTGTTGCCGATCGATCAGGCAACAACATTCAGTAACACCGACAAGAAGTCCATCATGGATATCTTGGAAGGTTCCAGAACGAACAGTCCCTTCAATCAATTGAATGTTAAAAATATCAAAGAAGTTGTTGCACAGGCCATCGAAGAATTGCCTGAAAGACAACGCTTGGTACTTTCTCTTTACTATTATGAAGATTTAAATTTAAAAGAGATCGGGCAAGTATTGCGCGTGACGGAGTCTCGCGTATCTCAACTTCATGCTCAAGCCGTGGCAAGATTGCGTGCTAAACTTGCGGCGACAATTGGTGCGGGTGAGTTGGAAATCGCTTAGTCATATTTTTTTGAATTAGGTTTGAATAATCGAAAATAAAAATGGGAGCTTTTGGCTCCCATTTTTTATGCTTTTACACGAAGTTAAGAGACCTTTGTCAGTTCGCTAGGATCTATGCGACGCGCGGGAACTCCACCCCAGGTTTCACCCGCAGGGACATGGGTCTTTGGTAGCACCACAGAGTTTGGCAGAATCTTGGCACCTTCTCCAATTGTCACACCACCCATAAGAATAGCGCGCAATCCGATGGTGGCTTTGTCGTGGATCTTAACCGGAGCTAAAACTAAATATCCACCTTGGCCATAATGAGCAACAATCGTCACTGATCCACCGAGTGTTACTTTGCGTCCCATTTCCACCAATGAGGGATCAGAGAGATGTGACGTGTTGATGATTGTGCCTTCGCCGATTTTCATTCCCATCATGCGGAAAAAGAAAAGATTAAAAGGTGTTGGCGTGATGAACTCTAGAAATGTATAGCGAACTATGTAAGTTAGACCGTTATGGACATACCAGCGGATGGCAGGCAGTGAGTAATAGGGACCACGCCATTCGGAAAGTTTCGTTCGAAATAGAAAATTCAAAGTGGGTACAATCATGATCATGGAAAAACCATACATGAAATATCCCAGACCTAAACTGCTTCCTAGGAGCCAAAATCTCAGACCTTGAGAAACGCCCTCACTCCATGAACTCATCCAACTAAAAAGATAGAATCCAGGTAAGAGTGCCAGCCCTATGCAGGCGCCGCCAATCATATAGAGTGGAGCCAGCATCACGAGATGAACAATGATCTTAAACTCGCGCAGCAGGTTCTCAAGGCGCCCAGCGAGGCCTTTGCGTTCACTTTTTAGGGAATAGATATCTAGTTTTTGTGGTGCACCCATACTGAACGTATCGGTATAAAACAGGTCCCAGTTAAAGAGATTGTAACAATTTTTAAAATTGAACTTGTTGAAGAACTCCGCAGTTCGAATGGTTGGCCAATTTTATTGGAAATAGAATTGTTCTAAAAGGAGTCGGGCAATGACGTTTTTTTATTTTGTAAGAATTTGCTCCGTCAACAAACTTAGGTCGAGCTTGCCATTAGTACGTACTGAACAAGCCCTTAGTCGAGATGTATTACATTGATTCATTTCAGTGAAAAACCATCCGCCTTAGGTCAAGGCGGTTACCAAAAAAACGTAGGAAAAATCATATTCAACACGCTAAAATGTGAGAAGCAACAGTGTTTTGTAGATGAAAATTTGTGTTTTTTTGTTTGTCGATTCGGGACGTCTTGGAGCATCGATGAAGTTTGTGAAGAAGTTGAAGAAAATATCGCTATTCATTGCCACAACCATGGTGCTGGCGGCATGTGAAAAAACAGACCTAAAAGGGTTTGTTGGTGGTGATACGCAAGCTGGAAGCGGCGGTGGCTCGACAACTCCTATCTCAAATTTGTTGGTAATGACGTCCACTCTTCCTGAAGTTTCTTTTGTCGAAGGTGCAACCAATAAAGTAGTCGTGCAGTTCAACAAGCCGTTGCCTCGTAATACAACGGTGAACTGGAGTATCGAAAATGGCGCGAGTGATTTTCTAGCGACCAGTGGAACCCTGTCATTAGCGTCGGGTGCGGATTCCTTAGAATTAAATTTAACTGCCAAGACGGACGCTCTTTATGAGGGAGAAGAAAAGTTCTATCTGCGCTTGAGCGGCGATGCTTTGCTTTTTTTGGGAACTTTGTCAGTTCCCCTGAAAATTCAAGAGCTGGCGGCGCAACCTGCGGTGAGCTTTCAGATTCCATCGCAAACTGTTTTGAAAAGTGCCGGGAAAACCAATGTTAAAGTTCTTTTGTCCCAGGCGACAGCCATTCCCATTAAAGTTGATTTTACAATCTCTGGCACAGCCGCTGATGGTGTGGACTATACAATATCGGACAAGAACTTTGTCATCATTGAAGCCGGAACAACTGCAAAAGATATCGTAGTTTATCCACGGGCAGACGTAGCTCCCGGAGCTATGAAAGAAGTTAAAATTACGGCAACGGCCGTGACTTCATTGGTCAGCTTGGACAGCGGTAATGCCACTCACTCCGTCTATATTCAGGATAACGGAGCTTCTGCTTTAACATCTATCGCTGGTGTTACTGGGGGAACGGATACAAAGCAAGATGGCTATCTGACCAACGGAAATCATGCGACGATTTCTTGGACGGCGGCACCGGGTGCGACGGGATATCGTTTGGCGATTTACAATAATGCCAGTGCTTTATTGTGTGGGCCGGTGACAGTGGGCGCCTCAATCACCAGCTATGATTATGCAGGTTGCAACTTGGCTGAGGGCACTACGTACAAGATATCCCTTGAAGTGGATAAGAGTGGTACGTACTCGAATGCCAATAATAATATGTTCCCGTTCACGGTGGACACATTGCCGCCAGCGGCTCCACAGATTTTGGGAGCCTTTGGTGGAACTGACTTGAATCCGGATTCTTTTTTGGCCGGTACCGTAAACCCATCAGTCTCTTGGATTGATACGACTGGTGAAAATAGTTATGCCGTGAGTGTCGTGAGTGAGACCGGAAATCTTCCGGTCTGTCCTGAAGTTATTGTTGGTGCAAACGTCACGGCCTATTCATTTTCTGATTGTTCTTTAACTCGTGGGCTTAACTACAAGATCAAGCTTGTCGCGAGGGATGCGGCTGGAAATCAGAGATCGGCTTCAAATGACTTGTTCAGTTTCCTGGTGACAGAAGTTCCTGCGGGTTATGTGGTCACGGGAGTCATGGGTGGCACTGGCGACACTCTGGCAGATGATAAAATGAATGATGGGGTTGATCCGATTATTCAATGGGAAATCGCTGCGGGTGCACAACGTTATGAAGTGATTCTTTTAAATATGGACAACTCGGTAAAGTGTCCATTGGTCAGCGTTCCGGGCACTGACCGCCAGGTGACCTTCACGAATTGTCGCTTGGATCTGCATGAACAATATAAAGTCAAAGTGTCGGCTTATGATGCCAGTGATCTGGTTTATCCCGCAGCGAACTCACCTTTTATTTTTAGACATCAAGTGGGTCTTTATATTTCGGGTGAACCGGTAGGGCCTGGGCGAGTGGGTTCTTACTATCGTGGAATTCCGATCACAAGTTGTGGTGGACCTGATGGTGACTTGTGTGATTCGACGACTCCATATGTTGTTAGCGAAGAGCTTAGTGAAACGCAGATTCGAGTTGATCAGAATGGCGTGTTGGCAGGAACGGCTTATTCGACAGGGGTTCCAGCTATTGGCAATGGAATTCTGAAAGTCACAGCGGACTATTTATTACTTAGTAAGGGCGGCAAGATTTCGATGACAGGTCGGGGCTTTGCTGCCAGCAACGGTCCGGGTAAAGGTGCGGATGGGAATCCAGCAGCGGGTGCAGCTCATGGTGGATTTGGTTCGTTGGTGGGCGCTTTAGCACAAGCTCAACCTTATGGTTTGGTAAAAGCTCCGGATACGCTGGGTAGCGGTGGTGGAACAAACGGTGCAAATCTTGGTGGTGCTGGCGGTGGAATTGCGCAGATCACAGTAAATCAAAAATTAAGTTTTGCGAGCGGCTCGGTTGAATCAGGAGGACGTAACGGTGCCACTGGTGCTGGCGGCGGTTCGGGTGGAAGTGTTGTGGTCAATGCCAAGAACGTCGCAGGTTCTGGTGGAACTATTTCAGCTGAAGGGGGCCTCGGCGGCACCGGCAGCAAAGGTGGTTCTGGCGGTCACGTCGCATTATTATATGAAAATATGCAACATGCCGGAGGCCTTACGGGCATGGGCCTTTGGGTTCGTGGTGGCGGAGTTGGAACGGCTACGGGAACTGTGTATTATTCAACTTTCACGGATCCCTTGGGATATTTGGTCGTGGACAGTGGTGCGAATACGCAAACTCAAGGAGTTGAAACTCCGTTGCCGTTGTCAGAGACCTTTAATGAAATTGTCACACGGAACTATGGAACGTTGATTTTATCTGCGGGCGATTCTTATCAATTGCAACGTCCTGAGCTGACTTATCGACTGGTTGTTGCTGGGACGCTGACAACTCATCCAACCGTCCCCACTCATCTGCAAATTGGTTTGAATGGATATCTCGAATGGCGACGAAACGATGCCATCAACAGTTGGACAGATATTTCTGTCAAAGTGGGTGGAACGCTGACTCACAGCTACAATGCATCGAGCTTGGTTTATGCTTTGAATCTTGTGACTACAAATTTAAATCTGGCCGGAATGATTGATGTTCAAGGCCGAGGATATAGCGCTGGAAACGGAAGTGGTACTGGAACTGGTGGTATGGGTGCCAGCTACGGAGGCCAAGGTGGAATTGCCTCAACAGGTGCCAGGGGAAATGCTTATGGTTCCACCAAAAATCCAACTGATTTGGGAAGTGGATCTTTAGCGGCTTCAGGTGGCGGTTATGTCAATATTCAGGTGACTAATCTTGATCTGAAAGGGCAGATCATTGCTTCAGGTTCACCAGGCTGCGGCGGTGGTTCCGGCGGCAGTATTAATATCACTGCGACGAACGTGAGTGGAACAGGGGCGCTGCTTGCGTCCACAGGTGGTGATGGTAGCGGTGGATGCGCCGGTGGTGGTGGTGGAAGAATCGCCATCAACTACACGAATACCACATATGTCGGAGGGGTCCCTGGGATCAAGTACGATATCTTTGGCGGAGCAGGTACCAAAGATGGTGCGGCAGGAACGGTTTATCATAATCGTGTCGGTGTCGATACCTATGGAAATCTTCTTGTCTATAACGGGACCCGCACTTACGACGAATATATTTTGACTCCTCTTTCTGCAGCGGATCGATTTGATAGTATAACCACTGATTTCACCGGAACAGTTTGGATTCAGCCCTCACAGGTTTTCACTTTGCCAACGCCGACGATCAACTACCGCTTGGTGACTGAGGGTGATTTAGCTTTGCCTTCAGGAAACACTCTCACGGTTGGAAGTGGTGGTTATTTGGAGTGGCGAAAAAACACTCCATTGACCGTGACCAATTTCAATTTGGATCAGGGTGGAATTCTCACTCACACATATAACAACACAGCACAGAACTATATTGTCAGCTTGGATGTTACGAATGCTGTCATCAATGGCATAATTGATACTTCCAAAAGAGGTTATGCAGCGGCGAATGGCCCGGGCAAATCGACAGCTAACGGAACTGGTGCGGGTTATGGTGGTTACGGCGGTCAGAACGGAACGATCGACGCAGCTGCGGGTGGGACGGCTTACGATTATACATCTGCAAAGATTAAAGCTCCGGATCAGATAGGCAGTGGCGCAGTTATCAACAGTGGCGTGATTGGTGGATCCGGCGGTGGATATGTCCGTTTGAATGCAACGAGCACTTTGACTTTGAATGGCGTGATCAATGCGGATGGCAAAGACGCTGCTATTAGCACCAATGTAAATGGTGGTGGTTCCGGGGGCGCGATTTATATCACTGCTCATGAAGTGAAAGGTGCTAATGGCACCATTTCCGCGACAGGGGGCAGTGGTTGCATCTATGTTCCATCCGCTACAGCGTATGTATCAGGGAGCGGCGGTGGTGGACGTATTTCTGTTGTCTATGATGTCGATAGTTATACTGCCGGCTTTCAGTCATTGGTGGATTTTGAAAAAATTCGAACTTTCGGTGGCTACGGCTACAATTATTTTACAGGTGGCGCGGGCACAATTTACTTGAACTATACCGGTGCCCCGTCGGTGAATGAAAAAATCATATTTAACAATGGTTCTAATCCTTACAATCAAGGCGCAGAGACTCCAGCTTTGATTGGGGTCACGGTGGATAAATTTGAAACTCGAAGAACGGCAACTTTGCGGGTGAACAGTGCAGATACCTACAACATGCCATCTTCTACTTTAGATTATCGCATTGTTGTTGCTGGTAACCTGGTTTCTCCGGATAACACACTGACGATGGAGAAAGATTCATATCTCGAGTTTAGAAGAGGAACATTGTATTCCTTGACGAGCCTGAAGATGAAAGAGGGCTCTTTTATTTCTCACTCTTATAATGGTGTTAATGCAGCCACTTTGCCATATCTGGTGAATTTGGATCTAGGCACCCTAGAGATGCAGGGTGGATCGAAAATTGATGTTTCCAGAAAAGGATTTAAGCCGGGCACAGGTACTGGGTTCGGTAGCAACTCTGCAGCTTATGGCGGTAGAACGCAGGATGCTCAGCCTTATGGAGACTTCCAAGATCCTGTTGATCTGGGAAGTGGTGACTCGGGAACATCTGGCGGCGGTCGCATTCAGATAAATGTCACGGGTACATCAACACTCAATGGAATCCTTGCTGCCGACGGTGGAGGCAGTGGCGGAACAATCAATCTTCGTACGCTAACTCTTGCGGGAACGACAGCGAAAGTTTCTGCAAATGGTGGCGGTAACGATTCCGGAGGACGCATTGCCATTCGCTATAAGAATGATAATTATGGCGTCTTCAATATGAACCTGACGGCCTATGGTGGCGATTCTTTCTCTGCGGCGGGAACTATTTTTGTTCAGGACACGGATGAAGCTCTTGGAACTTTGATCATTCGCAATTACGGCCGTGGTTATGGACAAGAGGGTATTGAAACCAATCTACCGAACAACATACCTGTTAAAACGGTCATCGTAGACAAGGATGCTGTAGTTCGCGTTCCTCCAAGTGCTACCTTTGTAATGCCGGATTCTACGATTAATTATAAGATTGTGGTTGAAGGTACTTTACAGCCGACGACTTCCACACTGACTGTTGCCTACGGAGGTCAGGTTGATCTAAGAACCAACACAGCCTTTGGAAAACCGATCTTTAATAATTTAGTGGTGAATCAGGGCGCATCTATATTTCACTCTTATAACGCTAGCTGTGCTGTTCAAAATTACGCGGTAAATCTGGATTTGGATAACTTCACATTAGATGGAGATATGCCTTTGAATGCTCGGGGATTTGCCCAGGCCTGCGGTCCCGGCGGAGGCCCCGGTGGAAATCTCACCAGTCCGGCAGGAGCCAGCTACGGTGGTTTTGGACATGCCGGTGGAACTGCGCAGACGCAACCCTATGGATCTATTTCAAATCCGGTCGATATGGGTAGCGGTGGAGGAACAACTTGGGGCGGCCGAGGTGGAGGACTTGCTCTTATCAAGGTCGCAAATCGATTTACTTTTAACGGAACTATTAAAAGTAATGCCGGTGGTGCTTCAACTTTCGGAGCCTTCTATTCGGGCTCGGGCGGCAGTGGCGGCGGTATCAATATAAATACTAATATTATCGATGGGGCCGGTGGAAGAGTCGAAGCTTCAGGCAGTCCAGGTCAGGTTGCGGCCGGAGGGCATGTTCCTGGTTCAGGCAGCGGTGGTCGTATTGCGATAATCTACAAGGACGATCAGTATACTGGTGGTCTATCTTCAGTTTCGATTAAAAACTTCGGTGGAGCACGCGGTGGTAACATCAATGGTGCCGCAGGAACTACTTACATTGAGAAGCGAGACGGCTCTAATAATCCTTTGAATAAGCATTTGATCATGGACAACGGGATTATTGCTTATGCCGAAGGAAGTGAGACGGCAATTCTTCAAACAGAAACTTTTGATGTCATCGACGTCGGTTCAACCACCGGCGTCTATATCGGGCCTCTGGCGAGTTTTGCATTTTCAAGTTCAGATCTGACTTACCCGTTGAGATTGGCCGGAGCCGTCACCTTCCCAGGAAATAATTTGGTGATCCAACCGACGGGACGTTTGATTTTCTCAAAAACGGGAAGCTTTGTACTGAACAATCTAACGGTAGAGCCGGGGGGAATGATCACACATTCTCCGAATACGAAACCTTCGGATCTGAAAAATTATCTTGTGAATATTGAGGCAAATAATTTCTGGTTGAAGCCTGACGCGAGCATCGATGTTTCATACAAAGGCTATCAGTGCGGTCAGGGTCTGGGGGCTGGTACTATTAACACGTTTGGTTACTCCGGTTCCGGTGGTGGACATGGCGGCGTGGGTGGCACGGTTCCTAGTTGGACCGGTGTTTCGTCGATGCCGGGTGGTGTGTCTTATGGGGATCCAAATCTGCAAGATCCAGTGAATCCCGCGAAAGACATTGGAAGCGGTGGTGCTGCTGGCAATCCAATTAATGGATTGTGCCGCGGCGGTGTTGGTGGCGGTGCCATTTATTTGAAAGTGAACAACACCTTGACCTTGGAAGGTCGCATCTTTGCGAATGGTGCCGTAGGTATTCAAGACGGAGCGGATAAGAGCGGTGGCGGCGGATCCGGTGGTTCTGTTTATATCAATACCACGGATCTGGATGGGGCATTCGCAGAAATCCACGCGGACGGTGGTGCTGTTCCAACTGGTATTCATATGGGTGGTTCTGGCGGCGGCGGTCGCATTTCTCTGAATGTATCTGGAAGCAGAGCCAGCTATGTCGGCAGCATCACATCGAGTGCGAATGCCGGTGCGGGTAGTTCGGATCGTTTGGGTGACGCTGGAACTATTGGGGGCTTGTCATGGTAAGAGCATTGTTATCACTGGCATTCATTTCAAGCTTGCTTTTGGGTTGCACAGTCTCGTCACCTACAGAGCCATTGCCCACTTTCGGTCAGGAACTTGTCGCAGCAAAGGTGATGACTTCCAATATTGAAATTATTGAGGGCAACATCGCCCTGGTGAATGTGAAATTCGAGCGGCCCATTAAAGTCCAAGCTTATGTGTCTTGGGAAGTGCGTGCTGGCATTGGGCGATTTATTCACCCGAATGGAATGGAGATCGTAAAGCCTGATCAGACAGAGTTTACCTTTGCATTGGAAAGCTATAAGAACGACACCATTGATGGCACACAGGAGTTGGAACTCGTCATGGACTCAACAGTGTTCCCCGCGCCATTGACGACGCTGGTGAAATTGATTGATCCCTCTGTTCCGACACAATTGAGTTTTGTAAGTGGAGATCTTTTTGCTTTTCCATCCAGTTCGGTCAATCAGACTGTCACGATGTCAGTCGTCATGCAGAATTCCGGGGCCGTTGCTGCGGGTGCAATTGCCACGTCGGACTTAACAGCCCCTTTCCGTTTTGTCGGAGGCTCATATCCTGGAACCGGTGGAACCTGCACCCTTTTGTTGAAAGCGAATGAAACCTGTACATTGAATCTTGAAGCAAAGATGACGGCACCAGGAATCATTGATCAAGTGGTGACTTTCACTTACTTCAATGGACAAGCTTCGGTTACTAAAGATATCACTTTGCGCGCGGCCTCAGACGATGTGATTACGACCCTTTCGGGTGTCCCTGATCTTTATTCGAATGTTACAAATTTAAATGTCACGGTCGCTGGTCCGGGGATAACGAGTTACAAATATAAAGTTGGTTTGGCATCTTCGACGACTTGTTCGGACAGCAGTGGCTATAGCGCTGGAATCGGCATTGCCACTAAAATTACAAATTCAATTTCGGGTTTGAGTGATGGCGCAATTAAATTATGTGTTGTGGGATTTGATGGCGTTAAATGGCAAGCCTATGCAGCGGCGACTTTCTATTCTTGGACGAAGTCCACAATGCCGCCACAAAATCCGTCAATTAAAATTGAAGGTGATAAGACTTATGTGAACTATCTGGCGGTGGGCTTGCAGCTTTCCGCTGAAGGTGCGCAATTTATGTATGTCACAAGTGCCGCCGGATGCAACGCCGGGGGAACTTGGGAAATTTATGATCTTAATAAAAATTGGACTTTGAGTTTTACAAATAGTCCGAACAATGTTTATGCAAAATTCCGGGACCGGTTGGGAAATGAAACGGCTTGTATCAGTGACTCGATCATTCATGACAATTTAAAACCCACGGTCACTGTAAATCAATCCGGGTCGCAGGCCGATCCGACAATGGTGCTGCCCGTTTCTTTTGACGTGCAGTTTTCAGAAAATATTGATGCTGCTTCCTTTACGGTTGATTCGATTCAGCAGAAGGGTTCTGCTTCGGGAGTGCGTTGGAATATTGTCCATGTTTCCGGGGGACAGTACCGTATTGAAGCCACGTCGGTAGATGTCGGTGGCACGATTGTGCCCTCAATTGATGCTGACTCTGTCAAGGACTTGGCGGGAAACTTCAATCGGGCATCGACCTCAATTGATGCGAGTGTTTCTTTCAATGTCGTAGAGTTCTTTATGAAGGATGTTATTGCCGGAAGCAAAAACACCTGTGCATTAAGCACTGACAATTCAACCTATTGCTGGGGTGATAACAGCAAAGGGCAGTTAGGTATCGGTGTCAACGGGGGAGTCAGAACTCAACCGGCGAAATTGGATCTTTCAGGCCCCATCAAATACTTTACGAAGGTTTCGGTAGGAAATGAGTTTTCTTGCGGACTTAGTATTAACGGGCAGATTTACTGTTGGGGTGAAAATTCTCAGCATAATCTTTCCGACGGGACAGTGACAAATCGTAATGCTCCGGTGCAAGCCGTGCCGTGCGGAGATACTTACGCGAATTGTGATTCGCCTTATCTGGGAGCTTTTAATAACCCCATTCCGACCTATGGTCGATTTACTGACTTGGCGGTGGGGCCTTATCATGCGTGTGGCCTATGGCAAAATGGCAAAGTGGTTTGCTGGGGACGAGCGCTTGAAGGTCAGTTGGGAAATGGCCATCTTCATGAATTTAAAGGCTTTGCTTTTGCTACTGATGAATCCTCTTATGGAATGGATATCACAGCGTTGGAAGCTGGCACGAACTTCACCTGCGGTCTGGTCGCTAATGGCCGAATTGTCTGTTGGGGTCAGGGTGATTCCGGTCAGATCGGCAACGGGCAATGGATTAATCAAAGCCTTCCAAAATTGGTCGCGACTGCAGGTATCACAGGATTTCAAGGTTTCTTAAATCTATCTGCCGGTGCGGAACATGTCTGCGCGGTTCACGCGGATTCGAAAGTTTACTGTTGGGGGCAAAACTCACATGGACAGCTGGGAAATAATTCGGCCGTCAGCTCGAATATGCCTGTCGCAGTCGATGTGTCTGCGATAACACCGACACCGCAATTTATTGAAGTGCAAGCGGGTGCACAGCACACCTGTGCGCGCACTGTGGATTCTCGTGTCTTTTGCTGGGGGGCCTCAGGCAGCGGACGCTTGGGCGCGGTGGCAAGCGGTGATCAATTGACTCCTCTCGAAGTGAAGAACGGTCCAGGTGCGTTGAAAAATGTTTTCAAACTGAGTGTTGGTGAAAACCACAACTGTGCACTGACTGCGGACGGCAAGATCAGTTGCTGGGGTGAACAAGGTGCTGATGGACGTTTAGGTAATAATGCTTTTGTGTTCTCTCAGGATCCAGTCGCGGTGGATGTAAGTGGACTTCTTGGTAAACGTGGATTTGCCCAGTTGTCAGCGGGTTATAACCATACTTGCGGTGTCAACACCGCTGGCAAGGTTTATTGCTGGGGTAATGGAGCAAAAGGGCAATTGGGTAGTGGCAATAGCACACGCAATTCGCCTTATGAAATCACTATGACTTCGGTGACGGGCGGGGCTGCGTTTAAGCAGGTCGAAGTGGGCTATGAATTCTCATGTGCGCTGGCGACCGATGGAAAAATTTATTGCTGGGGTGATAATCCTGAGGGGCAATTAGGCAATGGCAATTCGATCTCATATGGAGTTCCGGTGCCTGTGGATACAAGCAGTATAACTTCGTTCTTAGGCTTTAAATCACTTTCAGTCGGCAAGAGCCATGCGTGTGGATTGCATGCTGACGGAACTCTCTATTGTTGGGGTTACGGATACTTTGGACAGCTAGGGCGAAATACTCCGTTAAGCTCGAATAAGCCAGTGGCAGTTGTTACGTCTTCAACTCCAGGTTTAGGCTTAATTAAACAAGTCGATCTGGGTGATCTTCACTCTTGTGTGAACACCGCAAACGGAAAAGCTTATTGCTGGGGTTACGGAGCTCAAGGGCGTTTGGGTAATAATTCGACATCAGACAGATCTCTGCCTGTTGCAGTTGTGAGTACTTCATTCCCAGCAAGATCAGTCGTCACTCAGATTGCAGGTGGTGGGGATCACTCCTGTGTGTTGTTGTCGGGAGACTCGGGTGTCTATTGCTGGGGCTATGGCTTGGATGGACGACTTGGGGATTCCAATACGTTGACACGATTGGCACCGGTTAAAACTCAATTGCCAATGGGAACTTTTGCAAAATCGTTGTCGTTGGGTCGAGAACATTCGTGTGCGATCGTAGCGAATAATTCCAATGTTTATTGCTGGGGGCAAGGAACGCTCGGACGGGTTGGGGATGGAGCCTTGCTATTCCGTATTGCTCCAACCGCGTCGGTGTTTACTGCCATCAGTGACTATGCAGGTTCTTCTGCCATTACGACTGGTGGAACTCATACCTGTGCAATTGGTATGACTGGAGAGTCTTATTGTTGGGGTGAAGGCGTGGACTTCAAACTTGGAACAACAAGAACGGATACTGAAAACACACCAACAAAAGTTCTATATCCATAACTGGTATTGGATCTGAGGGGATTATGAATAGAACGATTTTTATATCACTGCTGTTGCTGCTGAGTCTGACTTTGTCGGCCTGCAACCTCTTTGATAAAAAGGTTGAAGGTTATGTTGGCACCGAGACCGGAGGAGCCAGCGTCCCTGGCAGTCCTAGTAGTTCTAAGGTGGGTATGGCCGCGACAGCTTCTGTAGTGGTATTCACGGAGGGCGGAACAACCGACGCGATCATTCAATTGAATCGACCTCTTCAGTCTGCGGCAACTTTAAATTGGACAGTTGAAAATGGAACCGCAGACTTTGTAACCTCATCTGGAACTGTCAATCTAAGTGCCAATGACACCAGTTTCCGAATTCCTTTGGCGGCGGTTGCGGATGGACTTTATGAAGGGGATGAAACCTTCAACTTGCGTATCGAAGGTGACAGCAGTGTTTTTTCGACAGTACTTGTTGTTCCATTGAAGATTCAGGAAACTCAAGCTCGTCCCAGTGTCAGTTTTGAAAACGCTGGTCAGTCAAAAACCAGATCTGATGTTATGGCGACCGCAAAGGTTCGTTTGTCGCAAGCCTCTGCCTTTGTCACGAAAGTACTTTTGAAAACTTCAGGTTCGGCAACAGGTGGCGGTGTCGATTATGATCTTTTGCCAAGTGATGCCGTAATTTTTGGGCCTGGAGAGACGGAAAAAATTCTGACGGTTTTAATTAAATCCGGCGGTGGGCCCAAACCTCTTCAGGATATTGTTATTAGTTTAGATCGCATTGAATATGGGGCGGCGGCGGTGGACTCTGCCAACAACGCTCATACTATTTTGCTTTCAGACCCGGCGGGCACGGGGCTTTTTCCTATCACTGGGATCACTGGTGGTACGGATGGCACAGCCGATGGCTATTTGACCAACGGGGCGGTTCCTACAGTTCGTTGGACAAATGCCGCGAATCAGAACGGATACCAAGTTACTATATTTGAAAATGACGGAACCACGATCAAATGTGCCCCGGTCACAACATTGCCTGATGTTATTTTTAAAACGATGACGGGTTGTAATCTTACAGAGGGAAAAACCTATAAAGCTTCCGTCGTCGCATTGTTTGCTTCCGGACCTTCACCTGCAAGCAATGACCTTTTTCCATTTCAAGTTCACACAGTGCCGCCGACAAATTTTGGAATCATTGGTCTTATGGGTGGTACGGATATTTCACCCGATGGATTTTTGGCAGGTTCATTGGTGCCGACCATTGTGTGGGGAGATTCTACAGGGGAAAACTCCTATGAAATCAGAGTTAAGAATACAGGTGGCACGACAATCTGTGGACCGATAACGGTCTTTGCCAATGTCACTTCAGTTTCAATGGAAGGATGCACACTCACTGCTGGCACTTCTTATAAAGCTTCAGTCATAGCTCTGGATGCTGCGGGCTTCAGCGTTGCTGCAACCAACAATGATTTCAATTTTACGGTGACCAATTCAACTTCGGGATATTTGATCTTGGGAGTCACCGGTGGTTTGGGTGATACGACGGCGGATGACAATATGGATGATGGACTTAATCCTATCATCAATTGGCAGACCGCACTGAATGCATCGAATTATGATGTGTCGATTTTGAATTTAGATAATTCAGTGAATTGTGGTCCCGTGAATGTCTCGGCTGCAACGAAGTCTTATATGCTGGCGGGATGTCAGTTACGTCTGCATGATCAGTACAAAGTTGTTGTGGTCGCAAAAGATGCGCTTAATAACAGTTATCCTGCTGCGAATGGTCCTTACGTGTTCCGACATCGTGTAGGATTGTACATTAACGGCGGCGGCGGATCTTACTTCCATGGGCAGACTGTGACTTCTTGTGGGACCGTGGGAAATCGTGATGCTTGTAATGCTGCGACTCCATATGAAGCGACCGCTGAAATCGTTGAGTCACAAATACGAGTTTCTAATAATGGTGTGATTTCTGCGAAGGCCTGGGCCGGTGATGCGGCAACGGTTGGCAATGGAATTTTAAAAATTACAGCGGACTATCTTCGCTTGGATACCAATGGAAGTTTGGTGGCTTCAGGTGCGGGATATAAATCGACATTAGGACCTGGAGCTGGTCAGTCGGGAACCTGGGCGATGGGGGCTTCTTACGGTGGGCTCAGTGGTCTTTTGGTTGGGAAAGTACAGTCACCGGCATACGGTAATGCAAAAATTCCCGGTGTTATGGGTAGCGGTGGCGGTGCCGGCAGTGGAGTTGCAGGCGGCGCTGGCGGAGGGATCATTGATCTCACGGTCAATACCAGCTTGGATTTTGCAACGGGCAGTATTGTTTCCAACGGTGGTGTAGGTGGATATCAGACGGGACCAAGTTGTTGGACTTCAGGCGGTGGTGGTTCCGGCGGTTCTATTTACATCAAAGCGGCGAACATCGGTGGATCTGGTGCGAACATTTCTTCTATTGGTGCCGGGATTCCAACTGTCGGCTGTGCAAACTCAGGTGGTAGTGGTGGACGGGTTTCTTTGAACTACGACACCATCACTTATACCGGAGGCGTGACGACCTTGACTGCGAACACCCACGTCAGAGGTGGAGGAGCAGGGGCCGCAAAGGGCGCTTCAGGAACGATCTACTATCTTAATTGTAAGGATCCTTTAAATTGCAGTGTGTCCCCGAAGAATGGATATTTGATCGCCGATAATGAAGGGGCTGTTCCACATTATCAGGGCGTGGAGACACCTATTCCAATAGATGTGTTTGACGGTATCAGCACACGCAATGATGGAACCTTTATTGTACTTCCAGCAGATGAGTACTTGCATCGTTTTCCAAAGGTTGATTTTAGAATTGTTATCGCAGGCTTGATATCAATGCCAGCACCATTGGATCCAAAAACTTTGGATATTGGACCGAATGGATATTTTGAATGGCGCCGTCTGGGGCAAGTCAGAGATTGGGATAATATTATTGTAGAGTCTGGTGGAGTCTTAACTCACACCAGTAATTCCAACACCGAGACCTATAAGCTGGATATCAGTACCGTCAATCTGACCGTGTTGGGTAAAATTGATACTGATGGACGCGGGTATACGGATCGCAGTGGGCCCGGTGGCGCGACCATTGGCGGAGCGGCCTATGGAGGCATGGGTAGTAGCGGTAGCAACTCTTTGGTTTATGGTGATATCAGAAATCCTCAAGGATTGGGAAGTGCTGCTGCGGGAGCGGGATCTTCGGGTGGAGGCTGGATTAAAATTGCAGCCGACTCATTGGATATTTCTGGCGGGACCTTGTCTGCCAAAGGAGTGTCGGGTGGTTCTGGTGGAACTATTTTTGTTAATGGCAATATTCTAAAAGGAACCGGCGGCACGCTGGATGTCGAAGGCGGTGCGAACGGCCCCAGCAATCTTAGCGGTGGCGGTGGTCGAATTGCTGTGTACTACAATGATGCGAGCTTGCTTCCTGCTGCATCCGTGACTTCTCTGACTTTCAAAACTAAAGGTGGGTCAGCTGGGAACACCGGAGCTTCGGGGACAGTTTTCCACAAACAAAATTTAGAAACGTACGGCAATCTGATCGTGCGCAACGAGACGAACACTTATAACGAGGCCGTGCTCACACCTTTACGAGATGCTGGGACTTTTGATTCGATCACAACGGATACGAACGGAACAGTTATCGTCCCGGCGGGTCTAACGGTGCAATTGCCTTCTACAAATATTAACTATCGTTTGGTGATGGAAGGTGGATTTACACTTCCAGGTGGCGCTTCGAATATGACTATCAAATCGGGTGGCTATCTTGAATGGCGTCAGACATTGCCACTTCAGTTGAGCAATCTCACGATTGAGTCTGCGGGACTGTTGACGTCCTCAACAAACAGTTCTGCAAAACAGTACTTCGTCAATTTGGATATTTCCAACACTTTGCTGATTCAAGGAGATATTGATGTCAGCAGACGAGGCTATGCTTCGATGAGAGGCCCGGGGGCTCCTCGGAATGGGGGCTTAGGTGCCGCGTACGCTGGCTATGGTGGAAGTAATAATGCTCTGACTGTTTTAGACAGCACTCCTTATGGTCTGGCTGATGTAAAGAATCCGACCGAGATGGGCAGTGGAGGAAACGGCTCTGCTGGTGGTGGATTGGTTTTGATCAAGGCACTGGGCGGAACTGGAAGCGTGAATTTGCAAGGGCGAATTTTAGCAGATGGTCAAGGCAGTGGTTCTACCGGAGGCTCGGGTGGAAGCGTTTATATTCAAGCGGATAGTATTACGGGAACTGTCGCGGGGCAGATCTCTGCGAATGGCGGATCCAGCGGTAACAGTGGTTCTGGAGGAAGAATTGCGGTTGTTGTCGGGACAGATTCATTCCCGGGAAAATTAGCCAGTCAAATTCCTGCAGGAAATCTTCGTGCCTACGGTGGCACAGTTAATTATGGCGACAATCGTGGTGGAGCCGCTGGTTCCATTTATCTGAAGGAAAGCACCGACACTCAAGGCCGTGTTTACTATGACAATAACAACTTTGCCTATGCTTCTTATGTCGAAACTCCTTATTCCGAGGGTGTGCTATTCGACTCAATATCAACGACTCGCAATGCGACCCTGATTGTGACAAGTGGACAAACAGTGACTTTGCAGTCGGACACTTTGCCTTTCCGACTTGCGATCGAAGGTATGTTGTCGACACCTGGAAATAATTTGATTCTTGATACCAACTCCTTGTTAGAGTGGCGAAAAATCACACCAATGAGTTTCGGGGATATCACAATAAAAACAGGTGCCACTTTAAGACACACAGCTAATGGCACACAGAAAAGTTATGCTCTGAATATCAATGCTGCCAATTTTGATTTGCAAAATGGCGGTCTTATTGACTTGGATGGAGCTGGCTATTCTGCAGGTAACGGGCCTGGTGCAAGTTCAGGGGCGGGTGCTCATGGTGGCAATTCTAATTCCGGCAAGGCCTATGATTCTGTGATTTGGCCTGAAGATCTTGGTAGTGGTGGCGCGGGTGCCAACGGCGGCGGAGCCTTGATTGGCACAATCTCGGGGACTTTGACATTAAATGGAAATATCAGAGCTCGCGGTACGAACGGGACCCATGGTGGTGCGGGTGGAAGTATCGCATTTGATACGAATGTTCTTGCGGGATCTGCGGGAGTGTTGAATGTGAATGGTGGCAATGGTGCTGGTGGTGAAGGCGGTGCTGGCGGTCGCATTGCAGTTCTTTACAGCTCAAGCAGTTACACACCAAATGTCGATGGATTGATTAATACGGCAACTGCCATAGGTGGAACTGGTGCAGGCAGCCTCGATGGTGGTGCTGGTACAATTTATTATAGAAATAAGACGCTCGAAGCTGCGGGGCAAGGGCATTTGGTCATTCGCAACACAGGCAGAACATACAATGAAGCGGTGACAACGCCTCTTCCAGAGCAGCCAAATATGGGGACTATCGTGGTGGATACTGCGGGAGCCGTGGAGATTCCGATGGGGTCGAGTGCAAACTTGCCCACCTCTGATCTGACCTATCGGTTGATTTTAGCTGGAGACGTCACGGTTCCGACAAGAACTTTGAATGTTAAATCCGGTGGTGTTTTAGAAATCAGACGTGGTGCCCCAGTGACCAGTATTGATTATTTGACGGTCGATGCAGGTGGCTTGATCACTCATACAAAAAATCTGGATGTAAAAAGATATTCCGTCTATTTGAAAACCGTGGATTTTAATCTCAGCGGGAAAGTGGATGTTTCGGCAAGAGGTTACGTCAGTGGCTATGGATCAGGACGTGGTAATTCTGTGGCATCAGGGGGCGCTCCGGGCGGTTCTCATGCAGGTTTGTGCCATCCAGCAACGGGCAGCTGCTATTCAGCTTATGACTCTTTAAAGTCACCAGCAGATTTAGGAAGTGCTGGAGGTTACTCCGGAGCTTATGCCGGTGGATCCGGTGGAGGAATGTTTACACTGGAGACAACGTCGGCAACTTTACAAGCGGGTTCTGAAGTTCGAGCTGATGGGCAAAGTGCTGCTTCCACTGGAGGATTTTATCCAGGTGGTGGTGCCGGGGGCTCAATTAATATTTCTGCAACTGCAACTTTGACGGCGAATGGCTCCACTTTATCGGCCAATGGCGGTAATGGTGCGGGTAACGTCGGTGGAAATGGCGGTGGCGGTCGAATTTCTTTGGTTTATCAGACGGGGCCTAACGAAGCGACACTGCTCAGTAGCAATTCAATTTCAAGCATGGGTGGTAACATTCCAACTATCGGCCTGAAAATGGCGGGAGCTGGAACCGTTTACTATCACTACAAAGACAGCGCTGAAACATACGGTCGTCTTCGTATTGATAATAAAGGCAATCCATACTTCGAAGGCTCAGAGACAGAAATTATTCAAAATGACTTCCTTCAGGCTCTGACAGTTGCGGACTCCACAACGGGGTTGGCGATTCGTTCCGGAGTGAGTTTCGATATGTTGACTTCAAATTTGGATTTCCCTCTGCGCATGGCGGGAACGGCGAATTTCAATGGCGGCATTTTGAATGTGAAGCCAACGGGTTTGTTGAACATCGATCGTAGTACCAAATACAGTCTGAATTCATTGACTGTTGAGAGCGGTGGTAAAATCAGTCATTCCGCGAATGGAGCGGTCCAACGAAGTGCCGTCTATATCGAGACGGTCGGGGATCTTGATTTACAATCCGGCTCATTAATTGATGTGTCAGCGAAAGGATATAGTGCAGGGTTGGGATCTGGTCGTGCGCAATCTTCTGGAGGAGCTAAAGCCGGCGGTGGAGCTGGTCACGGTGGTGTCGGCGGCGGCGACGGTTCAACTTCCACACCAGGTCTGACTTATGGATCCTATGACTTCCCGACTTCTATCGGAAGTGGTGGCGCAGATGGAAAACCTGGTTGTGTCGGTGGAATAGGTGGCGGTGCTGTGCGCTTGAAGGTCAACGGACAGTTGTCTTTGAATGGGCAAATTTTGGCGAACGGGCAGAGTGCATCCTCATCAGGATGTGACAGTGGCGGCGGAGGATCTGGCGGCAGTGTCTTTATTGAAACCAATGTCCTTGCAGGCAATGGAACCACGGGACAGGTGCATAGCGATGGTGGTGGTGCACCGGCTGGCACCAGCAATCACGGTGGCGGCGGAGGCGGCGGTCGTATCGCTATTACAGTAACAACTGCAGGCGGAGTTGTTCCACCGGTAGTGATGGCGAGTGGTGGAACTGCTTATGCAGGTAAGCTTGGTTCTAACGGAACTGTCAAACAAGTGATTCCATAGAGCTGAATCCAGAGCTGAATTGAAGCTCAGTTCTATGGTTTAACTTTTACAAGTTCTAAATCGTAAATCACCAAAGATTGTGGCGGCACGCCAGTCGTGCCGCGAATTCCGAAGGCATGCTGGGGACCCGAGAAGATAATCACTTTTTGTCCTTCATTCATGAGGGGCAAAACTTTTCTCCAGGCACTGATCATGTCTACGACTTTAAATTCTTTGGGGCTCTCTTTGTCTGAGCTATCAACAAACACACTTTCATCAAGCAGGCGACCTTGGTATTTCAGAACGACAGTATCTGAAAGCTTCGGCTGACGTCCGTGCCCTTTGGAAACTATCTTGTACTGTAAGCCATCGTCCAAAAGCTTAATATCCGGTGCGGACTGGTTCTTGCGCAAATAATCTTCCGCTTCAAGTCCACGTTTCACAAGTTCTGCGTTGTTTTTAGAATTCTGATTTTGCTGATAGTTCATCAAGGTCTGATGAACTTCTTTTATTGAGGGCGAGTCAGAGTTGGGATTGAGTCCTTCCTTGAGTCCTTTAAAAAAGGCTTTTTCATTCAAGGAAATTTTTTGCTCCCGAATGCCGTAACCCATTTGCAGACCAAGATTGTAACTGTATTCTTCAAGATCATTTTTTTTTGAAAAACAGCCGGTCAAGCCGATTGATAAAATGAAGCAAATAGAAAGATTTGGTTTGATACGAAATATGTTCATCAGAACTAGGATCGCAGAATTATTATTGCTGTCAATAGCTCAGCTACTGAACACTGACCTGTGTGGGCCTGCTCCATGCTCCCATGTCGCCCTCTTTCCAGCAGCGGGCTCTTAAGTAAAAGCGTCCTCTTTTAATTTGTTTTTGTAAATTGGGAGCGGGACTGGTGAGGACAATAGGATTTGAAAATTTATTTGAGCTATCAATCTCAACCTCATAGTTTTCACAGTGCTCATTGCTCAGTCTAATATCAAGAATGATCGCACCACGTTGAGCGATAAAGTTGCTTGCGGGCAACGGCGACAATACCTTGGGCTTCGGAATGTTTTTGTTAAAACCGTCTTCCGTCTCTTCAGACTCAGGAGCCGCTGGCGTTGGCGAAGGTTCGATCTTCATCGCCAGAGGTGAAGGCTGCGGAATTTCTTTCGCAGCAATGGGCTCGACCGGTTTGCTGGCTGGAATCTTCACAATAGCGGGTGGCGCCTTCTCTGTGATTTTCAGAAGAGCAGGGGGACTCCATTCGCCAGGAAGATTGTCTTTGTTGATCGTACGAACCCGATACGTCGAATTGACTGTGCTTTTGATGGCGCTCGGCCACAGTGCGGTGTTCGTTTTCAAAGTTGTTCCCTGCCATTCGACTTCATAGGAAGAAGCCTCTGGCACTTGAGGCCACCCCACTTTTAGACCCTCTTTCTTTTCCTGAGGTGATAGTTCTTTGGACACGCGGGATATTTTCGGTGGAGGAAGCAGAGGGCTCAGTTGTTTCGCAATTTCGAATTCAATCCAAGGTGTTTCGCCGACAGAGTGAAGAAGATGCCAGCGAAAATGTCCAGAAGGTAAATCGAAGGTTATGGATTGTATGTTTTGGGCTAAGACTTGAGAGACTGTCTGAGGCGGATTGTCCGTCGGTCCCGGTGTCATTGCTTCGATGACAATTTCAAGATGTGTGGGATCTGCCCCCTCCCATGAGAAATTCACGGGGAGCTTTTCCTGAGTACTTTCAAGAGTCAATTTGCCTTCAGTTGGCGTGAGCATCTTAAATTGCGGAAGTCTTTGAATTTTGAAGCTGCGCTTTTCTGAAACAGCTGTCATCTGCAGATTCTTCCAGGCTGAAACCTGAACTTTATATTTTCCAAAGTCGGTGAGCTTTACAGCGGATTTTTCCTGTGTCGCAAAATCAGAGTAGATTAATGAAGAATCCTGGAAAATCTGGATTTCATATTTTTCTGTCTCTGGAATGGGCTCCCAAGATACTTCCACAAGGGGGGTCGTTTGCGGTTGTGTCGCCTCAGGGAGTGGTTGAATCAGTGTGAGTTTGGGAGTGGGCGCACCTTTTACAGAAAAACGGGTGCTTTCTCCTTTTTTGAGAGGGGTGTTTTCGCCGGGGCCTTGAACTTGAGCCTCTCCCTCAAGAAGTTCAATCTCAGTTCCTTTTGAAGATTTGGAATAGCGGATTTTAGAGGTGGGCGAAAGGCTTGTTGTGCTGCGGTTCCCATCGATAATAACGCTTTCCCCGCGGGCAATTGAAGCACTTAAAATGCCCTCACGGATTTGGATACCGTAGCCATCTTCTTGAAGGTGAAGAACGATGTGACTGAGTGGATCTAACTGCACTTGGGTTTTTTCACCCAATCCCAGAAGAGCCCCGGAATTCAGGCCGGTCGTGACTTGGTCATTTAGATAAAGGCCGCTTCCTTGCTCGAGCGGAAAATAGAAAAAGTCGTCTGCTGTTTTTCGGTAAACCTTTTCTTGGGTCGATAAAGTCGTGCCGATTTTTTTTCTGGTGCCCTTGATGGAGGGGCTGAGTTGTCGCGCAGAGAAATAACCAGCCACAAGACTGGTTAAAAGGAAAAGCACGAGTAGAAAAAGATCAAACCTCTTTAACTTCATTCGATAACTATATAATCTTAGTTTATGAATGGGCAGCAAGTTTTGGAAAAAAATGGTCTTTCGCTTAAATATAAAATTCTACTTCTGCTAATCGGAATTTCAAGTGTGGGACTGGGCTCCTTTTTATGGCTCAGTGTTCGTAACTTTACCAACGACAAGAGCAACTATGTTCTTGAAAGCACCACACAGTTCACACTTTCTCAGACTGAAATTATCAATCAAGAGATCGAAAAGTCCTTGGACTTTCTAAGAATGCTGGCCGATCACTACAATGCCGAGGAGTTGCGGTTCAGTACATTTGGTACAGACCTCTTTCAAACACAACGGACTGTTAGCAAGTTGCAGCTTGTTCGCATCGTGGGGCCGAAAATGGAATTTGGGATTGCCCTGAATAAAAGTTCAGAGCCTTTGCCCTTCAATGAAATTCCGTTCTATCGTCTTTTAAAGGAGAAACATCTCTATCTGTTGTGCAATCCGAATGATCCCGCGAAGTTTGTGGCGGTGTATCGTCTAAGGTCAAATGACTATACTTATATGGTGGGTGAGATTCTTGTTCCCCATATTAAGAATTTGGCGGACAACCCTTCCTATGAATTTGCTCTGTACTGTGCTGACGCCGCGAAAGCTATCATTAACATAAGTCCCAAAGTGCCTGACTTGGATGTGCAGTCGCTAAAGAAGGAATTTGAACAAAGTCGAATTTTCACCAGAAAGATAAATGCGGACAATAAAGAATATCTTTTGGGAGTGTCTCCGCTGGCGACCTCGGGGATATTTCTTATCGGCTCTGTTGATACCGGAAAAGTCATGGGCGTGATCCGGGATTTGCAAAAGCAGGCTGTTTTATTTTTTATCAGCTTGCTTGGGGTGATCTGTATCATTGCTCTTTTCTCTGCAAATCACTTAACGATGGCACTTGAACAACTGACGGTGGCGACGCAAAAGATTGCGGCGGGGGATTTCACCTCTGAAGTCAAAGTGAGCTCCAAGGACGAGCTTTTGACGTTGGCAAATTCCTTCAATTGGATGAAGGGCCGCATTCTTGAGTTGCTGGAGAAAACCAAACAATCAGCGCGCATGGAAGCAGAACTTGAGACTGCGACCACGGTGCAAAGGACTTTGTTTCCGGCGAAGGTCACTGAGGCGGAACTCTATCAGATTCACGGTGAATACCGAACGGCCTCCGAATGTGGTGGGGATTTGTGGCATCACTTTGACAACGGTAAAAAGCTGTTTCTTTTTATCGGGGACGTAGTAGGTCATGGAGTGCCCTCGGCATTGATGACCACCGCCGCCAGATCGGTGACGGCCATTGTGAAGCTTCAGGGGGAAGAACGGCCCGCGGAAATTCTCAAGTTGCTGAACCATTGTATTCATGAAACGTCCAAGGGTGAAATGTGGATGACCTTCTTTGTCGGGGTCTACGATAAAGAATCGGGATGCCTGACCTATGCTTCAGCCAGTCAGAACCCACCCTTTTTCTTCCCCAATCAAGAGACAGTCTCCAAGTCCGACATTATGACTTTGATGGAATCGCGTGGACCTTCACTGGGACGCCAAGAACAATCGGAGTATGAAGAAGCCACTTTTCAAATGGATCCAGGAAGTCTGATTTTCTTCTATACTGATGGTTTGACCGAGTGTGTGAATCCAGCCAAAGAGCTCTTAGGGGAAAGTCGCTTGGTGCGCAGCCTGGCCAAGGTTTGGAGTAAGGACAAAAGCTCTGCAGGATTCTGTGCAGCGGTATCCAACATTATGGATGACTACCGTAAGGGTCATCCTTTCGAGGATGATGTTACCTTTTTCTGCCTAAAGCGCTTAAGTTGACTCTATTGAAGCGCTTTAATAATTGAGATGAATATTCTTTGATGTAGAGAACATTTTCTTCATGCCTTTATCGGTTGGGATCAGGGTTCCAAACAAAGAATAGGCATCGGGTTTAACAACCATATAAAAGCTTTCGATGCGGTCTAAGACCATCTTCAGACCCAGTCCAGCACCGCCGGTTCCAATTCGGGGAGTGGGGGGCTCATCATGGGAGTAGATATCATGAAGACGTTTGAGTATGTCTCGAACAACGACCGACCCGTAAGGATCCTGCACTAACACCAGCATGTGGCTTTTTGCCACGCCGATTTTGATCTTAATCTTCTGTCCTTCGGGCAGCGTGAAGTCATCACTGCGATTACGAACCTTGAACAGCGGCTTCTTATTCCGATCGACAGGAGCATTGAAAAAGGCGTTGGTGACCAATTCATCAATAACAGACCTTATCTCTGTGACCTGAGATTCGCTGGTTGTGGAAGGCAGTAAGCCCTTTAAAGCTTCCAAAACTGCCCATTTTTCCGTGGTTTCTGTAAGAGTGAACTCGTGTTCTGTGACTTCACCGGAAAATTGCAGTCGGAAAAACCTCATCATAAATGCCGCAGGGTTATTGCAGAACACTTCATGCTCTAAGTTCATAAGGCCGGATAAGATTATTTCAAGTCTAAAGAGTGATGCTGACGTCTGAATGATTTGTCGTGCCTGTTTGGTGGTCAAAGCTCCGATCACATTCTTAATAGGAGCAGATTCGACAATCAGAATGTCTTTCCCGAGGTCATCTTTTTTATCAGTCTCGATGGGGTGCTCTAGGACGGAAAGGTCACCAAATAGTTCGAACAGGCGCGGAAATTCATCAGCAGGAATGAGGTCGGCATACTTGTCTTTGAGTTTCATCGGTTTTTGCCCAGGAATGAAAAATATTGGCTTTCAACGACATCGACTTCCATATCGTTTCCCAGGGAGTCTTTCACCGGCGGCCAGATTATTTTGCCATCCTCGGAGTACTCTGTTCCTTTTCTGAAAAGAACACTTTTCGTTTCATCAGTTCTTTCAGAAATATATGGAACCCAGAAAGACCCTACGCTCATGTTGGAGGTGAAAAAACCAGCAACCTGATTCAGTTGAATCATGAGGCAAGGGGGGCAGTTTTCCAGAAAGATTTTCGATTGGCGCAGGGATGAAACCCAGTGGACCCATACTTTGATACCAATGGAGTTGATCGACTGAAGGGAAAGGCAATCGATAATAATATTTTTGGCATGAGCAAGGTCGGGGAATTGGACGATCTCGCAGAGATGACCATTCAATTGAATCATGCACATTCCTTCATTTTTTTTAGTTTGGATCTGAAAATGTTCGCTCATAGTCTTGTTTTCAACTCTGTAGTCCCGACCTTTGCTTTACTATTTGTGAGTGTCTTTCCACAATGTTAACCTATTTTTATGACAAATATTCATCTCTTTATAATTTCAATTTCTTTGTCCTGTTTGATGTTTGGTCAGACTGCCAACGCCGAAGAGAGTTCTCCGGCGACTCCTGAAAAGGTCGAGGTGGCTTCGAAAGCAGAACCGCCGACAGCATCTACGACAGATGCGACGACTCCGACCTCTACGGAGGGAACGGATAAAGACAGCAATATTTTGATCGTCAATAAAAGTGAAAAACTCAGTGATAAAGTGCGCAGTATCCGCGACGCCATCGAAGTGGTTTGGTTTAAGCCGGAATCAGTGGCCGATGAAAAAGCCGGGACCGTGCGTATTAGTTTCGCAGGAACTACAAAGCCAGGCACGCGTGTTTATTTGCTTTCAAATGAAATTGAAACAGTGAAGGGTGATAAAAAAGAGAAGATGGTTTTGAAACCCACGGAGCTCAAGTATCTTCCGGGACTTGCAGATCCACGGGGAGTTTTTCTATTTGAGATGACCTTGCCTCCGGGGAACTATGAGATTCCAGTTTCATTTGTCGATCCTGCCGCGCAATCTATCAACGCCGCGAAGTCTTTCATTCTTCTTTTGAATGTGAGTTATAAAGAAGTTGTCTTTGGCTTCCGCGAGATGGATGGACGTGATCCTTTCACACCAGAGTCCGACTATTATGCCTTCGGTGGTGGTTTGAACTATGCAGTTTATAACAAATCGTCACCCGAAGTTCCTGCAGAAGTCAGGTTCAGTTCCTTCAAGATTCCATCGTTGCGTTTTGGCTATGCAAAAACATTGGATCCAAAGTGGCGATTTAATGCCTCGTTGTTATTTGCTCCTGGAGAAACTCAAAATGGCTCCCGAGTGCCCGTTAAAGGGGGATCTTATATTTGGACCAACTTAAATGCCGACGGTATTTACTCCAAAGAAACCTGGAAGAAAACTTATGGAAGGTATCGTGTGCGCTATGGTGTTCGGACTGGCTTGCAGTTGAACAGCATTCCATTCTTAGCTTCTACGACTAAAGACGATAACACTCAGTCCGTGCAAAATGTTTCGATGAATTACCTCTCGGTGGGTGCTCAAGCTGATATCATGACGGATGACGGCTTTAGCTACGAGGTGTTTATGCGAGCGGCACTGCCAGGTTTGTTGATGTCCTCCATTGACGCCAAAGACCTGATGTCCATTGATGGTTCTATCGGTGGAATGTACTTTAAAAAGAAAAGTGCCTGGGGTTACGGGTTGTATTGGTACGGGAACTGGATGAAGTTCAGCTTCAGTGAAAAAGACGCGTACTCGGATAAAAATGTTTCCGGTACATCTGATATTCTGTTTTCTAATTTAGAGTTCCGGGTTCTTTACAAGTATTAAAAAATTAGATGAAACAACAAAAAACCAGAGGGTAATTCCTTCTGGTTTTTTGTTTTTTATTAGAAAGAAAAGCGGATAAAAAGTCCTACTTGCGTATCGTTTTCGGTGGAACGCCCGCGAGTGTTCCCGGAACCTGCCGACCATTCAAAGGTTTTTGCTTTGGATTCATATCCTAATTTAAAACCCACTTTGGTGCTCTGATCAAGTTGGTAGCCGGGCTGCAAAAGAACGCTCCAGCCATTTTCAGTATAAGAGGAAAATCCATCGGGCTTTAAGAGAGGCTGTCGAAATAGCAATTGGATATCCAAAGCCCATAATGAATTCAGCGGCTGAATCCAGGTTGCCCCTCCGTAAAGGTTCAGGGTTGTATATTCTCGGTATGCAGGTGGTGAATCGCTGTCGTTCAGGCTGGCCTCTAAAGATCTTTCAAGTCCGCCTTGAAATTTAACTCGGCTGGCGGTGAAGAAAGTTTTCTGAGGTATATATGAAAGACCTGCGGTAAGGCGGTTCATTGGAAAACGGTCTGTGGAATTGGTCGTCTCTTGCAGGCCTTGGCGCCAGGATGCTTCAACTGCGCAGGATCTGCTGACGGCCCAACTAAATGCAAGCAGGATCGAAAGTGGATTCAGATGAGTCTTCGAAGTTTCAAAGTTTTGCGAATGAGTTTGCGAGGCATAGCGAGTGGCAGCTTCAAATTCGACCCAGTCCAATTCATTGCTGATGTCGGACCTATTTTGCTCGGCCTGCTCTATGGGGGCCGTCATTGATGGGGGAGGGGGTGGCGTATTGGTGGCCACAGTCTGCACAGGCTCGCCCGTGAGGAAAGGTGAGTTGGGAAGTTGTTCTGCCGGCGCTTGCGAAGAAGCTTTTCTTTTAATGGAAACTGGGGCGGCGATTTGCGGTTTTGGTTGTTCGAGAACCTCGGTGGCAGGAGTTGAGGCCGCTAAGGGTTCGGCCAACTCAGAAGTGGACGTTGATAGTGGTTCCTGAGCCGGCATCGGGGAAGCTTCGGCGGTTGCATTGGCAGTGGAACGACGGTCCCAGATGCTGTAGGCCAGTGCGGAAAAAATCAGGATGGCTGCTAAGACGAAGGAAGAACGTTTGCTCATATTAAAATTCTTACTGAGACAAATCTGTAAGTAAACATTTTACGCTGTATTAATGAATGAAATGGACTCCTCTGAGGACAACTTTGAAGATGGCAACGACCGGATTTCGGGATGACTCAAGCCCAGCTCATAAAATCATCTCAAGTTGAGAACTGAGTCGAAATATCTCAGTTTTAACAGAAGCTTGGCCGATGAGTCTTGCATGCTCAGATCGTACTTGTTGCTCATGCTCATTATTCCAACTTTGTTTCTTTGCTGCGTTCTTGAAGCCAAGGAAACAGACAATATCACGGGTCGCTACAAGCGCATTGAAGATAGCACGGAGATTTTAGATCAAGAGATGAATCGTCGTTTGAAAGAGCTCGAGGAAGAAGCGAATTCTGACGGCATTCCTTGCGACAAACCTCGGGACATGCGTGTGCTGTTTCACGATTTGAATGGATCAAGATTTTTTATCGGTTCTATGGAAAGCTGGGCTGAGGACAATGAGAAGATCGCCAAAAGAAGTATGCCTGCTCATGACTCTGTCTATGAAGGTGTGCTTGAAAATGGCTGGATCTTCAATCGCCTGAAACTGGCATCAACAATCAAGGTCAATGGTCAGTTAATTGGAACAGACAAGCTGGGCCATTTTATTGATCAAGGATTTGAATTCTATACTCCCTATCGCCAAAGTGGATACCGTATGTCGGTGGCTTTGGATGGCAGTCTGGGATCGGAAAAAGGTTATTCGGGCGGCGGCTCTACGGGGGCTGTTTCCTATGCCGATGCGACCGCCAACTATCATGGTATTCGCTTCTATCATAATTTAACTGAAGGGCAGAGTCCTTATTTCCGTTGTTCCCAAGGCAAGTGGAAACAAGTGCGGGCTTTTTCATTTTCAGAATACGTCGATGCGGGATGGGATGAAGGCATTAACTGTAGCGGCATTCCTTCTAAAGAGGGACGCGCGCAGTTTGATAAAAATATTCAAAAGCTTGAAGTCGAGGCGCAAAGAGCAGGCAAAGGCGAGCGTTATAAATGCCCTGCCGATCCTCAAGCCTGTGTCGAGATTCAAGCTCGCTACATGAGTGTCGATCGCTATGTGGTTTCACCAGAGTGTCGCAAAGCTGCGGCGACAACGACTCCAGTTTCTAAAACAGGAACGGGCACCGGTCGGAAAAACACTTCGGGGGTGAAGTGATGGATCCATGGTCTATTCAACAAGCGCAAAAATCCCTGGAACAGTTGGAGCAATGCCAGGGGCTTCGCTGTGTGTATGACTTCTTTGCCAAAGATCTTTCGAAGAATTCGCGCGAAGAAATTTATATCTTCATCAAGGATAACGGTCCCGCAAAAGTTTCCAAAGCTTGTGAAGCGAAAGAGAAGCCACGCCGAATGACAGCCAACGAAATCTGCTTTTCGGTGACTTTAAAAAAATTGGGGGATGTGCAAATTCTTTGGCGCAATGAAGAGGGGCAGTGGAAACTAAGTAATGCCTCCAAGCGAAAAGCGTCAGACTAGAAGTTGGCATTCGACAGCCCTTTGAAAGTCGAAATAATTTATCCAGCGTAATCTTACTCGGTATCTTTGGCCGGATCATTTTCACCTTTAGATTTTTATTCTGTAAGCTTCTTGAAGTTGGTCGTGACAGCGGTAAAACGCGAGTGGAGAAGTTTCAGGCCACAGCTCTATGATCAGATACATGAAAAAGCTAATTCAATTGATCACGGTGGCGATGGGTGTATTTATGATTTTAAAAGGCGCATATGCAGCTGACGGAACGTACAGCATGCGGTTTAAAGAAGTCGGGCTGGAGCAGCTTTCTACAGACCTGATTATTCATGATCGCGATGGCGAACCGGAATCCAAAGAAGTGAAAGTCGGTTGGACTGAGGACCTCAAGATTGTCAAATCACACTGTAAGGTCTCGGGTCTTCTCGCCATGGATGATGTCACAGGACAAATTCAAAAAGATATGCAAGCTCAAGCAAATCTACTTTGGTCATTCTAAAGATGGTCCTTCTAAAGAATTGTGTAATTCAAATTTGAGAGTCTAGGACTTCTGGCGCTTTCTGCTTGTCCTAGGCGACTCATGCTAGAATGAGGAACAGAACGGAGGCAGTTATGAGATTTGCATTATTGATGCTTCTCTGTTTTGCTCCTCAATTAGGTTTTTCTGCCGCTAGCGATGTCCAAAATATGTCAACTTATGATCCGGCGGTGGAACTGCGAAGAGCGCCAGCATCGAGCACCCGCAGCCCCAATTTGAAAGCCTGCTCCTATTATGCTGAAGGTTCGAGAGTCACAGATATCACACGTCTGCAAATGCGACGTCTGTCTTGCGAAGAGAATCAATCTCGAGATATCAAATTGCCCGATCGTCCCGAATCCGATGTGTACAGAGTCGGAGAGCCATTTGATGTGCCAAAACGAAATTAGTTCTAGCTTTCCATTTTAGTTTTAATTTTTTTAAGAACACGGGCTTCCATCTGACGAACTGCTTCGCGGGTGATGCCGTGTTTTTCGCCAATTTCCTGCAGGGTCAAAGGCTCATCATTCAGAATTCTTTCATCCAGAATGATTTTCTCTCGCTCAGAAAGTTCCGGGCGGATTTCTTCGAGTTTCTCTTTGAGGATCGCCAGTTGCTCTTGTCTTGCCAGTTGTTCATCCAAGGGTTGGTCAGAGAAGTCTTTTTGCATTTCGCCAAGGCTGGTGCCGGATTCATCGTCAACGGGACGATCCAAGCTGACGTCACGGCCTGACATACGCATTGCCATATCGCGAACTTCATCTTCAGGAATTCCCAATCGATCACTGATCAGAGCCAAGCTGGGCTCGATGCCCATGGCATCAAGAGCTTCTTTTTCTTTTTGCAACTGATAGAAAAGTTTTCTTTGGTTCTGGGTTGTCCCGATGCGAACCATGGAGTACTGACGCATGAGGTACTCTTGAATATAACCGCGAATCCACCAGACGGCATAGGTGATCAAACGTGCCCCTTTATAGGGGTTGAATTCACGAACGGCATGCATCAAACCGACATTTCCTTCTTGAATCAGGTCAATCATCTTGGCGCCGAATTTAGAATACTCCGCTGCAATTTTTACGACGAAGCGCAGGTTGGCCTTCACCATCGCTTGGGCGGCTTCAGGATCCTTGGTTTCAAAATATTTTTTCGCCAATGCGGTTTCTTCTTCTTTAGTTAAAACCTTGTAGCGGCGGATTTCATTTAAATACATTACCAGTGGATCGGCAGATGTCAGAGCTTTCGAAGAATCACTGACAACGACATTCTTTGGAATGACGATCTCTTCGGGGATATCTTCTTCCACACTCGGTACGGCATAAGCTTTATCGGCTTCGACAGGGCTCAGCTCATCATGGACGTCGTGAGTGGCGGTCTCGTCCACAACTTCGGCAACTACCGGCTTTACTTCCACTTTATCTTTGGCGCTTTTGGACAAAGGGCGAACACCAGTGGCTTTTGCAGTCACTGTTTTTTTCTTCCCAGAATCAGTTGAAGAGGGGGTCTTCGCCTTTGTTTTTGCCATAAAAATTAAGCTAAGTATTTAGCAAGCTTCTTTTGCAAAGTCTCGGTAACTTTGCCTTTGAAAGGTGCCAGCATGAAGGGGAGGTCCACCGTGACGCTAACTGTGCTGCCATTGCCCGCAGCGGCAACAAGCACATCAGCTTTAAATTGAGAGCCATTCATTCTGCAACTCATTGCACTATCATTGAAGTCGCATTGGAGCTTTGGATCAAATTTGCGAATGTCTTGATCATTTGACAGGAACTCTTTGATTTTCGCATAGGCCTCTTGAATGGGCTGAGAGCTTTTATGATCAATAGTAAATTTAGGCATGAAGGTCCTTTCGGGCTGAGCAACCAAGTCGAGCAACCAAAATTATATCTTTTTAACCATAGCATGGCCAAGGAGATGCTGATTTTGGTCTTAGGCCTAGGAAATATGGCTGTCCTGAAATATTGAGTCGGAAAAACAACCTGTCAATGTGGGTGCAGTCGAATATTTTCGGGAAGGTAGGCCACGCGCATCAGGGGGCGGAAGGTATAAGGCTTAATTTTCAGACACATAAGGAGATGCTTTTTGACTGCATGCAGGTGAAATGACAGTATATGTGCCTGGTAGTTGTCCCTTCACACAAAAGGTTTTCCAATGAAGTTCGTAAGCCAGTTAAAAAGGTCAGAGTACTGTGGCAAATTAGGCAGTTCTCATGTTGGTCAAAAAGTAGTTTTAATGGGTTGGGTGGATGTTCGCCGTGACCACGGAAGTCTAGTGTTTATCGATTTGCGCGATCGTGAAGGGATTGTGCAAGTAGTTTTGGACCCGAATAAACCCGAAACGGCTGCCTCTAAAAATCTTCGCGGTGAATTCGTTTTGGCCGTGGAAGGTATCGTGCGTGCACGCCCAGACGGTATGAAAAATACTAAAATTAAAACGGGTGAAATCGAGATCGAAGCAACTCGTTGCGAAATCTTGAATGAATCCGCAGTGCCGCCATTCCAAGGTGGGGACGAGAACGTTAACGAGATGTTGCGTTTGAAGTATCGCTATTTGGATTTGCGCACACCGCGTTTGCAAAATCATTTGATGACCCGCCATAAAGTGGCGCAGGTCGTTCGTCGTTTCCTGTCTGACAATGGCTTCCTGGAAGTGGAAACTCCGATTCTTTATAAATCAACACCGGAAGGCGCCCGCGACTATTTGGTTCCTTCACGCGTGAATCCAGGAACTTTCTATGCGTTGCCTCAGTCTCCGCAAACGTTGAAACAGCTTTTGATGATTGGCGGTTATGACCGTTATTTCCAAATTGCTCGTTGCTTCCGTGATGAAGACTTGCGTGCAGATCGTCAGCCAGAGTTCTCGCAAATCGATATGGAAATGTCTTTCATCGATCAAGAGGACATCATGGCGATGAATGAAAAACTTTTGCGCACTATTTGGAAAGAAATCAAAGGCATCGACGTGGGTGAAATTCCACGCATGACTTTCCAAGAAGCAATGGATCGTTACGGCAACGATAAACCTGATACGCGTTTTGGTTTGGAAATCAAAGACTTGAAATCGGTCGTAACAGGGTCGGGCTTTAAAGTTTTCGACGATGTTATCGCTCGCGGTGGTATCGTGCGCGGTATTGCTGTGCCTAAGGGCGGCGCTTATTCTCGTGGTCAGTTTGATAAATTGACTGAAGTCGCTAAGCGCGGTGGAGCGAAGGGCTTGGTTTGGATTAAGGCGGAAGCGGATGGCACATTTGCTTCTCCGGTATCTAAGTTCTTCAGCCAGGAAAAATTGGCAGAGATCTTTAAGACTGTAGGGGCTGGAACTGGCGACTGCGCGTTGATCGTTGCAGATGACTACGACATAGCTTGTGCGTCTCTATCGACTTTGCGTATGCACGTGGGCAGAGAATTGAACTTGATCGACACCAGTAAATATAAATTCCTGTGGGTCGTGGACTTCCCATTGCTTGAGTACTCTTCGGATGAAAAACGTTGGGTGGCTCGCCATCATCCGTTTACATCTCCGAAAGATGAATTCTTCGGCGATCTCTTAGGGAACAACGAAGCTGCTTATGGCAAGATCCTGGCGAAAGCTTATGACCTTGTATGTAACGGTTACGAAATGGGTGGCGGAAGTATCCGTATCTATCGCAATGAGATTCAGCAGGCGATGTTCCGTTTGTTGGGTATGAGCGAGGAAGAAACGAAACATAAATTTGGTTTCTTCTTGGAGGCTTTGAAGTATGGTACTCCTCCTCATGGTGGTATTGCTTGGGGTCTAGATCGCCTTGTGATGCTATTATGTGAAACAGAAGCCATTCGTGAAGTGATCGCCTTCCCTAAGACGGCGAAAGCTTCTGACTTGATGTCAGATTGCCCAAGCGAAGTGAATCGCGAACAACTGGCTGAAGTGGGTGTGCGCTTGAGTCCTCTGGCTGAAAAAGCTTTGGAAGATTCTAAAAAGAATTCTTAATTGAAATATTCCCAGAGGTGGTCACGATACGAATCTTGCCCACCTCTGCGGGATTAATTCCTTCGACTACCTTGCTGTCCTCACTCCGACTTCGTCGGAGTAGTTCGTTTTCAATCTTGCCCGTACCGGACTGCAAATCAAATTCATAGAGTTTATTTTTAGGAACTGTCACCTCGACCGATCCTTCGATGTTTTCTATCGTGATCGGTGCCACGTAATTTTTTGGCAGATAAATTTTGGCAACCAAAGAAGAGTCAGAAACAGAACTGCTTTCATGACCATTGATATTGATATGAACCCAGTTGCTAGCCAAAGGTTCGTGAATTTCCAGGACTAAGTTTGAAGGATCTCCACCTTGTGCGATGAAAGGACCTCGCTCGAAGCGGGGGATTTTCCCAGTCATCTCAATTTTCAGGCTGGGCCCGTCATAGGGAAGCACTTGAATATTTGTTCGACCGGAATTGATCTGCAGACTTTTAATTCCTTGAAGAAAGAATTCGGCTTTTTCCTCATAAGGCTCACCTTGAGTAAGTTTTGATGTTACGGAATTAAAAGCATCAAAGATTGATTCTGGATGATTGAACACATAGCCCATCATCAAGATTAAAGAGCCAACAAGAACCAGAAAGAGGGCCGCAAAGCCTAGAAGAAGCTTCTTCAACATAGACTTCTAATTTAACACATTGAAAATGAGTAGGAAACGTAATTGAATAAAGTAGTTAGGAGAACCTGTGCAGCGCGTACTTCCTGAAACTGACTTAGAAAAGAAATTGATGAGCATGGCCGCGGTTTTTATTGAAGAAAACCATGTTCTGGATGATTTGTATGAAATCATCGGTTCTGATTTGGTCGAGGGCAAAGAGCTGGCTCCTGACGTCAAAGAACAAGTTCTCGATGAAATCGGGGAGTACTTCTTCCGCCTGGACCTAAACTGGGGGGAAGAGATCAAAGAAGACTGTCTGGTCATCCTCGAAGACTTTTGGGGAGTGAAAAGCAAAGAAGCCGCTTTGAAAACTCTCGAGGATATCCGCACTCAAGGGCATCGTACGAAGTTCAATGTTCTTAAGAATATTGCAGTGGCAGATGAAAAAATGTCGGCCGCCTCTTTGGAAAAATTCAAACAGATTTTCAATTTTGATTTTGCCAGCGAAGAGCAAATGCAGATGACTGATGATGATCACCGTCTGCTGGCGAATTGGATGAAGAAGACAGATCGCTTCATCGGCGAATGCGGAATTTTAGCCTGGGACATCGCACGCGCAGTTCATCTGGCGCGCCTGTCCTTCATCGTCGGTTATATCGACGACAACCAAGCTTGGGCAGAAATCCTTAAACTTGCCCCTCTTGCCGAAGGAAAATTCAAAGACTGGCGCGAATTCGCCTTGAGCTTCATCATCGGTCGCACCTTCTGGGCCGGCGAAGAAGATCCTCAAATTAAAATGGTCTGCGAGCGCCTCCTCGGCCACCCCGCAAGCCCATGGCAATTCTTCCCCCTCAGCAAAGACTAAAAAGGTGCCTGCCATCTTTTTGGGTCTACAGTGCGTTAGTTGAGTATCTTCGTCTGATAAAAAAGCCCACAAAAGTTGTGGGCTTTCTCTTAGAAAATCGATTTAATTAAAGTATGAAAAGTTCTTTAATTTTAAATGCCTTAGTTTTTCTTTGTCTTTCATCCTCTACTGCTTTTGCTATAGAAAGTGGACTGTATGAATGCACCAACGGCAACAATGCCAGCATCTGTCCTCAAAAGGTGATTGTAAAACGCCAAGAGGGCAGACTCGCCAGTCTGAAAGTTTATTATTCAGGCTACTGCAACGATCAAGGACCTTACTACTATTCCTGCAACGAGACTGTATGCGGTGATGGAGTCATCGAGTTTTCCAAGATCGAAGACTCCGGCTATCACTGGGAAAATCGCGGCTACAAATTCACCTGCGACTTTCAGAAAAGCTCAGCAGCAGGACGCTAGAGTTTTTTTGCCTTGTTAAGGATTTCCTCCAGGAACTCCTTGAACCAAGTCAGTCGACTGAGGTCTCTGCGGTAATAGATATAGAATTCCGTGCGAACGGATTTATTTCTGATTCGATGCGATTGATGAAGATAACTGGCCTGTGGGCGAACATAGCTGGAAGGAATGACCGACCAGCTTTTTCCAGCGTGCACTCGCTCCTCGAGGGTGAGCCAATCGCGAACTCGGAAATCAACTTTGACCTGTCCCTGCAGTTCCTGGAAAAAATCCAGCTCTTCGGAGTAAAGGCTCATAGGGTATTCAGTTCTTTTTTCTAGCCACCAAGATTGCAGGTCTTTGCTTCCTTTTAGAAAACTTTTCGGTACCACCAAGGTGGGTTCATCTTCAAAAAGTTTTTTGCAGACATACAGTTCAGTATCGTGAAGATCGCGAGTGAGAATGACATCATAGTTGCCCTCTTTCAGATGTCTTTTCAATTCCGCAGAGCTGGCTTCGAACAAATTCAGACGACCATCAAATGTGACCGCAGTCAAAACGCGTCTTAAAACTTCAATATGACCAGCCACCGAAATAGCAACATTCTTGGCGGATGCAAAATTTTGCACAGAATGTCTGATGTCGACGGGGAGGTCGCCCAGGCGTTTCTTAATCTTTTCATAGAGATCTAAAGCAAAGACTGTGGGTTCTTTTTTGCGGCCCCGCAATTCAAAAAGAGCCAGCGGAAGCCCGTCTTCGAGTTGAGCAAGATGGCGGGTGATCGTTGGTTGAGTGGTTTTTATCTTCTCAGCAGCCCGCTGAAGAGTTCCCTCTTCTATGACGGCGATAAAGCTTTCCCATAAATACAGTGGAATGTCGGTTTGAATACTGGAGTGAAGTTTCATAACTGAAAGCATACATAATTGTATGATAGTTATGGAAGGATATCGATGGTGCGGCATCTAGCGCTCCGGCAAGAACTCAAGATGGCCAAACTTTGACTACACACGGAACAACTTCAACCCCTCCGTCACAGTTCAATAGTTGATGGTCGTAGTAAAGACTAAAGACACAAAAAGGCAGAGCCCTCTCCGGCTCTGCTTTTTTATGCCCCTAGCAACAGCATCATAGACCCAAAAAAGTGGCAGGCACCTTTTCCGAAAGGATGGCAGGCACCCCAAAGGTCTAGTTATTGGAGGAGTGTCTCAAGTTTGGGCGTTTCATACCGATACGTAGATTGTGAAGGCTAGGATGGCTTTTACGAAGTACACACGGAGGTGTGAATGGAAAAGATCAGCAGTATTCTTCCGGCAAGTCCGCGCATGAAAGTGGCTGAGTTATCAGCATCACAACCGGCGCGACCTGGGGCTCCTTTGATGGGCAGACCCGAAGGTAAGAACTCAATGGGTGATCGCATTACTCTGAGCAAAGAGTTGGAGCGCATGCGAGAGTCTGGGGATCTTCCAGGGCTTGAACCAGCACCGACTTACAAAAACACCGCTGAGAACAGCAAGATGAAAACGATTGAGGACTTGAACAAGAAGTTCTTCCAAAATCCGAAAGATATCGCTCGCGATAACGGTGGATTGACTCGATCTGAAGAAGTCTTGAAGAGTGTTGAAGACAGTGAGTCCGTCGAGCGAGGCGAGCCTAAAGTGGTAGCTCCACGGGTTCAATCAGAAACCCCTGGTCTTCAAGCGAGCATAGTCGATAAGCCCCTTTAAATTTTCTTTCACCTGAAGCAACTCTCTCTGTCACGACCACATAGTCGAGAGAGAGTTGTATCAAACGTCGAATGGCCGAAAGACTCCATTGCGGAGCGCCCATTTGAATCAACATCTCCAAGCGAATTAAAGCCTGGCTGGCATCTTGAGCATGCAAGGTCCCAAAACTTCCCGAATGTCCCGTTGCTAAAGCCATCAAAAAATCCTTGGCCTCTGCGCCACGTACTTCACCCATTGCAATTCGATCCGGTCTTAATCGCAAAGCTCTTTTCACAAGTTGAGTTTGATCAACGGTCGGCAAGAGTCCGTGCGGATCTTCCCGAGTCAGCAGCTTCATACAAGCGGTATTCGGCAAAGCAATCTCTGGAGTATCCTCGATGACAACCACCCGCTCATTCGATGGCAAGAGATTCAAAAATGAATTTAAAACAGAAGTCTTCCCAGATCCCGTAGATCCCACTACCAAAAAACTTTTTCGTTGATCCACCAACTTTTGAAAAAAGGGAAGCCACTGAGGATCGCACCATCCCTTGTCGGCGAGCTTCGCAAAGGTCCAAGGATTCTTGGGGTGCCGACGCAAAGCCAGATGCGGAGCTGATTTGGTCAAGTCGGTTCCAATGAGACTCAAACGAAACTCCAAGAATTGCCCATCAGCGCAAGGATGTTCCACAGAGATATGAGTTTTCGCCTGCTGACAAATACGCTCTAGGCAATTGCGAAAGCTCAATTCTGAAAAAAAAGAGTCTTCGTGGGGAAAAAGCCGTCCTTCTTTTTCAAACCAAATATGCGAAGGCCCATTGATCAGAATTTCAGTGATGTTTTCATCCGCAAGCAACGAATCCAAAGGCCCCCACGATTCAAACTCCGCACAGACGCGTGCTTTCACTTCGCTGGCGAGCCGCTGGGTTTTATCATTAATAATCGAATCTATTCTGTTGGAACGAAGGACACTCTCATCGTCGGAAGAGAGCATGTATTCGTTGATCTTCAACAGGCCAATTTCATTTTGTATAAGGTTGTAGGTCTTCTTTGCTTCTTGAATCATAAAATCCTCTTAGAGGTCGCCAATGTGTTCATTCGATGGACCTTCTTCGCCTTCTTTCAAAATCGAGGGCTTAACAAAGATCACCAGTTCCGTGCGATTCTCCTTAAACTCTTTACTGCCAAAGAGGGCACCAATAACGGGGACGCTGGACAGGCCGGGCAATCCTTGGCTGCCGCGAGAATCTTCGCTTTTCAGCAGACCTGACAAGGCGATGGTTTGAGTTCCCGTTAGATCAAAGTGACTTGAAACCCGATTGGTCATGATTCCCGGGACATCATCCACTTTGAGGGCGTATTCCACCCGCGAGATTTCCGTCTCAATAGAAATACTCATCCGTCCCGAGGCATCGGCCTTGGGTTTCACTTTGAGTAAAATCCCGAAACGCTTCCACAAAATATCATGGACTTCATAGTTCATGACTTTGATCGGAAATTCGCCTCCGGCTAAAAACTCCGCCTCTTTGCCACTGCGACAAATCAGGTTTGGACTGGCTAAGATCTTTGCTTGCCCGCGGGTCTCCATGGCTTGCAAGGCCAGTTCAAGATCGCTGAAAAGAGTTCCGCCAGAAGCCAGTAAAGTGGCCTTATACTGACTCGGCCACGAGATCCCATGCTTCACCATAAATTCCCTGGAAACTTCAGCAACGGTGATTTGCACTTTGATCGTCGGAGCGATATCCAAGCTTTGCTCGTCGCGAATAATTTGAATTCCAAATGGTCTGAGCAATTGTTGATACTTCTTATAAGTGATCTCACTGCCCACGATCCGCACTTCAGGAGCCGGTTCAAAGATGATTGTTTGCGGCGGAATCTTGGCCTTCTCAAACAAGTCATTAAAATAGCTTTGTGTCTCTTTTTGCAAAGACGAACTCATTTGCGCGCGCATTTGATAGAAGACCGTCGTTTCCCGAATCGTCTCTGCCAAGCGAAGCCAGTCGGCAAAGCGATACAGGCGACCGCTGACGAAAAGATTTCCTTCTGCCAAAGCCGGCGTAAGACCGACAATTTTTTGCAGGCTTTCCTTGAGAGTTTTATAAATGTCTCGTTTGTCGGGATGAAGCACTTGCGCTTTATAGATCTCGGATCCGATTCGCAAAGTGGTCATACCTTCCTTGCGGGCTTTTAGCAGGACACGGCCGCCAGCTCCTTCGGCCTGAATGATTTGCCCATCTTGAATCCAAATGCGCGGAGCCCCTTTGGGAAGGGCTAAGCTTTGAGTCTCACCCAGTGACAGGGTGAGATCTTTTGCTGAGGCCAATTGAGAGAAAGCTGGAATAAGAAAAATTAGCAGGAATGATTTCATGGAAAGGACCCAAGCAAGCATTGGGCCCTTTATTCAAAAGACGGGGTGAGAGTCAGATGCGGACACCGGACAAATGAAGCGAGGGCTGCAAAAGTCGGCTAAGCCAAAGGCAACTCAAAGTAAACCATCACGCCCTTGTCGGTGTTCTTAAACTGCAAAGTCGAGTGATGCGATTTCAAAATAGACTGACAGATGGTAAGACCCAAACCCGTTCCCGTAGAGTGGTGCATGACATCTTCATCAATATAGAAAGGCTTCATGATCTTATCGATAATCTTCAAAGGAACATGAGGTCCCTTGTTGTGGACGATAAAGCGCAGATTGTTGCCACTTTTCATGCTCTCTACATGGATCTCGCTGTTGTCCGTTCCAAATTTCGCGGCATTGTGAATCAAGCGCTGCATGACTTGTTTGATCAGGCGAACATCTGCTTTGATATTCAAAGGTTCGAGCTTGGTCACAACGGTCTGATGTTTTTGTGCCAGAAGGTTTTGGACTTCTTTGGGCTGCTCGTCGAATTGAGTGAAGGCGATGTTCTGAGTATCGATCTTCAATTGATTTGTTTCAGCGCGAACGATTAACAAAACATCTTCGACCAGATTTTTTAAACGCTCGGCGCTTTTGCCGATGCGATTGACCATCAACTTGTCTTCCTCGTTAAGAGGGGATTCCGCCAATAAAGAAGAAAAACTAAGAATCGAAGTCAAAGGTGTTTTCAATTCATGGTTGATCAAAATCATGAAGTTGGATTTGGCAACATCAAGACTTTTGAGTTCTTCCAAGGCTTTGGCAAGTTCAGCATTTTTTTGTTTGAGCTCCTGGCCAATAGTAAAACGCTCAATCGCGTGATCAACCGTGTTCGACAAATCCACTGGATCCCAGGGTTTTGTGAGGTAGCGGAAGATCTGTCCTTTATTAACAGCTGTGATCACAGACTCAAGATCTGTGTAACCTGTCAGAAGAATGCGAATTGTCTCAGGATGAGATTCCAGAGTTTTTTCTAGAAACTCCACACCAGTCATCTCAGGCATTCTTTGGTCAGTAATAATAAGAGCAACCGGTCCTGGATTTTGGTCGAGAACCTCCAGCGCCTGTTTTCCAGACGTAGCCTTTAGTACAGTGTACTTACGACGAAAGAGCCGTTCTAGAGCGTCTACGTTGTCTATTTCATCATCTACACAAAGAAGTGTGTGCTTAGTCATATTTGGTAGTGTAGGATTTCGGAAAGGGCAGTGCAAAGAAATTTGCAAGAGGTCCTCTTGTTGTCATGGATGACGACGGAAAACTTTAGGAACATTTGCTGAACTACAGTCTAGTTTCCATGGGTTTTCCACAGATTTGCCTGATTTTGAGTCAAGTCTAAGTCCGATCCTGACGATGAGAAGAACTATAGAAGAGTTTTATCCTATCAGGAGATCATTTATGAAATTATGGATTCGCATAGCAACTCCATTCACGATCGTGATGAGTCTTGCGGCTGGTGCTCAAGCACAATCCTACGGATACGGTATGTGGGGCGGAATGCAATCATGTCCTTATCCATACTCAGCAGCACCTGGTGCTTCCAGTGAATTGGATGAAGTCAGAGAAATCCAGCAAACCATTAGTGAACTCCAAAAACAGCAAAAAGCGAAAAGCAGTGAATTAAAACGACTCACAGCTCGTGATATGCGCGACTCCAGAAATGCTATCAACGGTGTTTTGGGTGCCGAGTACGCTGAATTCGTGATGGGACACATCGACACGGGTCGCAGCTGTACAGAGTACAAAGGCATTGGCCAAGAAGGCGACACTATTGCTTCGGGTGAAGAAGGTGGCACGGCAGTTCAATCTCCTGGAACTGAAGAGACTTCTCCATTTGAAATTCAAGAGTGGGCTCAACTTTGCGATAAATCAAAAGTAGGTTCTGTATCGGGTTCGGTTTGTACGATCAGAAAGTTCAGAGCTGAAGACAAAGGAGCTTACACTGTTGAAGATTGTAAGAAGTCCCTTGTTGAATACAGAAAACAAAAACTCCAACAAGATAAATTGAAACGTGAAGTTGCGGGCCTCGATCGAATGATCAAAAATGAAAAAGATCGTTTGAAAGATGCAAGACAAGACGCGATCGACGCTCAACGTGAAGCTCAACAAGCTCGCCTTGAGGGTGGTATCTGTGAAGGTTGCGCGATGACTGGCAATGGTTACACTTATCAAAAACCAGAAACAGACTTGGGCAGTGTGATCGGTAACGTCTTTCTAGGTGGCGCGGCTACTTACCTGGGTTACAAAACAAATGAAATGACAGTCGATGCAAATGCAAGTCTTGGCTATCCTTCAAATCCATATCCTGCATGGGGTTACGGATTAGGATACTTCGGTCAAGCAATTCAACAAGCCATCGGTGGTGGTAGCGGTATTTACGGCGCTATCGGCGGTGGTATTGGTCAAGGTGCTTTCGGTTGCGCAGGCAACAACGGTGGTCCTTACGGTATGCAAGGTCCATTCGGCAGTGCGATGGGTAACGGCATGTGGGGCAACCCTTATGCAATGATGGGAATGAACCCTAACTTCGGTATGGGTGGAATTTTCAACGGCGGTATGGGTCCTTGGGGCGCAGCTGGTCCGTGGGGCATGGGCGGTCCTTACCCTGGAGCCATGGGTTATCCTATGATGGGTGGCATGATGGGTATGCCGATGGGTAATATGATTGGTGGAGTTGCTGGCGGCATCATGGGTATGCCGATGGGAGCAATGGCTGGCGGAATGGCTGGCGGTATGATGGGCATGCCTATGGGCGCAATGGCTGGCGGATATCCAATGGGCGGAATGGCCGGTGGTATGATGGGAATGCCGATGGGTTCTATGATTGGCGGCATGGCCGGTGGTATGATGGGAATGCCAATGGGTTCAATGGCTGGCGGTATGATGGGAATGCCAATGGGCTCTATGGCCGGTGGTATGATGGGAATGCCGATGGGCTCTATGATCGGCGGCATGGGCGGCGGAGTCATGGGAATGCCAATGGGCGGAATGGCTGGCGGCATGATGGGAATGCCAATGGGCTCTATGGCCGGTGGTCTCATGGGAATGCCAATGGGCGCGATGGCTGGAATGCCGATGGGTGCAATGGTCGGCGGAATGGCCGGCGGCATGATGGGTATGCCGATGGGCGGAATGGCCGGTGGTATGGCTGGCGGTATGATGGGTATGCCAATGGGTGGAGCCGCAGGCAGCTTGGGCATGATTCAAATGCAACAGCAGATGATGCAAATGCAAATGCAGCAGTATCAGTCTTACATGCAACAGCAACAAACTTATATGCAACAGCAAATGCAACGTCAGCAAGTGGTTGCTAGCTTGCAAACAGAACTTTACGGTTTGATCTCTAGAATCCAACAAGTGCAGTATGGTTACGGCACAAGCATGGGTGGATCTATTGGTGGTTCATTCGGTGGCGGAGGCTACCTTGGTGGCGGCACAGGAACTTACCCAATGGGTGGTTTGACAAGCTTCGGCGGTGCAACTGCAGTCACTCCAATTGGTGGTGGCGGCGCGACGGTGACTCCAATGCCAGTTCCTGGTGGAGGCGCAACAGCTGTGACTCCAATCGGTACAGGACGCTAATTTAAAATTTAAAACTTAAACAATGTAAGGCTCTCTGATAAAACAGAGGGCCTTATGCTTTTTAAGATCCCACGTCTTTATGACAGCCATACTCATTTTATTGCCACCGGGGAGTTTGCCTCGGGTTTGTATTTGACGGCCTTGAAAAATGCCGAAGAGATCGCGCAGTGGGATCTCTCCAAGCCCTCTTATCATCGTGGTGATTGGCTGTTGGGCTTTGGATGGAATGACAAGGACTGGAGTGTTAAACCCAGCAAAGAAATTCTCGATCGTCTTTTTCCGCACAAGCCCGTTTATTTTGCCAAAGGAGATGGTCATTCTTCTTGGGTCAACACGGCGGCATTACAAGCTTTGGGGTTGCGGTCTGAAACGGGTATTCTGACGGAAGCTGAACATCTTCAATCCTGGGATCGCCTTCCGGCTTTTTCAAACGAGCAGCAAAAAAATAATATTCTGGCGGCTTGCCAAGTTTATAACTCCGCAGGTTTTACGCATGTGCGTGATATGACGGGGACGGAGTCCTTGTGGAATTCCTTGTGTGAATTGGAAAGTGAAAATCTGCTGACGGTGGCTTTGGAAGAAAACTTCACTTGTTATGATCTCAAAGGTTTCGAAGATTCTTTGAAGTCAGCACAATACACACGCAAGCATGAGACAGCTTTGTTGCGCTCCAAAGGCGTTAAGTTTTTCTATGATGGTTCATTGGGATCTGAGACTGCTTATTTGTCGAAGCCTTACCGGGGAATCCCCAATGGCAATCGCGGTCGTACCTTGTGGAGCTTGCCTGACGTGGAAGTGATGATCAAGCGCACTTGGGAAGCGGGACTCGAGATCTCCGTTCACGCGATTGGAGATCAGGCGGCTCACGAGATGGTCGAAGTCGCGCGCAAAGTTTCCGCGCAAGGTTTTGTGGGAAGATTGAATCTGGAGCATGCCCAGGTGCTTCGCCCTGAAACTATTTTGATGATGAAGCCTTTGCATGTGCGCTGTCATATGCAGCCGTGTCATTGGCTGAGTGACCGCGTGTGGTTGCAAGAAAAGCTGCGCGATCTGTATCGCTATGCTTTCCCTTGGGAAGCTTTAAGAGCCGCACAAATTCCGATGTCCTTCGGTTGTGACAGCCCCGTTGAACCACCGTCTTTTGTTCGCAATCAAAAAGCTTTGGTGGAAAGCGTGGAAGCGCGAATCAAAAAGTTCACTGGCTCCATTGAAGAAGTTCATGCTCATCCTGATTCGCAATACGCGCCGAACTCTTACTCAATCATTGAGGATGATGTCGTTAAGGAAGTTGTGTTTTGCGGCAAGCGACTTGTGTAAGGACTCAAGGTTCATCAGAAGTCTGAAAAACTTTATGAATAAAGTTTTTCTTTTCAATAAAATCAAAATGAAACCGTGATTTGTTTCTTTGGGAGCGATGCAACACCGGCGCCGAAAGTGCGAGTTGACCTTACCCCGTTTTTTAGGTCCATCAAGTTAAGGTTATGGTTAGTTGTTTTTGACCCTTGCGCAGTTTTTATTACCAACACTTAGTATGGTGGGTATTGCAATTTCTTAAGGCTTATCAATCACCAGAGTCTTTCCTTGGGCGGCAAAGATCGCTCCACCAACAAGAAGGCCGCTTAAGGGATAGACCCACTTTTGGTTGTTCTCCATCCAGTTTGCAAATTGGGTTTTCTGGATAGGACGATGAACGCGCTTCGTGCAATCCTTTGAGAAAAAAATCAAGGCTTTGCTGTTCAATTGGAAATCATCAATTCTCGTCGAGAATCCTTCGCATGTACCCTCGATAAAATTTTCCATCACCAATCTTTGCTGCAGGAATTGGTCGTAAGTTCCATAAAAGGAAATACTTTGGGCCGAGTTAGCCAGAAGAGTCCAATGGTAAGATCTTTCTGGAAGAACCTCCGGCGAAAGATTCTGTTCGTTCAGATATAGCAACTGACTTTCGATGAGCAATGCCTGGGCTTGAGGCCATTGTCTGCGAATTGTCGGCAGATCGACTTTCAAAGTTTTGCATGGAGCATTGGTAACTTCTTCCGTCAAAAACTGGCTTTGGCATGACAGGTCCTTAAAAAAAGATGCTTCAGGTTTCTTAAGAGAAGTTGTCAGAACCTTTTCACTGAGATCGGCCAGAAAACTTAAGCTGACTTGAGTCAGTGGCGCACTTCTATGAAGGATTTCAATCTCTTGAATTAGCTCAGAAGCGGGGCGACCGAGTTGTTCTCCCAGAGTGAAAAGCTTCTCTTCTTGGGAGGCATTGGTTTGGATTTTTTCGATCTGCAAATCCACGATGGTTCGCACACCCTTGGTGTTTTTTGCAGTTTCGATAAAATCAATAGGGCTGGCCCCGGGAGCTTGAATGAGAATGAACTCTTGAGCTTCAGAAATTGCGGAAATGAACAGAATAAGTATTGCGATGAACTTCGATAGCAAGGTTTTAGATAGCATTTTCGATGTCATAACGGCTCCCAGTTTTGCCTCTAATTTTGATAGTCAATTCGGACAGATGATTTCTTACTTTCCGCGATCTCAGTGCCCTTAGAATCAGGATTTTGCACAACTGCGATAAAGGGCCCGGTCACACTGAGCAGTCGCGAGCTGTCGCTTTCCTTAATCAAAACCGCATACTGATTAGGATTAAGGGGAGCACGCAGCAGCTTGATTCTGGCGGCGACCTTCACATTTCTTTTTTTCTCAGCACCCGGCAAATAAAGATCGACCACACCACCCAGGTCTCCGACCAGGGAACTCAACGACTCTGCATTGGCGAGCTCAATCGGCACCAAAACAAAACCACGTGGAATGAATGTGTCGACAGAATTGGGAACATCTGGAGCCTGCGGAGCGGGGTTCTCTTCTTTCTTCTGAAGACTCATCATCATTGAGATCACGCCAAGCAGGAGAAAGGCCGCAAGATAGATTTTAGTATCGAGTTTGAGTTGGCGGATTTTTTCCATGGGCTTTCTCCTGTGTGAATTGATATTTCTGATGGCGAGCTTTACTTTGGCTGAGGTGGCTTAAGGCCGCAAAAAAGATAAGAACCACTAAAAGTAAAACTAATGAGACTTCGATAAGGATCTGTCCCTTTTCATTTGCGGAAACCATTTTGAATTCTCCTCTTTCAAAGTGACCGCACAGCTCTTTTCAAAAACATAGTTGCCGGTCAGGAAAGGCTGCAGCGGTTTAGTGATGCTCAACCGATACTGCCATCTTTGTTCCAAGGCTTGGCGGTTTGAAAAGTTCTCGGCAGGACTGTAAGTCGGAGGCCTGTCTATCGAGTCCGGACGGACCGCGAGTGTGGGTACTTTGCTTGAAAGTACTTGGAGCTCCGACTTAAAGAGCGGAATCGTGCGAAGTGTCTGATCTTTCTCGTTCCATAATTTTATCTGGTTGGAAGTGTGAGCTTTTAGCAGTAGCAAATTGCTTTGCTTAATCAGCTGCTGTTGTTGAGTGATCAGCTTCAAAACTTTGGCTTCTACTTGGGCCAATCGCGCGAGGGCGGCAGGATTCCCAGAAACAGCTTGAGCCTTCGCTTGAATGAGTTCCAGTTTAAGTTTGAGGGCAAGGGGATTGAGTGCCAGAAGACTTTTCAGTAGCGGAGCGACCGCCTCCTGTCCCTTGAGGCTTTCGCTGCGACAGATTTGATGTAGTTTTAAATCAATTTGCACAAACGAAACTATGGCAAAGGTAACCAAAATCAGGCCAATCAGTATTGGCAAAAGAGCCATCATCAAGGCCAGGGCAAAGCCTTTTTCATTTTTTAAAATGGTTTCCATGAAGAACCCGATCGCAAGGGTAGACGGAGTTGTTTTTCAATAACCAGAGGTGGGCCGAAGTTTTTGGCAATAAACGGGAAACGAATTTCAAGACGACCCTGAACCTTATTTCCCGAACGAGAGACAGAAATATTCTTTTCATTCTGGGTGAGCAAAATCTTGGAAATCTGCTGGTGCAAAATACTTTCGCAATCGCCAATTTTGCCGTCATCAGCGCAAAGCAAAGCTTCGTGAAGATAGAAGTCCGCGCAGTAATAAACCACCGAGCGATAGCACAAGAACAAAATAGATGAGAATGCTAAGATCACCAGCGGGAGCGCGAGCAGGCTTTCGACGACTCCCTGGCCGTTTTGATTTTTCCAAGCGGCAACCATAACTATTTCTGTTTGCCGCTGGAATTGACGGAGTCTTCAAAGAAGTTGCTGAAGTCGCGTTTCTTGTAAAGACTTTCGGTGACAGCATGCGCTTCTTTTTTCTTCGAGTCGGTGCCACCCAGAGCTTGTGCCACATTGGCAAACTGCACATCGATATTGGCTCCGACGACTTTGATAACTGCAATACTTCCGACTGCGACAATGGCGACGATGATGAGATATTCGATCAGGCCTTGGCCCTTATTGTTTAGTTTAATTTTTGTTTGAGGTGAATTGGTTTGCATGGCGTTCTCCTGTGGAAGAAGGCCTTGAGCAAAAAGTGGAGAGAGGTGAGGGTGGAGTTATGAAGAGACTGGATCCGAGCAAAAAAAAGTCCGGATTGACCGGACTTTTTTGCACTCCGGCTTCACCGGAGTAGGGCTTTTCTGCACTCCGTCTTCGCCGGAGTATATCCAACAGAGTCGGACTATTTCTTTTTAGCAGTTTTAACTGCTTCAGCTTTTTTCGCGGCTGCTTTTTCTTCTTTGGCAGCAGCTTGAGCTTCTTTCTTCGCGTCGGCTTTTTTCGACTTACGAAGCATGATAATTCTGTCTAGGATCTCGTAAGATTCTTTTTGAAGATCATTTTCGAACACAAAGCGGTAGAAACCTTCAATTTCCGGGCTTTGGCGGAACTTTTTAAGGGATGTAGGAAGGCTGTCTGACTGAACGAAGTCGATGGAACTGCCATCTTTGGAAAGCTTAACTTTTTCTGCCATTTTTAAATCCCCTGTCTTTTTAAGAACTTGTACAAAAAGGGCGGCACCGAAGCAAGGAAAAAGCTTGGCTCCTTGGCGGGGACGAAGGGTTTAGGATTGGACTATTCCTGACTAAATCATTGAATTTCTTTAGAAAATGCTGGAAATTGAGGTCTCATTAATCAGGCCCAAGAAATGGACCAATACTGAATCGACAGGCGGAGGGACGATGCTTATTTTAGATGGCAAAGAAGTGTCTAACAAAGTGCGTGCGTCTCTTTTGCCTCGAATTCAAAAGTTCGTTGAAAAAACGGGTCGTGCCCCGCAATTGACCGTGGTCATTGTGGGAGATGATAAAGCCAGTCACATTTATGTGCGCAATAAGAAGATTGCTTGTGAAAAGTTAGGAATGAGTTCGACCATCCTGGCTTTGCCCGTGACGACGACTCAAAGTCAGCTGAATCAGACACTTCACCAGTTAAATCAAGACCCTACAGTTGACGGCATTTTGGTTCAGTTTCCATTGCCAGCCCACCTGAGCAGCCATGAGGTCCTGGAAATTGTTTCCCCGGATAAAGATGCGGACGGTTTGACTTACAAATCCATAGGCTACTTTTTTGCGGGACAACCGATTGTCAGACCTTGCACGCCAGCAGGGATCATGACGATTTTGAAGCATTACAACATTTCAGTTGAAGGTCTTCGCGCTGTTGTTGTTGGACGTAGTAATATTGTCGGCAAACCGATGGCGCAGATGCTGACCGAGGCCAATGCCACCGTGACAGTTTGTCACTCCAAAACCAAAAACTTAGCGCAATTCACTCGTGAAGCCGATCTTGTTGTCGTGGCCGCTGGTAGAGCGGGTTTGCTGGGTAAAGATGATTTTAAAAAAGATGCCATTGTGATTGATGTAGGAATGCACGGCTCGGGAATGGGTGGGAAACTCTGTGGAGATGTGCGTTTCGAGGAACTTCATGGTTGGGTCGCGGCAGCGACGCCCGTCCCCGGTGGAGTTGGGCCTATGACGATCACAACTCTTTTACAAAATACTTGCCTCCTAGCAGAGAAAAGGGCACGTCTTTCCGTCTAGACAAGCGTAGGAATATTCAATGTATACAGGTTTTTTAAAGAACGTATGGTACGTCGCTTTGCCAAGTCATGAAGTGGCTGTTGGTAAAGCAGTGGCTCGCAAAATTATGAAAGAGCCGATTGTGTTTTATCGCGATTCAAAAGGCAAAGTCGCAGCAATGCGAGACATCTGCCCTCATCGCGGAATTCCTTTGAGCTACGGTCGTGTTGTCAACGATCAACTTGAGTGCCCTTATCACGGGTGGAAGTTTGATTGCACCGGCACTTGCACAGAAATTCCTTCTTTGTTGCCGGATCAAGATTTGAATCCCAATAAAATCAAAGTGCGTTCTTATCAAGTGCATGAAGCTCAAGGCATCATCTGGGTTTTCATCGGTGATAAAAACTTTGATATGAGCAAGGCTCCTCAGCCTCCAGTGATGAAGGCCTTTGGTGCGGATGTGAAGCCAAAGTTGGATTTCGTTGTGAACTTCCCATGTCACGTCGATCACGCGGTGATCGGTTTGATGGATCCAGCGCATGGTCCTTATGTCCATAAAAGCTGGTTCTGGCGTTCTGAAAAATCCATGTTGGAAAAGAAAAAGAAATTTGCTCCGGTGGATTTTGGTTTCTCGATGGTTCGCCATCAGCCATCTAAAAACTCCAAAGCTTATAAACTTCTGGGGGGCGTACCAACCACAGAGATCACATTCACTCTTCCTTGCGTTCGTATCGAACACATTGAGGTGGGCGCTCGCAATTTCTATTCTTTCACGGCATTGACTCCGGTGGATGAAATGAATACGCGAATCACTCAATTGGTGTATTGGGACATTCCTTGGTTGAGCCTTTTGAAACCGGCGGTGAAAAAGTTCGGTCATGTTTTCTTGGGACAGGATATGGATGCTGTCACTAAGCAACAAGAAGGTCTTCGCTATGACCCTAGCTTGATGTTGATCAAAGACGCCGACACTCAGGCAAAATGGTACTATGCTTTGAAGACAGAATATCATGAGCATCTTGAGCAAAATCGCGAGTTCCAACATCCTGTGAAAGAAACTGAGCTTCGTTGGAGAAGTTAACAGAGAACTTGATAGCGAAGCTAACTGAGAAGTTAAGGGTGAAGTTAAGAATGAAAACGGTTTTATTGTCAGTTGCCTTGGTTCTAGCAAGTACTTCCGCGCACGCTTTGCGTTTGGAGTATTTTGGCGAGACTTCGATTCCAACAGGAACGAAATACGAAAAGACCACGATTGGTGGTTTGTCTGCAATCACATGGCAGAACAACACTTTGTATGCCTTGTCTGATGATAAAGGTCGCGCGGGTGACCCTCGCTTTTATGAATTTGATTTGAAGTTGGGCCAGCAAACTGAGACCGCGAAGGCGGGCATTAAAACCGACGGTAAAAAAACTGTAGTATTAACTCCAAAGGCTGTTCATTTTGTTACGAATCTTCCTAAGGAAGGTGAGCGCAAAGCTTTGCTGGATCCTGAAGGATTGGTTCGTCTTCCCGATGGGGACCTTCTTATTTCCTCTGAAGGCAGCAACGATGCGAAGCCTCGCGCGATGCCTAGAATCTTTAGAGTTACCGCAACGGGCGAGTGGAAATCTGACTTCCCAATTCCCGATAAATATCTTCCAGAAACCATAGGTCAGCAGACGAAAGGCATTCAAAACAATTTGGCTTTTGAAAGTCTCACGTCCATTGCTGATGGCAAGTTTGTCTTTACCAGCACAGAATCTTGCCTGGCTCAAGATATCGTCAGTGGCAAAGAGGCTGAAGGCGATACCATTCGTATTTTGAAATTCGAAGACAAAGGCCCTCTGGGGTACAAACCGGTCGCCGAGTTCGCTTATCATGTGGACGCTTTCAAAGATAACCAGAAGGGCCCTGAAGTATTCCGTGGGGTTTCTGAGATCCTTGCTCTTTCTGAAACCAAACTGTTGGTGATGGAAAGAGGCGTGCGCATGGTGGGTAAGAGCTGGGCGCAGACCATCGGAATTTACCTGGTGGATTTGTCGAAGGCCACCAACACCCTAGAGATCAATAAACTGGAAGGCGCTAAATACCAAGTCGCAGACAAAGTGAAGTTGATCGATTTTGAAACTGATTTAAATAAGGAACGTTCTGGAAAAACAATTCAGAACTTTGAAGGCCTCGCTTGGGGTCCGACTTTGCCAGATGGACGTCGCAGTCTTTTGGTGATGGTCGATAATAATTTTTCTAAATACGAACTGACTGAGTTCGTCGTGTTTGCAGTTGAGGGCGAATAATTATGATGACAGTGTGGAGACTTCGTACCGGAGCTGATAAACGTATTCGCAGTGGACATCCTTGGGTGTTCTCAAATGAGTTGTCGGTGTCACCAAAAGGCCATGTGCCAGGGGCACCGGTGGAATTGCAAGATGCCAAAGGCCAATTTGTAGCGCGCGGTTACGGCAATCCTCATTCGTTGATTGCTTTCCGGGCTTTGACCTTCAATAGCCAAGATGCTCAACCGACCGGTTTTGATTTCCTCCACCAGAAAGTCTTGGGAGCATGGCGCGTGCGTAAAGCCGCGGGTTTCCGTGGCAGCTTCCGTCTTTGCTTCGGTGAATCTGATTATATTCCAGGTTTGGTTTTGGACTATTACCTCGTTGATCAAAATGGCAAAAAGGCGCAGGTCTTTGTTGCTCAGCTTGTGACGGCGGGCATGGATACAGCTTTGCAAAATGCGGAAGAGTTCTTCAAAGGTTTGGTTGAAAAGGCCAAGGCCCAAGGATTCTCTGACTTCACTTGGGAGCAAACAGCAGTCGTTATTCGTAACGACGTCGGCATTCGTAAATTGGAAGGCATGACAGTCAATGAGCCGAAAACGATCAAAGATCTTGAAGGCTTTAATCTGGAACATATCGAGATTCTTTTGAACGCGGCCGGTGATGATGGCGTTATCAAGATGAGCTGTGACCTGAAGGAAGGCCAGAAGACGGGTTTCTTCCTGGATCAGACTCATAATATTTATTTGGCTGTGAATTTATTTAAAAGCTGGGCGAAGCAGCAGAATGTCAAATCTGTACGTGTCTTAGATCTTTGTTGCTACGTCGGTCACTGGGCGACTCAAATCACTCGTGCATTGAAGGCCCAAGGTCTTGAGGTGGAAGTGCACTTGGTCGACGTTTCTAAAACGGCTTTGGCTTTTGCCAAAGAAAATGCCGAACGCGAAGGTGCAAAAGTTGTCGTTCATCAAATGGATGTTTTGGAAGGCCTGCAAAACCTTCCAAGTCAGCACTATGATATCGTCATTGCCGATCCGCCTGCGTTTATTAAAGCGAAGAAGGACATTCCAACCGGAAAAGCCGCGTACATTAAGATGAACACTCACGCCTTTCGTCTTGGAAAAAAGAACGGCTTCGTCGCATCTTGTTCTTGTTCGGGATTGTTGGAAGAAGAAGAGTTCCGCGATGCTATTCGCAAAGCTTCATTAAGAAACTATTCCGAAGTGCGCAGCGTTCTGCGCGGTGGCCATGCTGCCGATCATCCGACATTGATGCAGTTCCCAGAAGGTTTCTACCTGAAGATGTACGTTCACTACGTCATGTAATCGAAGGGGTACGGACACACTTATGGTGTCGCAATCGCGTCATTTCATAACGCAACTGCGACACCATAAGTGTGTCCGTACCTAAGCTCTAGTGTTTGTGGGCGGTTTTTTTAGCGTAGTCGACCATTCCTTGGAAGTCGACGATGACGGCGGGCTCATTGCCAATCACCCAAGCGTCATGGCCCGGAGGAACGAGTGAGATGTCGCCTGGTTTGCAGTCGATCTCCGTTCCATCATCCATTTTAATTCTGAGAGTACCAGAGACATGATATTGAAAATGGGGAGCTTCGCAGCTTTCTGTTTGGGCGAATTCTTTTACAGACTTCGACCATCGCCAGCCAGGTTGCAGAGTGGCTCTTCCTACGACCGCGTCTCCGAATTTCACCAATTCCAGTTTACCCAGAGGGAAGTCCCGAACTTCCTCGGCTTTACCGAAGTTTTTTGCCGCTAGAGCTCCCATCACTTTTCCGAACTCTTTGGAGCCTGTTTCTTTTTGGGTAGCACCCGTTGTTTGCATTGCCATAAAAGCCTCCTGAGAAAATCTTACTCTCAATAGCCAGGGACAGCGAGAAGGCTCAAGTCTGGTCACCACATCCAAGGTCGGGCTGCAACACTAAGTTCTGCCTTTCTTGCTAAAAGAAATTCATGATTGAGGGATGAATTCACAACCTATTGTAAAAGTGCAGCAAGTCGTAAAAACCTATCAACTTGGTGAAACAGAAGTGAAGGCTTTGCGAGGTTTGAACTTAACCTTGTTCAAAGGCGAATTCACCGCGCTGATTGGGGCTTCCGGTTCCGGAAAAAGTACTCTTCTAAATTTGATTGGCTGTCTTGATGAACCAGATCAAGGCGTTGTGGAAATTGAAGGCCATGATATCTCCAAAATGTCTGAGCAAGAGAAAAGCCATCTGCGCAACCGTCGCGTGGGCTTTATTTTTCAGTCCTTCAATTTGATTCCGGTACTATCGATTTTTGAAAATATTGAGCTTCCATTGATTGTTCAGCATGAGCTTTCTGCGGAAGAAAGAAAACGCAGAGTCGAGCAGGCGATTCAGGACGTGGGTTTGGAGAAGTTCCGTGACTACTTCCCCAATAAGCTTTCCGGAGGACAACGCCAAAGAGTGGCGATTGCCCGCGCGCTTGTGACAGAGCCGGCTTTGATTTTGGCTGATGAACCCACCGCAAATCTGGATTCAGACACCGCTCATAAAATTATCGATCTACTCAAAGAGATCAATCAACGTCGTCATGTGACCTTCTTCTTCTGCACCCACGACGAAAAATTGATGGGGCGTGTAGGCCGCGTGGTGCGAATCTCTGACGGACAGATTGAGACGGAATAATAATGGAATCATTAAGCTGGAAACTGGCCTTCCGGAATCTTTTGCGCAACAAGCGTCGCAGTCTTGCGACGGGCATTGCTATTTTGACTGGATATGTTGGTTTGGTTCTTCTGGGCGCTTACTTGGTCCGCGCGCAAAATGGTTTGCGAGCCTCCAGTGTTTATTTAAATCACAAAGGTCATATCGCCATTGTGAAGAATGACTCGTTAACGTCTTATTTTTCTAAGCCGAAAAAGTATGTGATGAATGCCGAAGAAGTCACTTCTTTGGAGAACGTCCTCAAAGGCAAAGCGGATGAGATCGAGTTTACGGGTAAGTATCTGACCGGTACGGGACTTATTTCGAATGGGCATAAATCGGTGCCATTTTTAGCTTTGGGATTTGAACCTGCAGTCTATCAGAAAACCAATCTTCACCCGGAACCTTTGAAGTGGGCCAGTGACTGGGTTTTGCGCAAAGAGGGCGACAAGTTTGATGATTTCGTAAAGAACCCTCTGCAAATATCGATCACTCACCGCATGGCGGAATTGTTGGGATTGCCCCAGGATCTGTCGAATTTGCCGGAAGCCACTCGCACAGTGCAACTGGCCGGGAAAAGTTTTTACAACGATTTGAATGCGGTGAATGCGGATCTGGGCTCCGTGCATACGACGGGCTTGTCTTTATCTGAAGATACTAGTTTGCGGGCTCCCTTGGCGCTGTTGCAGCAGCTATATGCAACGGATGGCATTGAGTATCTTGCGGTCTATTTGAAAAATGTCGGGGATACGGCATCGTTTAAGAAGTGGTTGCAAAAGGAAGTGAAAGCCCAAGGTCTTTCTTTGGAAGTCTATGCTTACAATGACGACGCCTGGAATTCCTACTTCGTGGGATCGATGGGATTTCTGTACGTGATGATCACCTTCTTTATTTTCCTGATCTGTGGGGCGATTATTTTGTCGATTGTGAACTCAACCACGATGGGGCTTTTGGAGCGTCTTAAAGAGATCGGAACTTTAAGAGCGATTGGGTTTTCACCGGGTAAAGTTTCAAGTCTGTTTGTTCAGGAAGTCTTCTTGTTGGGCTCCATCAGTGTGGTGTCGGGCTTGATCATTTCATTGATCATCGCTTCAGCGGTGAATTCTGCCAACATTCAGTTCAGTCCTCCGGGAACTCAAGGATCGATTCAGTTTCTATTAATTTTAAATGTCAGTCTTTGCTTGGGGGCGGCACTTTTCCTGATCACTCTCACCACGGGCAGCGCTGCCATTGTAAGCTATATTAAAAACAAATCTAAAATTGTCGAACTACTAGCAGATACGGGAGCTTAAATGAAAACACTTTTCTTCGCTGTTCTTATGGCAGCAAGTCTTTCTGGCACTAAAATGGCTTACGCCGATATGGCCTCTGATCTTTTAAAAGCCTCAGACGGAGCACGCGGTGGCGTTGCCGGTGGTTTGACTTGGAAAACGAAGATTGAGACGACAGAAGATGGGGAATCTTCAGAGCGTGAGTTTATCATTAAAGCAAAGGATCACGATGCTTTGGTCGAAGCAACCAGCCCAGCTCGCACGAAGGGTGAAATCTATCTGTTCAACGATCGCAACATGTGGTTTTTCAAGCCAAGTCTTAAAAAGCCAGTGTCGATTTCTCCTCGTCAAAAATTGAGCGGCCAAGCGGCTAACGGGGATATCGCGAGTACTCACTATGCTCGTGATTACACAGCGACCTTGGAAAAAACTGAGACTCGCGGCGCGGATAAAATCTATGTCCTGATGTTAAAAGCAAAGTCTCCGAATCTGACTTACGATCAGATTCGTTACTATATTAATGGAAAAACCAAACTTGCAGAAAAAGCTGAATTTCTGACTTTGCAAGGTCAGGTCTTTAAAGTGGGCGAGATGGAGTACAATAACTTCATCACTATCGGCGGTAAGAAATCTCCGTTCGTAAGTAAAATGAGCATCGTGGATGCGAAATTCAAAGAAAATAAAAGTGTCATCAATTACGAAGAGCCAAAGACTGAAAATCACGCGGCGGCTTTGTTCAATATCAATAATTTGAGCCGTTAGGAAGAGATCCATGCAGCAGCGACTGATTTCCTTAGCATTCAGGAACGTTCGGGTGAATTGGCGCCACTCTTTGTCGGCGTTGCTTTCGGTCGTTGCGGCTTTCTATTCAATCGTCTTTTTTGAAGGCTATATTCGCGATGTCGCGGATCTGTATTACGACGGTTATCATTCGCGAAATATGTTCGGGGACTTTGTCGTGGAAAACGCCAAGGCGCAGACTCCGGAAGGCCGGGCTGAACCCTTTATGTTTGCGGTGACCAGCCCTGAGCAAAAAGCTCTTAAAGATTTTGCAAACAAGCACTCTGATATCGTCGATGCTTCAGCTCGTTTTTTAAATCTTCAGGGCATGGTGACCAACGGGAAAACCTCTGTGATTTTCTTCGGTAAGTCTATGGACATCGAAGAAGGAAAAAAGATGCGCCAGCCTGATTGGGTTTGGAATGCACTCTATGGCAAGCCACTGCATATGGTTGCAAATCCGAATTCATTACTTGTGGGGCAAATTTTGGGACGCTCGTTAAGCTGTCACACCAAGCCCACACAAATTATGAGCCCTGATAAGGGCTATATCGCGGAAGAGCGTCCTTTTGATTGTGACTCTCCTCAAGTGCAGCTCAGTGTGACGACGGAATCAGGACAGCTCAATGCCATGGATTTTGATGTCGCAGGTTTTGTCGATGGTGGTTATCAGGAAATCGACAACCGCTATATCATGATGCCATTGCCGGCGGCGCAACAGCTTATGAACACCGACAAAGTGTCCTATGTCACCTTCTTGATGAAAGATCAAAAGTACGGTTCGCAATTTATTAAGTTGTTCAATGAAGAGATCGGATCCACATTCAAAGACTTGCGTTTGACTCGCTGGCAAGATCATCCCGTGGGGGAGTTGTACCGAAAGTCGATTGATTTGCTTTCTGTATTTAGAAATTTTGTCGTGATCATCATTATTTCGATTACGACTTTGTCTGTGGCAAATACCAAGATTAAATCTATCAAGGAAAGAACGAAAGAGATCGGCACGTTGCGCAGCCTTGGTTTCTCACCCGGTTCGATTCGCAGCATCTTCATGTGGGAATCTTTTTTCTTGTCAGCCTTTGGGGTGTTCATTGGCGCGGTGGCGGCTTTGGTCACAAGCTTTATGGTCAATCATGCAGGTATCTATTATAAAGCGGGCCTTCTTTCGATGCCGGTTCCTTTTCATATTAAGGCGGAGTTGTCAGTTTATCTCATTGCAGCCGCTGCTTTGATTTCGATTGGTGTTGTCGTCACAGCGGTCGTTTGCCGAGGCACTTTGCGCAAAAAGATCGTGGAGAATCTGGGGCATGTTTAAAGCCTGCGTGAGGCTTTGGCCAGTTCTTCTTCTTTTCAGTTCTTTGACGGCGCAAGCCGCGAAGAAGTGGGACTATCGCAATACTTTCGAGAGCTATCTCTACTATACAAATTCAAGTCCTTTGGATAACGGTGTGAATCCCGGCAATCAGATCCTGGGATTGCCTGGTCATACGGGTGTTGTGGATCTGCGCGATGATTTCAACATTCTGACGTCGAAAACCAAATGGGTGGTTCGCCCTCGTTGGACTTTGACATCCACCAAGACAGAAAAGCAAAATCCGTCTTCAAGCTATACAACCTCCCAAGGCAAGCTGGATCTGACCAGCGGTTATTTGGACTGGGATCTGTCGGAAAAGTGGAAGGCCGTCGTAGGTCTTCAGGTTTATCAATGGGGCCCTGGTGAATTCATCAATCCTTCGAATGTGTTTTTCCATTTTAGTAACGATCAAAGAAGTTTTTTCTATGTTCAAAAAGGTTTGGTATTGGCGCGGTTGAATTGGACTCCGTCACCGAATTGGAGTTTGGTGCTGATTGATGAACCGATTAGCAATAACGAGCAGCCTTTTCAGGTGGAAAAAGATTTCCAGCCGAAGTCGACCTTGAAAATTGACTATCACACCGATGGAAGTTCCTCGTTGGGTGCAGTGGTAGGAACAGAAGGCTATGGCCGTCCGTTCTTTGGTGAGTACTTTACCTGGTATTTGACTGATGCTGTCTCTTTCTATGCAGATCTTCGCCATCTGGTTGGCAGCTACACCTATGATCCTTCCATGGACTCCAACGGATTTATTCAGTTGGTAGAAACAGATCCCAATTCAGGGCAGATGTTCACGATTGCAGACTGGGGACTTCGCTATGAAGGTCGCGTCGATTTCCGCATGGAGTGGTTTTACAATGGGGTCGGCTGGGATAAAGAGGCGTTGAAGTACGCCATACAAGGCATTACTTATCCCAACCCTTATCTGGTCAATAATCTAAAGCGCTACTCTCATTCCGGTCTGGAGCTTCCAGGCCAGAACTACTTCTATCTGTCTTTGCGAATCCCTGACCTCGGGAAAAAGAAAGATGCCAGTCTTTACATGAGAAATATTTTATCGGCTCAAGATCAATCCGGAGTGTTTCAAGTCAGCGCAGATAAAGCGCTGAGTGACAGCTGGACAGGGTATCTTGAAGTCTTAAGCTCTTACGGTGCTGATATGACTGAATTCCGTCTTCTTTACGGAGTTCAAGGTAGTGTCGGACTTCGTTGGGCTTTATAGAAAGGTCTGCACACATGGTTGAAATCAAAGAGAAAGACTTCGAAAGTTTCTTTAGAACTCCCTTCGAAGTGTATCCCAAGGACTTTCCTTTTGTCTCTCAGTTGAAATCAGATCTGAAACGCTTTTTAAGCATGGAGAATCCTTTATTTAGAACAGAAAAGGATTTTTCCTATTTCACTGCGTTCAAAGACGGCAAGCTGGCAGGCAGAATCCTGACTCATATTCATCATGCTTCCAATGAAAAGTATAATTGGAATAGATCCTATTATGGCTTTTTTGACTGCATTGATGATGTGGAAGTGGCTCGTGCCTTGTTGGAAAAAGCCGAAGCTTTTGGTAAAAGCCATGGCTGCAATGAAGTGATTGGTAACTTCAATATGACAGCGATGCAGATGATTGGCGTCGTTAAGAAAATTCATAAAAACTATCACTATACGGATCAGGTCTTCGCGCCGGTTTATATCTCGAACTTATTGGAAAAGTGCGGCTATCAAGAAACCTTCCCCATGGTGACTCATGAGGTGAATGTTGAGGCCTTCAATCCTGAAACTTTGCTGGGACCAAAACAAAAAGAGATCATGAACAATCCGGCCTACACGTTTGAGAAACTCAAGGGTGATAATCTGGATCACGTGATGGAAGCGATGAGACAATGTTTGAATCATGGCTTCTCTGAGAATCCCATGTTTGTACCTTTGACGAAGGAAGAGATTTACTTCCAAGCCAAGGACATGATGATGATCATCGATAAAGAAACGTCTGTGATCGCAAATTATGAAGGGAAACCGGTTGGGGTTTTGATTTGTATTCCGAACTTGAATCCCTTCTTGAAGGGAATCAAATCCAAGTTCGGCATCACGACTCCGTGGCATTTCTTATTGCATAAATTACGTCGCGAATCGGCGACGATCATTTTCTATTCTGTGTATAAGGAATTTCAATCTCGCGGTCTGAACGGCGTGATGTTGTACGATATTATGTCGGCCCTGAAACGCAGGGGTTATAAGCGCTTTGGCGGTACTTGGATTTCATTGGATAATCACGCCTCTCTTCGCCAGGCAGACAAGTTGAATGCGGAAGTCATGCATGAGTTGTGTTTATACAGAAAGTCCTTGGTATGATTCAAAAAGAACAGATTCTAAAGGCCGCAAGCCTCAGCATTAGTGCCCACAATGTTCAGCCATTTCGTTTGGCCTTTCCCTCACAGGAACTCATTGAGATCTATGTCGATTCGACGCGATTGTTGCCAATCGGGGATCCGCACTTTAAAGATCTTCGTCAGTCACTTGGGGCCTTTGTTGAAACTTTGCATATCGCTCTTTCCGTGCGAGGCTTTGACATGGAAGCCGTGGAGATTCACGAAAAGCCTTCCGACAGGCAGCCGATTGCCAAACTTAAGCTGCAATCAAGCGCCTCGGTGGATTCTCTGCATTCGCAGTTGAGCGAGCGCTTCAGCTATCGCGGGAAGTTTGCACAAAAGGCTTCAATCTCACAAAAGGTTGTGACTGGCGAACGTTTCACCTTGGAGTTTCTAACAGATACTCAAGACATCAAAGACATTGCAAAGCTATTTGATGATGTGAATTATCAATTCCTGACCTTGCCTGGATATATCGAAGAACTCTATTCCTGGATGCGCTTCAGTCCCTCTCATCCTCGTTGGGCCACAGATGGTCTAAATACCGAGTCGATGAGTCTGGCGGGAGTGGAGGCTTGGGGCGCTTCCGTAGTTTTGAAGGCTGCGGTCTTCAAATTCCTGGCGAAGTTGGGATTGGCGAAAGCATTGGTGAGTGAAGCCGGGCAAATTCAATCTGCTTCGGGTTTGGCGGTTATATTGTCTGATTCAGACAAAGACTTCGACAAGGGCCGTGCCTTTATGCGCGGATGGTTGACGTTGACCCAACAAGGTCTTTACGGAGCTCCGCTGTCTTTGCTGACTGATGATAAAAAAGCCTTGGAGGTAGTTGCAGGCAAGCTTGCAACTAAAGGAAAATATATCGTCAACGTTCTTAGAGTGGGTCCGTTGCCAAAGGGCTATAAGCGACCAGCCAGTGCTCGTCTTTCATGGCAACAATTGGAATGGGGCAAATAATGTTTAGCTACGACGAATTTGTCACCCGCAATTTGGGTTTCATCACAGAAGAAGAACAAGCGAAGCTTCGCCAAAGCACCATTTTCATTCCTGGGGTGGGTGGAATGGGCGGCGCTGCCTTGGCCTGCCTTGCCCGTTGTGGCGTGGGCAAATTTATTATTGCCGATATTGACACATTCGAGGTCAGTAATTTCAATCGTCAGATTTTTTCAAACCTGGATACTGTGGGTGAATCCAAAGCGGAAGTTTCCAGACAGGCTCTTTTGAAAATCAATCCAGAACTGCAATTGGAAGTATTGGGCGGCGAATGGCCCGACCGACTTTCTGAGATCCTTCCCAAAGTGGATTTGGTTATCAATGGCTGTGATGATGTCAGAGCAACTTTGCTGTTGATGCGTGCCGGTCGCGATCATGGAAAGACTGTGATCGATGCTTTTGCTTCGACCTTGCCGAATGTCTATGTGGTGAGGCCTTCTGATCCGCGTCCTGAGGAGTTTTTGAGATTTCCATCCGTAGGACTTCGTCCTGAAGGTTTGACCGATGCGATGGTGAAAGAATGCTCGGGCTTAGAGATGGAATATGTTCTGACTCACTCTTCGACCTCTGAAAATGTGGTTCTTAAGTACGCGGCAGAGATGATCACTGGAAAAAGAAAACGTATTTCCCTGGCGCCGATGGTGTGGGGAACTGGAATTATGATGAGCTATGAAGCTCTTAAGATTTTGCTCAACAAGAAAACCTCCGCAAGTCACAAAGGAATCTTCTGGAATCCATGGAAGATGCGTGTGGAGAAGCCTTTGAGGTTCCCACTTTCTGTGATCAAGCGAAGCTTCGTTCGCAAATTCCTGCAAAGTCTGGCGGGCTAGAACTCCGTTAGCACTGTCTCATTTTAAGACTTAAAGATCGATATTCTGGCGCCCTCCTTGCTCTTGATAAAAGGCAGTGAGGGCGGCGCGACTGTAGTGGCCCTTTATTGATTCTGAAGAAAAATTCATGTCTATGATTTTACTAGATGTGATCATTTTTTGGATTTGGGTGTTTGCACAGTTATAACTTCAAGTTGGAGGCCTGATGTCGTTCAAGAAGCATTTTCTCGCGAAAGTTCTTTGTGCCTTTCTGTTAGGTTCTCAAGCTCAAGCTTCTGCTTTGCAATATGCAATGCCCGATTTTTACCTTGGAAAAGCTGTTCGAGGTATTTTGAAGGTGGCTAGCGAAGTAGGATACCACCAATATGATGTTCTCGATGCACCCACTCAATACGCTAAAGCCCAAAGTGCTTTGGATAATATTTATCGCTATCCAGCTTTCAAATATACTTACAACAAAGCGACGATTCTTATCATCAGAGGCGTGGAGGGAGAACCAAACGGTTTCTCTTTTGGTTCTTATATGTTTCTTACCAAGAGTATTGTGGATTTGTTAACGACCGAACAGTTAACGGCGGTTATCGCACATGAACTTGCTCACTCTGAAAAGGCTCATAACCTTCAAAAAACACCTTTGCCATTGGAAGCCACTGCCTATCAAATGAAGACGATCTATGATGCGGTAAAAGAGGGGCGTTGGCCTAAAGGAAAAGAACTGGTGACCTCAATCCAGGAGATCATTCAAACCAGCGGTCTTGCGTTGGAGATTCAGGCTGATTGTATTGCGGCTCAACAGTTGGAGCATATGAAAAGCCAGGGTCTTTCCAACCGAGCCACTGATCTTATTTCCGCAAGCAATGCGGTGGCCGGCGTGGATCTCACGAAGGACAACTCCGAAGACCCGGCTGCGGTTCGAGTGCGCATTCTGATGAGCCAAGGTTATCTGCAGGGTTCTTGCGATATCTTCTAAGAGAGTTCCCATATTTTTTGGTCCTTCCTTTGCTTATTCATTGAGTGAGTTAAGAATTGCTACTTAAAACAAAGGAATGGCTTATGACTGGTCTAAAACTATCAAAGGTTTTGACGGTGCTGTCAATTTGCGCGGTTTTCACAGGTTGCATAGAAACCCCTTGGGATTCGTTGGAACTCAATCGATATCGTGAGAAAAACGGCGAACAAAAGAATATGGGCCAAGTTCGCTTTATCTACGACAGCCTCAACTCCCTGTCTTTGGCGGGATTGATGAGTACGAACATTCTTCCTTTGAAGGTCTATGGCACGGCGCTGTTGTTGGCCGATGAGCAGACCTCCCGAGAGAAATTGGATGGCAGCTATCTTCCGAAGGTTATGCAAAAGTATGGATTCATTCGCGCCGAAAAAATCGTCAACTGGCGTTCGGATCTGGCGGTTGAGCCGCAGTTGGATGGCAGCAAAACCTTGGGCTTTGTTCGTCAGAATATCGAAGCAAATATCCTGGGAAAAAGATTAGGCCTTGAAGTGGCCAATATCACCTGTGCGGCCTGCCATGGTGGCGTGACTTATGATGCTCAGGGGATGCCGACTCGCAATGTCTGGTTGGGCGCGCCGAACAGTTCTTTGAATTTCGATGGTTTCTTGGGAAAGATCTATCAAGGTCTGATCATTGCTTTGAAGGATGAAGCGAAGTTTCTCAAGAAGATGAAAGAAGCTTATCCGCAGATGGATGATCTTGAGTACAAGACAATTTCTAAAGACTTGATGCCGATCATTCGCAAAGAGATCGGTAAGATGGCTGCGGCCTCTGGAAAAGTCTTGCCGTTCCCGAATGGAGGAGCGGGTATCACCAATGGCGTGAGCGCATTTAAGCGTGATGCGAACCTCTTAAGTAAAGAGCAGAAGTACAACTTCAATCCTCATGAAGCGGGCTTTGTTTCGATTCCTGATATTTCCTATCGCGGCTTCCGTTCTTCACTCACCTACGATGGAGCTTACGGCATTAAAGGGACGGAGCGTTTCCGCACCGTTGAAAAAGAACAAGCTTACAATCCTGGCTACGGAGCAAAGTTGGCAGAGTTGGCAAGCTTCTTCACCTTCTCTGCGATGGGTAACACCATGGGCAATGCTGAAAAGGCGATTCCTCGCGTGAAGGAAATTTTCTCAGTACTTCAGCAAAATCGAGCGCCGAAATATCCTGCGATGATTGATGAAGACAAGGCATTGCGTGGTTCGCAGGTCTTTGCAGAAAGCTGTTCAAAATGTCACGGAACTTACAGTGCAGGAATTAACAATCCTGAGCTGTTGAGTTTTCCAAATAAATTCATGCCTTCAGATGTGATCGGTACGGATCCTCTTCGTTGGCAAAAAGTGGATAAGAGCATTTCTGATTACAGTCAGAAGACGGCCCTTGGCAAACATGTTGATGCCGGACACTCTATGGGCGGCTATGTGGCGCCGATTCTTTCGGGCTTGTGGTACACAGCTCCGTATCTTCATAACGGTTCTGTTCCAACTTTGTGGCAGTTGATGAACCCGGAACTTAGACCTTCCAAGTTCCAACTCGGTGGTCATGCCCTGGACATGCAGGATTTGGGAATTCGCGGTGAGATCAATGAGGATGGGAAATATGTTTACCCGCAAGATTATACACCGTGGAGTTTGCCAACGGATTATGACACTTCAGAGCCAGGCAGATCCAATAAAGGTCATGAGAAACAGTTCTCGCGCCTCACTCAAGAGCAGAAGCGCGATCTGATCGAATATCTTAAGTTGTTGTAGTGCGTTCAAGCAGCTTTGCATAGTCGCGGATCAAGGCAGTCTTGGTCTCGACAATCTGGCTGTAAGCGACGTAAGGAATATGCAACAAGAGCAGATCACCACTTTTCGCGGAAAGCAGGCAGGCATAGGTCATGCCATTTTCATCCAGCAAATGCTGGATTTGTTCATAGATCTGCACTTCTTCTCGCGGTAAATTGGCTTTCTTCGCCTCGTCGGAAAGCAGCTGGCGAATATCTTCCAGATTGAATAGATGAGTCTGGTGGAGGCTGAACAAATTGATAATCTTAGGGATGTCATAACCCGTCAGATCCGCCGCTGACAAAATCTTGATATCCGTTTTGGCGAACACTTCAGAAATCTTATTTTTAAGGCTGGCCAGATCAAACTTTTCGGAATCGACGAATTGATGCACGTATTTGAAGAAGTCGTCGTCACCATTTAAGAACTTCACCGCAGAATGAATGCGGAAGACTAAAAGCACATCGACCAAGAATACATACATGCGGAAGCCGACATCCCAATTGAAGTCTTCAAAGAGCAAAGAGGCTGGAATTAAAAGAATCGCAGCGAATAAAAGAGTCTTTCCGAGCTTTCTTAGAATAAAGCTGCGGTCTTTGACCAAGGCTTGGTTAAAGAGCGAGAAGTAGGTGAACAGCAATCCGCCTAAAGCACCCAGCTTGGGAATATGGGGCAGACCATAAGTCGTTACGTCCGAAAGGAACAAAGGTCCCAACAGCAGAAGTCCCAGGATGCTGATATCCAAAAGGGTATTCTCGGAGCGACTGTGCTCTCTGCGGTTTCGCAGCAAGGCCGTCAAGGCGACAAAGATTTGAGCGCCCAACATAAAGATTCCGAAGGCAATCAAATGCGGGCGATTTCCCGACAAATGGTTTGCCAGAGCATCAACAATAAATATCAAACTGCCCACAGCCATATAAAGTTTTAGCCAAAATGGCATATGCTTTCTAAGGAGTCCTTCAAAGTAAAGGAATACAAAGAAGGCCAGCCAAATACCGGCAATATAAGTCGCACCACCGAAGGCCCGAATATCGAAGGCAGTTAAAGGGAAGCGCACCACAAACAAAGCCAGCATGGAGGCCAAGATCCCCCACATGCGAATCTCCAAAGGATTCAACGATTCTTGGCGATAAAGACGGCGAAGCGCGGGCCAAATACCCAAAGCACCTAAGAGTGACAAACACGCATCGAAAATCTGCAGGTTTTGATTCATCATTTGCGTGGCCTCAAACTTCCCATTTGCTTGCTGGTAGAGAACCACTGGATCACGGGAACCAAAGAGAATTCAATGCAGCTAAAGAGCACTTTATAGATCAGAACCAAGAAGGAGCCCTTGGGAATTGTGTGAACCATATAGTGGTAATAGGTTTTCACATCCATTTGACCGAGCTGAAGAATATCATCCCCGCGGTCATAATCTAAGGCCGCCTTGGTGAAATCATTGTAAATGGGATTGCGATGCTTCGGAGCTTGTTCAAATGTTTTCTTCAAGTTGTCGCTTCCGCCGGTGTAAGCATTCTTCAAGACAAAAGCCTCTTCATCAAACTCGGCATCTTCGCCGACTCCGAATACATAGCGATAGCGGGTGGTGATTTCCCGAGCCAGCACCAGGTGATCATAGGATCTGCGGGTATTTTGCAGAGGATTTGGATAAACATTCCCGAAGCTTTCAGAGACCATTCCAATAATCGCGGGGACTTGCGTGACGTTGCTAATCCAGACCGGCTTGAAACGATTTTTGATAAACAGCAGGAAAGTAGTTAACCCATAAAGGATCCAGGAAAGACCTTTGGCGCGAGCCGAAGGATCGACGGCAACCAGTCCCAAGTGCACAACTTGCTGGGCATGACCGCGCACAGTGCAATTCATGATCGTCAAAGCATTGAAGGCAAAAGGTTTTCCCGTCGGCCCATCGTAGATCAGGGTAATCACAGCATTGTCCAGGGCTTGTTTGCTGCCTTGGACGATTCCATAATCCAGTTCGCCGATATTGAGAGTGCGAACAACAGTTCGTAAATCTTCGACAAGATTTTCAAGTTGCTGAGGCGTCATCCACAAACCCGGGCGCTCAAGCACGCGGGTGATATGAGATTTTTTAGAGCCCAGGGTCAGATCAAAATAAGGTTTGAATAAATTTAATGGATTGATCACTCCTCTAGTTTAGAAAACCAAACTAGAGGAGGACAAGACTTAACCTTGCGAGGTCTGGGTCTGTACGACTTGTTGTGCGGCGGCTTGAGCCATTTGCGCCACAGCCATCTGCGCCTGTTGAGCTTGCTGATGGTAGTAGTTCAATTTCGCAACATATTCTTTCAAAGCGGTGTTCTCTTGTTTTGAGATACCGGATTGAGTGAGAGCCTGCTGTAAATGACTGTAGTAGTCCTGAGCTTCCAAAGTCTTCTTATCGAGGGCCATTTTCATCTCGATAATTTTTCCTTCAGCGACTTCCATCAAGTTTTTCAGAACGTCGTTTTGCTGGGCCGCTGAAGACTCGACCTCGCTGAAGGCCGTGGAGATTTTCTCAATCTCTTGATTCAAAGATTCGATTTTTTCGTCTCTTTGAAGGATTGTTTCTTTCATCTCTTCAACAGTCTGTTCCAATTCGTGCTTCGAAGTTTTCAAACTTTGAATTTCGTTTTCGAATTGTTCCTGTTTTTCTTCCCACAAAGCCTGTTCGCGAGCGAAAGCAGATTTGGCTTTCGCAAGTTCCATCGCGGTCTCTTCTTTCAAAGCCTGATTAAGATCGAGGTCTCTTTGTAGAATTCTTGTTTTGTCGAAGAGGGCTTGGCTGTACTTCTTTTCTTCGCTTTGCATTTGCATCGCGCGTGCTTTCAAACCTTGAATTTCAAGTTGCAGTTGCAAACTGAGTTCCAAAGATTTTGCCAGATCCGCACTGAGTTTTGCGTTGTTGCCGCGTTCAGCACTCAGTTGGTCCGCAAGCAGCTGCATCTGAGCATCCATCGTTGCAGGTCCGTAAGAAACGTTTTCGAGAGTTTTAATTTTCTCGCGCAGCTCTTCTTGTGAGCCCTTCAAGTCTGAATGAAATTTCTTCATCTGAACTTGCATTTGCTCGTATTTCGGTTGAGGAGGAACAACTTCTTCCTCGGACTGATTCGTGCTCAGCTCGTTAAGTTTGTTGCAGATTTCATCAAAAAGTTTTTCGTGCTCGGGAACTGACGTTGTCATCATTTCATAATTGTTATGCACAGACCGAAGTCAAGTCATCGAAATTTATTGACAAGAGTCTAGGGTCTCGATGTAGGTCCAGTGTAGCAGGAGGAATTTTTTGTATGAATTTGCAGAAAAGCATGTGCCTTGTGACCGCGTTTATTTTTTCTTTGAGTTCCATCGGGTATGCCCGTGCTGAAGAAACGGGATTGTTAAACGACATCAAGCCTCCGCAGCAGGCATCGGAATATATTTTCCGTTCCTCACAAAAGGAGTCCTTGATCACCGTTCAGCTGATGGGTGCCGTGAATAAGCCTGGGATCTATTATGTCCCTCAGAACACGGACTTGTTGAAGTTGATCACTCTTGCCGGTGGATCAACTACAGCGGGTGACGTCAGTGAGGTTTTGGTTCGTAAGCAGGAGCCAAAGTCTTGGGATGAGGTGAAGTCGAAGGCGATCAATGAATACCAAGGCGCTTATGAGGTGAATGCTGAAAAGATCATCAAGTATGGCGGAGCTCGGCAACTCAAGCTGGCGCAAGATGATTTTGTGTATGTTCCACAGAAATCAACTTGGGTTTCCGGCGAAGCGACCAAGACGATCACGGTTGTTTCCTTAGTTGCCGGTATTGTCCTGACGGGACTGCTGATTCAAAAAAATTCGGATCATAAGTAATGATAAGAGCCCGCGACGGACGCATTTTATTTTTAATAAAAGCCCTCGTGGCCTTGGCATTTCTCGCCAAGGTTTCCTTTGGCGCGTTGTTGCCTATTCCTCGTGAAGTTCCTTATTTGATTTTTCAGCAAGGCATGCATCCCTATGTGAATGTGCTGTTTTCGGTACTTCTGGGTGGACCTTTGATTCTGCTATGGATGAAGGTTCGCGACCGGCAACACTTGAGTGGTTTTTATAAACTGTTTGTTTTTGTCTTGATGCTGACCCTGATGGTGCAAACACTTTTGCAAATCCATTATGTCAATTCAGATGAGTCCCCGATGATCCAAGTTGGTGCGGTGCTGGTGTCCTTGTTCATGGTGGTGGTCTACGGATTGGTCATTCCCAGCTTATGGCCCGTCGAGGAATTTTTGCGGTTTGTGCAGCGTTGGGCCGGAGCTTTGGTGATCATCTCTCTTTTACTTCTTCCCGTTGCCGGAGGAGTGGTGTTTAAAGGGGGGCGATTCATTGGCGTCTTCAAGCACATTCCTCACATGGTGACCTGTGCCACTGTCGCTTATATTTTTTCATTGGGAACAATCTTAACTGATTGGAAACTGAAACATAAGATTTGGGATGTGGTGGTTTTGGTTGCAAGCTTCCTTGCCATCATTCTTACGGGAACGCGTTCTTCTGCGGGGGCTGCTGTAATCGCATTTGTGTTAACGATGATTCTGCATCAAACCCAAACCAACAAGGGGCGCATCTTTAAGTTTGCGACTATTTGCTTTATCGTCACTTTCACAACTTTTTTTGGTATGCAAACTTATGACTTCGCACATGGCATTGCCACTGGCGAAAACTCTTTGGGTTCACGTCAAGCGCAGGATGGTATTGCATCGCGGATGGAGGAAGTTCAGCGCGGCACCGAAATTTTCCTGGAGCATCCTTGGCTTGGGCATGGATTGATGTCCAAGTTTGCAGCCGGTAATGAAGTCGATGTTTCGAACTACAATGCGATGAAAGATCCTCACAATATCTTTGTGTCCGCCGGGGTTGTGGGGGGCTGGCCTTTGCTTATTTTAGCGGGTGTGGCCTTAATATTTATGCTTTTGGGCTCACTTAAGGCTCTCAAGTCCTTTGATATTGCCAAGAGGGCTATTGCTATCTATTTGCTTTCCCATATTCCTATCCTCGTGATCTATCACATCCATCTGTCTATTGGCGGGATGGCAGATCGAATGTATTGGTTGGTCTTTGGAATCCTAGCGGCCTCTGTGACAATTCCGCGCCCTGCGCAGTACTAATTTCAAAGTCTTAATCCTCATTACAGATTAAACACAGGTCAACCTTGTCAAACAGTGGCACAACCAATGCTTGGACAATTCATTGCGGAAGGTCGGGACAAATATGGCTGATCAACATATTGAACCAGAACTCACAGTTGGAGAAATTATCAAACTGTATCTGTCACACTGGCGCATGTTTGCGGTGTTTACGGTGGTTCTTTTTGCAGTGAGTGCGGTCGTCTATGTCGTAAAGATCCCCTATGTTGCGACCACGAGCATGGTTTTTAATGACACCCAAAACTCGTCATTGCAGGCGTTCTCAAGTCAGTTCTTTGGTCTTTCGAAATCGCTTCAGGATTCAAAGAAGGGCAGCAGCGTTCTTTCAAAGCATATCGAGTATTTGAAAACTCGTGAGTTCTTTGAGGCGCTTTTAGTTAAAATCAACGAACGTGGTAACAGCGCCAAGATCACATTGGAAGAGCGACAAGGGTATGAGCAGCTCAAGGCCGACTACCTGAATAAAATTACTGACAAGCCTGAAAGCAAACTCGAAGTTTTGCAAAAACTTGATAAATGGATCAAAGCGACTTTGGATTCTGATTTTGAAATCAAGTTGACGGCAGCGACCCCCAGTCGTGCCTTGTCGCTTTTTCTGGCGAATACAGTCACAGAGCTTGCTGGTGATTTGCTGAAGAAGCGTGAGTCCGAAGAAATCACCCGTGTTGAAGAATTCATAACCACTCAGAAGAGGATTGCAGACGAAAAGCTCAATGAGTTGGGGCATCAGCTGGCTGAAGTTCAAAACAAAGATGAAAGTATTTTGCCGCTGGCCTCTAAAGACAAAATGGGAGAGTACGTTTCAGATCTGTTAGTTCGAGCCAATGAGATCAAGCTGAAGATGGCCGAAAATAAAAAACTCATTGAATATCTGGGCAAAGACCGGTCGTCGCAAAAAGAGAGCACCCTGTACGGTGTCGGTGGAAAGATCGAAACTTTGAAGTTCGAAAATAACCTGCTGGCAGGAAAGCTTTCTCAAGTTCAAGGATCGATAGACCGCCTGAAGCAAGAAGTGAAAGAGCTTCCCTATCAAGCACAAATGGCCGAGGACTTGAAAAAGAAATCTGACATGGAGTTCAATCGTTATAAGGAACTCAATGCTGCATTGGGAAAGGTGGAGGCTGCAAAGCTTTCTATCGGAACGCGGTTTGAAATTTTGGACAGCGCACGCTGGGAGACGACTCTTCCGCAAATTGGTTTGTTGGCTCTGGCCCTGTTGTCGATTCTTCTCAGTCAGTTCTTTGGTTCTTTGATTATTTACTTCCGCTACTTGTGGAATCCAGATGTGGTGACGGCACAAGCGTCACGCAATCTGCTTATTTTTGATAATCACTCCGTTGATCCGCGCGTGATTATCGAAAATTCAAAAATTAAATTTAGTATGAAGAAGCAGGACAGCACTTCAGAACATGAGAATCATAAGGACGATGAGAAAAAAGAAATCGCTTGGAATTTACTTAATGTAGGACAGAGTTCAGACCGAACTCAGTAGGTGTTTATGAATAAGATACTCGCGTCACTTCTGATGATCCTTGTTTCTGCGGCCTTTATAGGCTGTGGAAATAAAGTTGGCAGTCAGCTTCAGCAATCTGTGCAAGTGAATCAGGATGCCAAGTCTTTGGCAGAATGGGAAAGTTCGGAATCAAATCCCGAGGCTTTGTTTGCTGAATGGCGCAAAGACTTGAATAATGACGCTGGTAAAAATGCTGGTAAAGACTTGGAGCCAGCCAAAAAATTGAAACAGGAGATTTGCCAGGAGCTTCAAGCCCTGGATGGGCAGTCATTGTCCCTTTTTGAAGGCGAGATTCGCGATGACGCCAACCGCGAATTGCTCGCATCGTGCAAACAAGCTTTGTTGCAGCAGCTGGAGCGCTATTTCGCAGCGGAAAGAAGCACGTTAACAGTGCAAGTAAATGCCCTGAAACCGAAGGCCACTTCGAACAGTTTCAAGTTTCCTGATAATATTCAGAAACGTGATTTCTCAAATGGCTATTTGGCGGTGACTGGCGATGTGGCTAAAAAAGAAGTGATTTTGACTTTTGATGATGGTCCAAGCCCTGAGTACACGAAAACAATTCTTCAGTCTTTAAAGGAAGTCGGGGCGAAAGCTCATTTCTTCCAGCTTGGTAAAAATGTTCGCGTCAATGCGGATATCACAAAGATGGTCGCGGCGGATGGACATATGGTGGGCTCTCACTCTGTGACTCATTCTTGTATTGGCAATTTGAAAGAGTGTGGTCATGCAAACGGTGGTCGCCAATTTACTTTTGAGGAAGCCACTAAAGAGATTATAGGCGGGCATCAGGCGGTTTATGATGTTCTAGGCTGGGTCGATCCCATTTTTCGTTTTCCGTTTGGCGCAGCTTCGCCGGAACTGCGAAAGTTCCTAAATACAGCGTCAACGGCTGAGTTCTATTGGAATATCGATAGCGAAGATTGGAAGGCGCAAACGAATGAGAACCTTCTTCGCAACACCTTGGCGCAGCTGGATGCCAGGGGGCGCGGAATCATTCTTTTCCATGATATTCAAAGAAGAACAGCGGAAATTTTGCCGCAGCTTTTGAGCGAGCTTTACACCCGAGGTTACAGTGTTGTACAACTTCAATCAGCGGATCCTGCCGCAAGGTACAACAGTAAACTGGTGAAAAAGCATCTTCCTTAATTGCTTTGTTTTTGAATGAGCAAACCCGATATAGATCGTCCCTCAACATGGAAAGCTTATCGTTCTGATATGTGCAATGGCTGCTGGGGTGGCTGTTGCACGATGCCGGTAGAAATCAAATCATCTGATTTAGTTCGATTGGGTGTTGCCACAGAGGACGAGGTCACAGGCTCGGTCAAAAAGCTCGCGAAGCGCTTAAAAAAAGAAGGGATCATTGAATCCTATCGCGCCGGAACCGAGTTCTTTATGTTGTCCCAAAAAGCCAATCGCGACTGCCGTTATCTTGATTCAGTCACGCGTCTTTGCACCGTGTATGAAAAACGACCGGACACCTGTCGCCAGTTCCCCTCCATTGGGCCGCGCCCTGGATTTTGCCCCGGGGGCAAAATAGAAAATAGAAAATAGAGATTGGAAATTGGACTGGAGAAGGAGTGTCTTGTTTTGAGACAGAACCTTTTCAGGGTAATGGCGCGGTGAGTGAAGCAAAAGGTGCCAGGCACCTTTTGCGGGATTTGTGGTTGTCGGGTTTTTGGTCAGGTGGGGGCGCGGAAGTGTCACTGACTTGGCATTGTCTCGCTTTGAAATGCTTAAATACGCGTAAATTCTAGAAGAAATGGCACGGGCACTGCTCTTATATCTAAATAAGAACAGGGAGGCCCCAATGAGCTTCACAGATAGAAAACTTGAAATCGCAACTTACGCACTTGTGGCAGTAATGATTGGTGGACTTGGATATATATTCAAGACGCCAGTACAAGCGGTTCTTGCGAACTCTGATGTGAGCTATGAGATGCCTCGCCCGAAATCATTCTTGGCGGCTTTGTTCGGTTTGGGCCTTGAAGATCGCGAGATCAATCGTAAATACGTTAATCCATTTGATAAAAAGAAAGCTGACGCTAAAAAAGTAGCTGATGCAAAAGTGGCGGCTCCATCGGCTCCAAAAGCCGTAGCACAAAAGAAAGCTGACGCAAAGAAGCCCGCGGACGCAGAGAAAAAACCAAATGTTGATGTCAATGTTGTGGGTGCAGAATCAGACTCAGGCCTTGCGGGAAGCGACATCGCAGCAGGTGGCAATGGTGGCGGTCGTGTTAATTTCGAAAATAACGCAAAAACTGCTGCAGCGGCAAATGATGCTGCTAAAGATGAAAAAGGCTTGAGTGGCTCTCAATGGATCGCCCTTGTATCTGCTCAGCCAACGAAAGAAAACGTCGCAAAATTGATCAACGCTTACTTCTCTCAGGAAGTTGACGATGCAACTTTCTACACAATCGTAAATGATTTGCTTCGCAACAATAAATCTGAAACTCAAGCAATGGGTCTGTATGCAGTAAGCTCTGTTTATAACTCACAAAGCTTCTCGATTGTGGCGACAAGCTATGATCAATTGTCTTCTGAAAACCAGGCTAAGGCACAAGCTTACTTGACGAGCTATGCAAACACAGGTCGCTCTGGTGTTCTTTTGACAGCTTTGAAAAGTTCGAAAGCCGAAGTTGTTGAGCTAGCAGCGCAAGTCATCATCAAAGGTTATCAAACTGCAAAATCTAACACGACTGTTACAGATCCACGCAACTCTCGCGGCGACGTCGTAACGGCTTCGAACGCGGTTTCTGATTACTCTAAATTTATCCCGGTGTTTCAACAGCTTGCACAAAGCTCTGACGCAGCAATCGTAGGCCTTGCAAATTCGGCATTGAGCCAAATCCAAACGGGAGTGGCATCTCTTTAGAACTGGACACCAGCCGGATTATTCGACGACAATAGCCTCATGAAGCTTTGTCGTCTTTTGCTTTTTATAGGTCTGAGTTTGTCTGTTGTCTTGGCTGAGGCCGCGGCAGATCTACCTAAGAACCTGACTACTTCTGATCAAATACGGGCGTTGGAAATTCTTGGTTTGGGAACGTCATCGAAGGTTCTCGACAACCCTTATCCTCTCGGTGGGTACACCGGGTTTGAGGTTGGTTTGACGTCCGAGTTTATTCCGATGGAAGACCTATCGAAGTTGGGAAGTAAAACAAGTGACAGTGGTGAGTTTAATTACTACACCCTGACCTTGGGCAAAGGCCTTTACTACAATGTCGACACTTTGTTTTACTTCACGCCGGCAATTCAAACACAGAAAGTGCAATCTTTTGGTGGTCAGGTGCGCTGGGGCTTTTACGAAGCTAGTTTCTTTCCGATTTCATTTTCAGCAATGGCCTATGCTGGCGGCGCGAACTTTTCAAATTTGATCAATGTAACCACGCTTGGATTCGATCTTATTGCGACAGTGGCCATTGATAACGTGGCTTTATATTTTGGAGAAGGTCGAATTAATGCCCAAGGAACTTTCATCGGCGGTGCTGATGGAATCACGGCGACGAAAGAGACTGAAAAACAATACGTCACAGAAGCTCACACTCTTGCGGGCCTGAATGTGAACATCGCCAAATTCTTCGTAGCGCTGGAAATTGATCGCTACGTCGATTCAGTCTACAGCGGAAAACTGGGTTTTAGATTCTAATCTTTTTGAGATTTTTCGATGATCTTGGTCGTAGATCTTCCATCTACGAATTGCAGTGACATGACTTTGCCACCATAGGACATCACAAAGGGGGCGCCGACGATGGAGTCGATTTTCCAATCGCCACCTTTAACCAAAACATCGGGTTTAACTTTGTGAATAAGATTTTCCGGAGTGTCTTCGCTGAAGATGACCGTGAAATCGACACAGCCTAATGCCGCCAGAATTTCGGCACGATCATTTTCATTTTGAATGGGACGGGTTGGGCCTTTAAGGCGTTTCACACTGGCGTCGGCATTGACTCCGATAACCAAGGCATCACCCAAAGAGCGGGCTTCTTGCAAATAGCGCACATGACCCACATGAAGGAGATCAAAGACGCCATTTGTGAAAACGATTTTTTTACCTTGAGAACGAAGAGGAGCCAAAGCCGCTTCGATATTATCAAACGTACGGACTTGGCCCATGCTGACTATACCTTCTTAAGAAGTTTTGCTCCAGTGATGGAGCCCGCGAAATCAATGCCGGTCAAAGCAGACGCGATCGGGAAAATAATAAAACCAGTGAGGATAACAAGAGCACTGCGCGCCGCCACTTTCAAGCCGTACATAGCAGTGTTCAATTCTTCAGGCTTGCCAATGCGCTGATCAAAAGCCCACTCACCAGGAGTGCAGCCCATGAAAATACGATTCACTGTCAAATAGATGAAAGCCACAGTTGCGAACATCGCCACAGTAGAGATGTAGATCATGCCTGATTCATCTGGATGAGTCAGGTTGCCGATCAAATCCACTTTCGTGATAACTAAAAGAATAATCATGCACAGAAGACTTGCCGCGATCACTAACATAGAATCTAACATCGCTGAAGAGAAGCTCCAAGTTGTCGCTTTGAACTCTTCTTTGGTTGTTCCAGTGATTTTGTTTTTAGTCTTAGTTTCGTCGAAGTCGAAGCGACGGCTTTTTTGAAGAGTCTTAAGAATCTCATCCACCGCAGCAGAAGAAGAACCGTCTCCGCCGACTTCAGTCAACGTGCCTGGAGTTGTCGAAGGCATAGGTGTTTTTTTGCGTGGAAGTGGTGGACGAAGAGGATCTACGGAAGATTCTTCGATCAATTCCAAGCCTTGGTCTTTGATGAATTTTTGGGAAGTGAAAGTGTCCACTTGTGCATCAGCCTTAGCAGCCGCTGCTTTCTTCTTGTGGAAACCTAGACCATCCGTGAGTGGTTTAAACTCAAACTCTTCAAAAGGATCCATTCCTTCTCCTGTCTACCCTTCGACTTCGTCGAAGTAACATCTACACTCCGACTTCGTCGGAGTACCTTCTCTACCGAAGCTCAACACATCAAATCAAAGTCATACTTTAGGACTGATACCAGAGCCATGCAAGCCGTTTCAACTCGCAAAACCTGCTGGCCTAAAGTCACTGGATGAAGGCCTAGTTCAGTGAACTTTTGAACCTCAGCGTGAGAGAAGCCGCCTTCGCTGCCCACGATGATCCAAATGTCTTTAATTCCTTGGGGATGGTCCGCTTTAACTTTGGCGCAATAGTCCTTGATGCTTAATGTCGAAGACCCCTCGTAAGCAAATAGACCCACTTGTGAGTCGCTGGGGTTAGTGAAAACCGAAAGTTTCTCGATAGATATGACGGGAAGGACCTTCATCAGGTCGCCTCGGCCACTTTGTTGGGTTGCTGACTTTACGATCTTGTCCCAGCGGTCGATCTTATTTTCAGAAATCTTGTCGCCCTTACGAACGAAGCTGAATTCTGAAAAGAAGGGTTGAATGCTGGTCACGCCTAGTTCAACCGCTTTTTCCATCACCGCATCCATCACTGGAAAACGGGAGACCGATAAAGCGATATGCACATGGGGAGTCTTCAAAGCGGGGATCACGCGTTCTTCCAGGACTCGAGCAGTGGCATTCTTCTTGGTCACTTGTGTGACTTCCACGAAGTATGCCTTGCTGTCTTCAGTGAGGACTTCGAATTTAGAGCCCACGTCTTGGCGACACACATCGAAAATGTGATGAAAGACGTCACCTGTGAAGTTGACTTGATCTGCGAACAGATCTTTTTTCTCAATCCAATATCTTCTCATACCAAGCCTGCTTACACTCCGACTTTGTCGGAAGAAGGTGATTGCACCCAGTAGCCAACCCATTCATCTTTTTCAAGACGGCGAACTACAGTCAGACCAGAGCCTTCGAGGAATTTTTCGAAGAAATGATTGTCACGCTCTTCAAGAATTCCTGTCAGTAGCATGTGGCCGCCAGGTTTCAAAACGCGCATCAAATCTTTTTTGATATTGATCAAAACGCCATCGATGATGTTAGCAACGACCACGTCATAAGGGCCGCGTACATCTTCCAGAAGTGATTCAGGAATGTCGATGGTTTCAAGTTTGTTGATTTTGACGTTTTCACGAGCCACGCGACGAGCTTCGGGATCGATTTCGATGCCAGTGACGGAGCCCACGCCATCCATTTTCGCAAGCATGGCTAAGATCGCAGTACCCGTGCCGACATCTAACAAATTCCATTTGCTGACAACACTTTTATTTTTCTCAACCAATTTGTTGATGAAGAATGCCATCATCTGAGTGGTGGCGTGAGTGCCTGTACCGAATGCCATACCTGGATCGATATAAATCGCGTGTTTACATTCAGGAGGTGGTTGTAACCAAGAAGGGATCACCCAGAAATCGCCAACAAGTTTGAAAGGTTTAAAGCCTTTTTTCCACTCGGCGAGCCAGTCTTTGTTTTCTTCTTCGAAGATGCTCCACTTGATCAATGAACTGTATTCCTGAAGGCCTTCAAAGAAACTCTTTTCAGGATTTTCCGGGAAGAACACATCCATGTCGTGAGTTGCTACATTGGTGATGCGAGGATCATAGGTCAGATCGGGCTGTGTAAACACCAAAGCCTCTGTCACTCCAGAGGCGCCACTGCTAAAGCAATGTGTGGTGATGATGTCTTCAAGGTCAGCTGGGACCTGGCTTAGGCGAACGCGGAAATAAGAATTGTCACTCATGCCCCGAGTTGTTATCAGAATCGGCGACTTTTTCAAGTGTTTCCGCTGCTTTGTTAGTTTCTTGGGCTACTTCCGAGGCAGCTTTTGAAGCCGCTTCATGGGGAACAGCCTCCGCTTTCGCTACAGCGGGCTTAAACTCGGTGGCACCTTGTAAAAGCTTCTCTGTGGACGGGAGGGCAGGTGGTTGGACCACAGGGCCTGCCGCCGTGGGAGGCGTTAGAGGTGAAGGAGAATGAACTCCCGCCGCAGCTGCAACATTAGGGAGGGGCGCTGCCGCGGGAGTTGTAGTTGTTGTCGTTGTGGAAGTTGTGAGGGTGGTCACAACTGTTGTCGTACCAGCGGCCTTTTCGTCGTCGCTGGCAACTTTACGTTTTTTTGGTTTGGAGTTATCGATGAAAGAGCCCTGCAAATCAATGCGGTCTCCGGTCATGATTCCAGTTTGTTCAAGCATTGGCAGTTCATCACGGGAAAGCAGATTGAATTCACGCGCCACTGCCACTTTGTCAAAAATGGCGATGATTTTAAGTTGTCCTACCGGAATAAGAATTTCACCGAAGGAATTGGCGCCACTGGCATCACGAACATTGATTTTTCGAACCGCCGTAACAACGAGATTCTTTTTTAGGCCTGAGCCTGCTGAAGCACTGATGTAGAAATCTTTATAGACAGCATCGTCTTCCGACAGCGTGATATTCCTGCGAACATCAATGACGGAGATATCGGCAGCTTTTGCATCCTGAAAAAAGCCTAAGATACATAGAAAGATGAGCATCATAAAAAACCCTTCCGTGGTTTGTCATAACCTCTATCGGTTGTCTCTTTTTGAAACTTTAGTGGCCCGGATTTAGGTCTGGGAAGGGGGGCCGTTGCTGATGATTTCAAACCATATTTTGTCGAATGATAAGAGGCGATGCGACACCGGCGCCGAAGTGGAGTTGAATGCAGATATCGCAGTAAGGATAAATCGCTGCTGGTTGGCTAGTTAGTTGGAAACGATCGCACCCTGAACAGAGCTATAAACTTTATAGCTGCCATCAGAAGTGGTCTGTTCAATTCCCGACATGTAGTTACCCACAGAGCTTTGCACATGATAAGTTGCACCACCGCCACCAGAGGCCGTACCCGTCTGAGTAGAACCCGAAACGAGGCCCGTTGTCTTTGCAGGATCTTGAAATTTAAGAGCAGGAATGTTTTTAGTGAGGCTCTCTAAAGAAGCATCCATTGAACAGCCCGCAGTCGTAACGGCCATCAATGCCAAAAATAATAACTTCTTCATACCGAAACCCTCCTGGATCAAACCCATTAACGTTCAGATGTATTACTTATCGGCAGATGCCGGAATTCTTTGAGCTTTCTCAATCTAGGACTTGAAGGTTTTGTTGGGATTTCATTTTGAGACACTGACGCAGCCATAGCCCCTAAAACAGCTTTTAACTTGGAGATATGATCTGCGAAGCTATTTGCAGATAGGGGCTTTGGGGTCTTTCTGACAGAGATATGTTTTTAGTTCTGCATTCTGTTCTTTCAGTGTTTCGACTTCTTGTTTTAAGGAAGCCATCTCGCGGTGAGTTTTCTCAGAATCATTACTCCATAGAGCGTAAAACTCTTTAATTGCATTGATCAAAGGTGAAACGAGATTGCCATAAGTCACTGACTTATAACCGTCGGCGTCGGTTTTCACAGCCTGTGGGAACACTTTTTCAATGTCTTGGGCAATGACCCCAATTTGTTCCGACTTGTCGGGATTTACGGAAGGCTTCCAGTGATAAGTCACCCCTTCTAGCTGCAAAACTTTATTGAGAGCATCCGGAATCACATGGATGTCTTTCTTGAAACGGCGATCTGAACCGTTGGAATAAGTTCCGGCGATCCACATATTTCCTGAAGAATTTGTAAAATTCATGCGTGCACCAGCGACGCTATCCCACAATCTAAACATTCCCGAACTTGTCTGATAGCCATAGCCAAAATTGCCTCCACCATCGGAGTCAGCATAGGGAACATAAAAATCCAGATTTGCGGATGATGAAGGTCTTCGAAGTGCAACGATGGCGGCGCTACTTGAGTAATCACCGATCGTGAGTTGGCTTGTTGACCAAGCACTGCCCGTGGAGGACCCGATGGCAACCTGTCCGCTGTTGTTGATGTTCATTCTTTGTGTCGGAGTGTAAGCAGTGCCGATCGTCAGGCCATTATTCGAATAGAAGCTAATTCCACCAGTGCCGACGTTAATAGCGGATGCAGACGTTGATTCAGGAATCCAAGTTGACCCACTCCATTTTGCGCCACCAGAACCGATGAGGGAGTTACTGGCAGAGGCGACGGTCAGGTATCCGCCATAAGTACTGTTGGCGATTCGAACCTGAGAAGTTGCTGTGCTTCCGGTCACAGACAATGTGTTGGCTGGGGCGGTGGTGCCAATCCCGACGTTGCCAGTACTATCAATGCGCATTTTTTCAGTAGCGCTTCCAGCAGTTGTCGTTCTGAACAACAAGACGCCTTTTTCTGCGCCCGGTGTAACGGTAGTTAATTTTGCTCCAATGTCAGCAGCTAAAACAACACTATTGGCACTGTTTGGTAAGCCTAATTGAATGAAGCTTGCGATCTCATTTGCCGGAGTGCCCGAAATGGCTTTCCGGTCAAATTGAACGACAGCAGCATCCCCACTCAAGTTATCATCGCCTGCTCGGACCACGTGTAGCATTCTTCCCGGTGTTGTTGTTCCAATTCCAATGCTGCCATCTGAATCGATTCGCATTTTTTCACTCATGCCAGTCCCATTATTGGTCATAAATTTAATACCACCGGGAGTTGACCCAGCTGCCCAGTTTCCGTCTGCAAATGGTGCCATGTAGGCAGCTGTGGCTGTGGCGCTGGTCGTGTCAAAAGTAGCTGCACTACCAAAGCTTCCAAGCTCATCTCCTTGCAATACCGGAGAGTAAGTTGTTTCGGCAGTGCCTCGATTTTTAAATGTCCAATATCCAGCAGCGACATTGTGATTGCCATATCTAGTAGCGCTATATGTAGATCCAGCGAAGCTGGTATCTAAAAGGTGAACTTTTGAAATTGGCGAAGTTGTTCCGACTCCCAAGTAACCACTGCTAAGCATAGTGACCTTGGGGTTGGCACCTCCGCCAGGCCAAAACTGAATTGGAGCGCCAGTATTTGTTAATAAGGTCAGGCCATTTGTGGAAGCAGAGCCTGCCGCCAAAATAGTTGTTGAAGGTTGAAGTGCGCCAGCGGCGGTATAGTTGGCGCTTAAGTATTGAAGGGATGCAGTTGTTGCGCTGGAGGACCCAATGATGATTCCAGAGCGGGCGGCCGTGTCGGATGTTTCGTTGGTAATATAAGCGAAGGTGGCAGCATTTTGGTCTTTTGAAATGTGTAGAATATTAGTTGGATTACTTGTGCCAATACCGACAGTGCCTCCACTTGGTGCAAGCAGAATGCTTCCTTTAGTCGCATGTGATGTAGAATCCAACGTCAAAGTTCCACTGGCTGCGGAACTACCATATATAATTGGAGTGTACATGCTGGTCGTTGCGGAAACACTGCCTGCGGAGCTGATGCTGCCTCCGGCGTTGATAGCACCACTGACTCCGACGCCACCACTAACAACAAGAGCTCCATTGTTTGAGGCGGTTGAGGCGGTTGCGTTCGTGATGGTCACAATACTGGGAGATGTTACAACTCCGGTGCCCGAAGATTGCAAAGTCACATTTTGATTTGTTCCACCTGCAGCAATCGTAACGGCACCAGAAGAGTTGGTGGTTACATTCGAGCCACCGGCAGAAGTGGTTAGACTGACCCAGGCACCGTTTTGATAAACTTCCGCAAAGTTTGTTGTTGTATTGTAGCGAAGCATTCCATTACCGGGTGATGCAGGTTGTTGCGCGGTCGTTCCATTCGGCATACGAAGAGCGTCAGTTTTTGAACCGATATCCAATGAGACTGCTGGAGTGGTCGTGCCTATGCCAATATTTCCCTTAAAGTAAGACTTACCATTTGTATTTGCATAAATGGCATATCCAGAGTTAAAGCCTGATGCGATGTCGATGGCCTTCGAAGCCTTTGATGTTCCCGTGTCGGCAAAAAGTCTTAGACCTGATCCAGCAACTAAACTGTCATTGATGCCCACATCAATGCCCCGAACATAGGACCCGCCAGCATTGTTAACGGAGGCATAGACATCCACGCCCACGGAGGCTCCATTTGATTCTGTTTCAACTAAAACACCCGTCGAGTAATTGGAACCATTTGCATAAGTGTCGAGGCCCGTCGCATTGGCTGCAGTGCTGGAAATATTGGATTTGAATCCAGTGTAAGAAGCAGTTCCTGATTTGACAATGTCTACAGATGCGTTCGGAAGTCCTGTACCAATACCAACGTTCCCGTTGGTATCGACAGTGACTTGAGTGATGTTGTTAGTCTTAATCGCAAAACTATTATTGTCGTTAGTTCCAATCGTAGCTGCAGCTCCGAAAGAGTTGCCGCCATTAAGGAAAAATCCCGCAGAGTCAAAGGTCGAACAACCTGCAACACCTGAAGCATTAAATGTAATCGTTTGCCCCACGCCGCAGGCGAATGAAGTGTAAGCAGTCCCTGTGCCATTCGCAGCGACAAGCCCGTTGGCTGTGATAGACGAAGCTCCTGTGCCGCCTTTAGAAACCGGCACAACAGAAGGGAAGTTGGCAGGATCGGCAGAGATAGTTCCAGAACTAACAGCGATACCGGCACCTGCTTGCACGACTCCTTTAGTGGAAGTGGTCGCATCATTCACAGAAATCACAGGCGTTGTCGTACCGGTAGCGACGACGACTGGAAGTGTTCCGGTCACACTTGTGACAGTCCCATTCGTCGGCGTCACCCATTTCAAGCCACCGGCTTGAGCCGAATCGGCAGAAAGGACCTGTCCGTCTGTGCCGACAGCAAGGCGAATATTATTGGTGCCATCACGGGTAAGCAGATCACCTTTGGTGGTCAGGGGAGACAGAAGATTGAAGGCCCCCAAAGCTGTAGTCGCACCTGTACCGCCATTTGCAATCGGAAGTGTTCCAGTCACGTCTGAAGCCAAGTTCACACTTGTACCATTGGTGGCACTGGTCACGCGACCTTGAGCATCCACGGTGATGTTCGCGCGGGTATAAGATCCTGGAGTCACCGCGGTGTTCGCAAGATTTAAAGTCACAGTGCCCGTTGTACCTCCACCACTTAATCCAGTACCTGCAGTCACACCAGTGATGGTGCCGCCAGAACCAGAAGACGAAGCGATTGAAATCCAAGAGCCTGAGTTGTATTGATAAATCACTTTAGAATCGGTCGCGAAGTAAATCGCTCCGGCAGAAGGAGAGCCTGGTTTGCTTGCATCCAAACCTGTTTGAATGCTTGGAGTGCCTCCCGCATTTGTAACCAAAGAATCGGTGATGCCATAACCAGTAAGAGTTGTTGGCTTACCGGTTGTGATCTTAGCCCAATCTAAAGCGGGAATATCTGCAGCGACCAACGAAGCCGCGCCAGAAGTGACACGTCCTTTTGAGTCCGTTGTAACTTTATAATAGGTGCCTGCAGTTCCTGCGTCGGCAAGAGTTAAAGTCGTAGAGCCTGCGGAAGAAGTCACATCACCAGAAAAAGAAGGCAAGTTCGCAGCAGGGATTGCTCCACTCAAATCACTGGCAAGCAATGGGGAGTTCACGAATGCGGAACCATTGTATTTCAAATAGTCTTTATTCGCAGGAGTCGTGATCGTAAGTGTATTTCCTTGAAGCTTTGCAACCGTGGCTGCCGCAGAGCCAGCCCCACTGGCCGTCACATCGCCAGTCAGTGCAGTGATATAGTTGCCTGCTGCCTGTTTATTATTGAAGGTGTTCCAATCTGCAGAAGACAAATAACCACTTGTCGAAGTGGTCGCTTGAGAAATCGAAATTGCTGGTGTGGTGGATCCATTGGTCACACTGAGAGGGGCACTGGCACTGACATTTGTGACAGTTCCACCACCATCATTGTCAGAACCAGGGGCCCATTTAGTGCCATCGTATTTTAAGACCTGACCCGTCGTTGGAGCGGCCGTTCCGACTGGAACTCCTTTGATTCTATCAACAGTCACAGCACCAATGCTGCCACTTGCATCGCCGGCAAGAGAGACATTGATGGCCTGACAAAGAAACTTACCAGCAACGGAGTTCCAGTAAGGAGTTTCATAAGTTGTACAGTTCGCACTGCCGACGGCAGTGTTGAATGCCGCGACAGTTTGATAACCGCTAAGAGTCGTAGAAAGATTTGTGACATCAGAAATAGCAATGGCCGAATTAATCCAATTCGTTCCATCGTATTTTAAAACCTGACCAGAGGTCAGTGCGGACGTTGATAAAGTGGTCCCGTTGAGTTTCGCAACGGACGGATTAGGATAAGTTCCGCCAAGATCTCCACCGGCAGTTGTTCCTGGCTGAAGAGCATTGACGATGCGGGAGTCATTTCCGGCAGCTACTGTATTCGCTGTTGTCCCCACATTCACAGTCAAAGCGGGAGTCGATGTATTATTGACTATGGTAAGGTAAGAATTGTTAGAGGTTACGGCTGTGACGGTACCACCTGAAGCTCCCGAAACGGCAGCACACGAAAGACTTGTCCCATCGTAACTTAAAAACGTTCCGGCAGCACAAGTTGGTAAACCCGTTTTAAGAACAAAGTCATCTGCGGTTTTTGATCCAAGAGTCTGTGCGGATTGAGCGAAAGCCGAATAAGGGACTGAGCGAATTTCACTATCAGGGTTGATGACTTTCCAGCCTGCGCCGTCGTGAAATTGCACGCGCAAAATTCGCGAATGACCTTGAGCCGGAGAGTAGGTGCTTGCAACATTATTGTTCGCATCGCCGCAATCCAAATTTGAAGAGTTATCGAAAACACTTAAAAGAGTTTTAGTTGGCGAGGGAGGAAAAAGTTTGGTTCCGGTACCGATCGGGACATCAAAAACCCCACCGGAATTCGTCATGTTCACAGCATTTTTTTGCTCACGATAGATAACACAGGTTCCTGCGGGATTTGTAATTTCAAATAAAAAGCTAACATTGTTGTATTCTAGAGGAGTGCCATCGGATTTAAGAATACGCCCTTGATAGGTTAACGAATTTGGTGAGGCTTTCGCATGGAAAGCTCCAAATATAGAGAATAGAATGATCAAGCACGTACCAGTTCTCATACTGATCTTATCGGCTTTTTAACAAAAATTATGAGACCCCATGGGACTGTTTATTAAATGAGGGATGCTAGTGTTCCTAAAATGAGACTTCCATTTGGCGTGGTATTGAGGCCTATTTCTTTCTGCAGATCTTAGACTTTGGATTGACCTCACAGATAGCCTCACGCAGTTCGCTGTTTTCCTCTACTTGATCTTCACTCTTACGGCAGCGGTATGCCAAAAGCCCGAGCTATAGCTTCCAGTGCAGATATAAATATATCTTCGGCCTTGTGTTTTGAGTGCATACTTACCAAATTGAATATTTCTGAATTCGCCGTTAAACGCGATTGTATTAAACTGTATTCCTGTTGTCGAATCTGTCTTCGAATCGATGATAGTAGAAGTTGCGGTATATGTGACATCTGCAGGAGTGATGTAGTTGTAAATATCATTTTGAAAAGTGACTAAGTTAGACGAAACGCCGATTGAGATAGATTTCGCACTTCCATAGATATAGTTTGCATCCCAAACCAATGCGACATCGGTGTGTGTGATGCCGTCGGTATCCAGGATAATGCATCCTCCGATCCAGTTAGCTCCGGAGGAGCCAGCAACGGCAGAGTGAAGATACACCTTTTGATTCAGGAACCCTCCTTCTGGTTCCATTGATAGCGCATCCGAAGTGTTGTTAAAGTTCTTGCCGACAGTGAGTCGACCTGTCGGTAATGACATCCAACCGCCTTGACTCATGTGGCACCAGACATCCAGCTGTGGAATTGGGCCGGCGCCATCAGGGTCTATAGTGTAAACACCATCCCCGACATCCCCCGCATAAGATTTCAATCCGGCCCCGGCTAGATAAGCTGCACAGCTAGTGGCATAAGTACCATCATAGTATCGTCGACCCGAATTATAGCGAACAATTCCAGATGTGGCACCACTTGCAGAAGCGGCCGTTGTTTGAGTGGTACCATCCGGAAATTTAATACCACCGCTCGTGGATTCGATGGTTCCGGCGACGCTTAACTTTTGCCCCGGACTGGCCGTGCCGATTCCAACTCTGCCAGAAGAATCAATTCTCATTCGTTCAGTGAGTGCAGCAGTGTCATTGCCATCATTCACTTTGAAGAGCAATGCCGCCGGTGTGACGCCTGCTGACCAATCTGATTCCGCGATGTAACTTATTGCCCCCGCAGTAACTTGGGTTCCCACTGTATCTATAACCCCAGCAGCACCAAGAGTGGAAAGATAGTCATTGGCCAATACGGGAGCGTAGACCGCTTCTGATGTGCCCCGATTTTTTACGCTCCAGAATGCGGCGCCTGAGCTGTGGTTGCCATAGCGAGTGGCATAAACCGAGCTATCTGTGAAGCCAGTTCCTACCACACTTAATCTTGCCGCTGGAGTTGTTGTACCAATCCCGACATTGCCAGATGTATCCACAGTCAAACGTGTTGTATTATTGGTTTCAATCGCAAAAGTATTATTGTCATTTGTTCCAATCGTTGCTGCGGCAGCGAATGAGTTTCCGCCATTTAGGAAAAGTCCAGCGGAAGTATAGGTGCTACAGGCAGCAACACCTGACGCATTAAAAGTAATTGTTTGTCCCACGCCGCAAGCGAACGAAGTGTAAGCGGTGCCCGTGCCATTTGCAGCGACAAGCCCATTGGCCGTGATGGAGGAAGCTCCCGTGCCACCTTTAGAAACCGGCACAACAGAAGGGAAGTTGGCAGGATCTGCAGAGATGGTTCCAGAACTGACAGCGATACCTGCACCCACTTGCACGATACCTTTTGTCGAAGTGGTCGCATCATTCACAGAAACTACCGGAGTCGTCGTGCCAGTGGCAACGACGACTGGAAGAGTTCCACTCACGCTCGTAACGGTCCCATTCGTCGGTGTCACCCATTTCAATCCACTGGCTTGCGTCGAATCAGCCGAAAGAAATTGTCCGTCGGTGCCGGCAGGAAGACGAATGTTGTTGGTGCCATCGCGCGTAAGAAGGTCACCTTTTGTGGTGAGGGGAGATAGAAGATTGAAGGCCCCTAAGGCCGTTGTCGCGCCTGTGCCACCATTTGCAATCGGAAGTGTTCCTGTGATTTCTGAAGCCAGGTTCACACTGGCGCCATTGCTCGAACTGGTCACACGACCTTGAGCATCCACGGTGATGTTCGCACGGGTATAGGAACCTGGAGTTACAGCAGTATTTGTAAGATTTAAAGTCACAGTGCCCGTTGTGCCGCCACCACTTAATCCAGTACCTGCAGTCACACCTGTGATGGTGCCACCGGAACCAGATGACGAAGCAATGGAAATCCAAGAACCAGAGTTGTACTGATAAATAACTTTTGAATCAGTTGCGAAATAAATTGCCCCAGCAGAAGGAGAACCCGGCTTACTTGCATCCAAACCTGTTTGAATGCTCGGAGTGCCTCCGGCATTTGTAATCAAAGAATCCGTGATCCCATATCCAGAAAGCGTTGTTGGTTTTCCGGTGGTGATTTTAGTCCAATCCAAAGAGGGAATATCCGTAGCTATTAAAGAAGCAACCCCCGAGTTAACGCGACCCTTGGCGTCTGTTGTTACTTTATAATAAGTGCCTGCAGTTCCTACGTCGGCAAGAGTCAAGGTCGTAGATCCAGCCGAGGAAGTTACATCGCCAGAAAAAGCAGGCAAGTTCGCCGCAGGAATTGCTCCATTTAAATCACTGGCAAGCAATGGGGAGTTCACGAATGAGGAGCCGTTGTATTTCAAATAGTCTTTATTTGCAGGAGTCGTGATCGTAAGTGTACTCCCTTGAAGTTTCGCCACGGAAGCATTTGCGGAGCCAGCGCCACTGGCCGTCACATCACCAGTCAGTGCAGTGATATAGTTGCCTGCTGCTTGTTTACTATTGAAGGTGTTCCAATCTGCAGAAGACAAATAACCACTTGTCGAAGTGGTCGCCTGGGAAATTGAAATTGCTGGCGTCGTGGAACCATTGGTTACGCTCAAGGGAGCGCTCACACTGACATTCGTGACCGTGCCGCCACCATCATTGTCAGAACCAGGGGCCCATTTAGTGCCATCGTATTTTAAAACCTGACCCGTCGTAGGAGCGGCCGTTCCGACAGGAACTCCTTTGATTCTATCGACGGTCACGGCACCAATGCTCCCGCTGGCGTCGCCAGCAAGAGAGACATTGATGGCCTGACAAAGAAGCTTGCCAGCAACGGAGTTCCAGTAAGGAGTTTCATAAGTTGTACAGTTAGCGCTGCCGACGGCAGTGTTGAATGCCGCGACAGTTTGATAACCGCTAAGAGTCGTAGAAAGATTTGTGACATCAGAAATAGCAATGGCCGAATTAATCCAATTCGCTCCGTCGTATTTTAAAACCTGACCCGAGGTCAGCGCATTTAAAGACAAAGCGGTGCCATTAATTTTCGCAACAGAAGGATTTGGATAGCTTCCACCAAGATCTCCACCGGCAGCTCCTGTTGGTACACGAGCATCGGTGAAACGGGGGTCATTGCCTGCCGCAACTGTATTTGAAGCTGTTCCTACGTTCAAAGTCAGCGTAGGAGTCGATGTGTTATTGACGATAGTCAGATAAGAATTGCCGGAGGTTACAGTTGTGACCGTGCCTCCCGCCGCCCCGGAAACGGCAGCACACGAAAGACTTGTCCCATCGTAACTTAAGAACGTTCCGGCAGCACAAGTTGGCAAGCCTGTTTTAAGAACAAAGTCATCTGCGGTTTTTGATCCAAGAGTCTGCGCGGATTGTGCGAAAGCCGAATAAGGGACTGAGCGAATTTCACTATCGGGACTGATCAATTTCCAGCCTGTGCCGTCGTGAAATTGCACGCGCAAAATTCGCGAATGACCTTGAGCCGGAGAGTAGGTGCTTGCGACATTATTGTTCGCATCGCCGCAATCCAAATTTGAAGAGTTATCGAAAACACTTAAAAGAGTTTTAGTGGGCGAGAGAGGAAAAAGTTTGCTTCCGGTACCTATCGGTACATCAAAAACCCCACCGGAATTCGCCATATTTACAGCATTTTTTTGCTCGCGATAGATAACACAGGTTCCGGCGGGATTTGTAATTTCAAATAGAAAGCTAACATTGTTGTATTCTAGAGGAGTGCCATCAGATTTAAGAATACGCCCTTGATAGGTTAACGAATTTGGTGAGGCTTGCACATGGAGAAGCCCAAATATAGAGAATAGAATGATCAAGTACGTACAAGTTCTCATGCTTGTTGTATCGGTCATTTTTCTGGTTTTCATGAGATCCAAAGGGTCAGCTTCTTAACAGACACGAGGGATCATTCTATTCTCAATAGGAGACGACAATGAGGCTATTTCTTTCTGCAGATCTTAGACTTTGGATTGACCTCACAGATAGCCTCACGCAGTTCGCTGTTTTCCTGTTTCAGAGAAGCAATTTCACGACTTTGCTTCTCGACAATAGATTGAAGTTTCGCCAGTTGTGACTCGTTCATTTTGCAAAGACCTGCGAGTTCTTTAGTCGACTCAACCAAAGGTCCAATGAGCTTTGTATAGCCCACAGATTTATAGCCTTCGGTGTCTGTATCGACGGCTTCTGGGAAGACTTTTTCCACGTCTTGTGCGATGACCCCCATGTCCCGTTTTTCCGGGTATTTTAGATTTGGTCGCACATCGTGCCGCCAATCGAAGGTGACGCCGCGAAGTTGAAGAATTTTTTCCAACGAACTTGGAATTGTTTCGATATTTTTCTTAAGGCGTTCGTCCGAAGCATTCACATAGGCACTGGTTCCACCTGCGGTACCATTTACATAAAAGTTGTAACTGCCATTGACGGCACCATTAACTCCAATCAAGCCACCGGCACTGATAGTTAGCGCATTAGCACTTGCAGTTGTTGGCCCCGGGCGAATCCAAAATTGACCGCCGTCAACGCCCTGGAAGAATTTTTGATTCATATCCGCTTCTTCGAAAGCCATATAGGCCGCACTTGGGTTGTAGATGCTAAATGGTGCGATCGACGCGGCCGCGCCACCTTTATTGAGAGTCATCCATCCATTGGTGTCGATGGTCATTCGAACACTGGAGCTCGGAGAGTCATAAATGAAGAAATTTTTGGTGCCGTTGATCTGAGAGTCTTGGCCAACCTCCCAACCACCCATAATCATCGAAGCCCGCTGATCACCAGCAAGTCCACTTGATTGAATATTCAAGAGTCTGCTGCCACTGGTGGCTGCCAGATGTAACAAGCTTCCCGGCGTTTGAGTACCGATTCCGACATAACCTGAGTTGGTGATACGCATTCTTTCAGTTGAAGTGGTTGTTCCATTTGGAGTTGTGCGGAAAGTGATGTAATCCCCCTGTGCCGATGCTGTTTGGTCCTCTGATGCCCAGATCACCATGCCAGGGCTGGTTGTTCCAACGATTCCATTTTTTCCCAAGAACTGAGATATGAGGTCTCCTGAAAGAGGGTGAGTGGGGGCTGCAATTGTACCGCGAGCGCGTGTTCCGATAAATGTTCCTCCACTACTGACGGAGGCAGAGGTGACAGATTTTGCATAGACGACAGCATCATTATCCTGAGTTTGCGTGATGATGTTGCCACCGACGAGTAACTTTAGATTTTGCGACGCACTCCAATTCCCAAGTTGATCAGAGGTATTGCCAATGCGAATGGTGTTGTCGCTTGCGGAAGTCGCAGGACCAATACCCCAATATCCAGAGTTCACCCAGTTTCCATTGTACTGTGCTTGTCCCGCAGAACTGAGATATGAACCAACATAAACTCCGTAAAGGTTTGTTTGCGAACCACTAGGTCCAACTTGCAAAAGATTTTTCGGATCACTCGCACCAATGCCGACATTTCCGGTCTCAGCGATGCGCATTCGCTCAGATGTTGAGGTGCTGCCAGTCGCCGTCGTATTAAAAAGTAATTGCGTGCCAGCGGTTCCCGCCGCCCAATCTTCTGAAGTCTGCGCGTAGATCTGCGCACCGGTCGCATAAGTCGAACCATTTTTTAAACCTTGAAACAGAACTTGTCCTAACTTGTCGCCACTTTTAACTGAAGTCGCTGCTGCGTAAGTTCCCCGAGCTGATTGAAGCAACAAGGAAGCATTACCTGAGGCGGATCCAGAGTAGTTATAAACATTGAATCCAGGAGATCGCGCGCTGGACGAAGATGTATTAATAATCGAAACCCCATTGGAGCTATCCGCGCTGGATAAAGTCAGAAGATCGCTTGGTGTTGCCGTTCCGATTCCCACTTTACCAGCGGTATCAATCGTCATTGCCACAGAGTTGTTCGTTTTGAAACCAAGAGTATAAGCATCATTAGTTCCCAATGTTGCAGCTGCACCAAAAGAGTTTCCTCCATTGATGAAGAAGCCCGCCGCAGTGAAAGACTGACAGCCTGGAATACCACTGGCATTGAATGTGATGGTCTGGCCAACAGCACAATTGAAAGGAATGTAGGAAGAACCCGTACCATCTGAAGCAACCAAGCGATTCGCCGTGATGGATGAAGCCCCGGTTCCACCTTTGGAAACAGGAACAACAGAAGGGAAGTTCGCGGGATCAGCAGAAATGGTTCCTGAAGCCACGGCAATACCGGCTCCGACTTGCACGACACCTTGAGCGGATGTTGTCGCGGCATTCACTGAAATTGCCGGAGTCGTTGTTCCAGTTGCGACAACAACAGGTAAAGTCCCAGTGACGCTGGTCACAGTTCCATTTGTTGGCGTGACCCACTTCAATCCACTCGATTGAGCTGAGTCTGCAGACAGCACCTGTCCGTTTGTACCAACTGCTAAACTGACATCGTTTGTGCCATCATTGGTGATCAAAGCACCTTTGGTTGAGATCGGAGAAAGCGCATTGAAAGCGGTGATCGCTGTTGAAGCTCCCGTACCACCATTGGCAATTGGTAGGACACCTGAAACTTCCGAGGCTAAATTGATAGCGGAACCATTTGCCGCAGTCGTAATTCTTCCTTGCGCATCCACCGTGATGTTTGCTCTGGTATAAGAACCTGCCGTGACGGTTGTATTGGCAAGATTCAAAGTCACAGAACCAGAAGCACCACCACCACTCAGCCCAGTACCTGCAGTCACTCCCGTGATGGTTCCTCCAGAACCCGCAGCAGAAGCAATCGAAACCCAAGAGCCAGAGTTGTACTGATAGATAACTTTGGAATCTGTCGCAAAGTAAATGGCGCCCGCAGTGGGAGATGCGGGTTTACTTGCATCAAGTCCCGTTTGAATGCTTGGAGTCCCACCGGCATTTGATACGAGTGAGTCGGTGATGCCATAACCAGAAAGAGTCGTGGGTTTTCCCGATATGATCTTCGACCAATCAAGACCTGGAATATCGGCAGCCACCAAAGAGGCAGAGCCCGAAGTCACACGTCCTTTAGAATCAGTCGTCACTTTATAATAAGTTCCCGCAGTTCCTACGGCAGCCAGATTTAGCACCACAGAGCCGGCCGAGGAAGTCACATCGCCACCCGTAAAGGCTGGAAGATTTGCCGCAGGGATGGCTCCACTTAAATCACTTGCCAACAAAGGCGAATTCACGAAGGCCGTGCCATTGAATTTCAGATAGTCTTTATTTGCAGGCGTCGTAATCGTTAAGGTACTACCTTGAAGTTTAGCCACTGTCGCAGCTGCAGAGTTTGGCCCGGTTGCCGTCACATCTCCGGTCAGCGCAGTGATATAACTGCCCGCTGCTTGTTTTCCATTAAATGTATTCCAATCCGCCGAACTTAAATAGCCATTCGTAGATGTAGTGGCTTGAGAAATTGAAACCACCGGAGTCGTTGTTCCGGAACTCACACTGATCGGAGCCGTGCCAGTGACATTGGTCACTGTACCGGTGGTTGGAGTGATCCACTTTAAACCACCAGACTGTGCTGAATCCGCTGAAAGAACTTGTCCATTTGTACCAACGGTCAAACTGACATCGTTCGTTCCATCATTGGTGATCAATGCACCTTTGGTTGTGATAGGCGAAAGCGCATTGAAAGCCGTGATAGCTGTTGAGGCTCCCGTACCACCATTGGCGATGGGTAGAACTCCTGAAACTTCTGAAGCTAAATTTATAGCCGATCCATTGGCAGCGGAGGTGATTCGGCCTTTTGAGTCTACTGTGATATTAGCTCTTGTGTAAGAGCCAGCAGTCACGGCGGTGTTGGCAAGAGTCAAGACCACAGAACCTGCGGAGGAAGTGACATCACCGCCGGTAAAAGCGGGAAGGTTTGCAGCGGGAATGGCTCCACTTAAATCACTTGCAAGTAGAGGTGAATTCACGAAGGCCGTGCCATTGAACTTCAGATAGTCTTTATTTGCAGGCGTCGTAATCGTTAAGGTACTACCTTGAAGTTTAGCCACTGTCGCAGCAGCAGAGTTTGGCCCGGTTGCCGTTACATCCCCAGTCAGCGCAGTGATATAACTGCCCGCTGCTTGTTTGCCATTAAAGGTATTCCAATCTGCAGAACTCAAGTAACCATTCGTAGAAGTAGTCGCTTGAGAAATCGAAACCACTGGAGTTGTAGTTCCGGAACTCACACTGATCGGAGCCGTGCCAGTGACATTGGTCACAGTACCGCCACCATTATTATCCGCTGCTGGCGCCCACTTAGTGCCGTCATATTTTAGAACCTGACCGGTCAGGGGAGCTGTCGCATCTACAGAGACGCCTTTGATCTTATTCACAGTGATCGCGCCAATTGCACCGCTCACATCACCCGCGACAGAGACGTTAATAGGCTGGCAAAGAAACTTGGAGGCCACTGAATTCCAGTAAGGAGTTTCATAGTCAGCGCAGTTCGCGCTGCCAACAGCGGTGTTAAATGCGGCCGTGGTGTGGTAACCAGAAAGATTGGTCGATAAGTTAGTAACATCGGCAATCGCAATAGCTGAGTTCACCCACTGACCGCTGGAATATTTCAAATACTGTCCAGAAGCAGGAGCCGCGACGCTAACATCGACCCCCTGAATTTTCGCAACAGAAGGATTTGGGTAGGTTCCACCTAAATCTCCACCGGCAGTTCCGATCGGAGTGCGCGCATCCGTAAAGCGCGAGTCATTACCAGCAGCCACTGTATTAGCAGCAGTGCCGACATTCAGTGTAAGGGCCGGCGTGGACGTATTATTGATAATAGTTAAATAAGAATTGCTGGATGTGACGGAGGTGACTGTTCCGCCGCTGGCTCCACTCACACTATTGCAGGCAAAAGCAGAGCCGTCCCAAGCAAGGAAAGTTCCAGCACTACAAGTCGGAAGAAGAGTCTTCGCAACAAAGTCATTTTCAGTTTTGCTGCCCAGTTTTTCGGCCGCCAAAGCAAACCCTGCATAAGGAACGGAGCGAATTTCACTAGACGGAGAAATCGACTTCCAACCAACGCCATCGTGAAACTTCACTTTCAATAAGCGAATATCACCTTGTGCAGGAGTATAGGTCGCACCACCATCACAGTTTTGAAGTTTGGCATTATTGAAAGAATCTAAAAGAGTATAGAGCGGATCTGAAGGGAAGAGTTGAGTTCCCGAACCAATCGGCACGTCAAACACACCACCCGAGCTCATCATATTTACTGTGTTACGTTGCTCGCGATAAAGAACGCAATTGCCGCTGGGATTTGTAATTTCAAAAAGAAAGCTGACATTATTATATTCAAGGGGAGTGCCGTCGGATTTGAGAATGCGTCCCTGGTAGGTTAAAGAATTGGGCGAAGCCTCTGCCCATAGCGAGCAGAATAGTGAGAAGACTAGAAGTGCAGTTAACGTACAGGTTCTCATTACAGAACTTATCGGCTTTTTGACAAAAAAAATGAGGGGCCTGAGTCTAGAATGAGATTATATATTGGGATTGAAACTCAATAATTAGTGAATATGACTCAGGAAAGCCGTGGAAACTGGTGTAACAGTCTTATTCCGGCTGAGGCTTTTTCGCGAGTGTGTTAGCAACCAAGGCCATCGCAATTATGAGGGCTCCACATAGTTGTCGTAAGCTTAAAGTTTCATGGAAATACCAGGTACCTAAGAGAGCTGCCGTGATGGGTTCGATCATCATCAACAAAGCAACCTCAGAACTTTTCAATTTCTGCAAAGCGGCCAATTCCATAGTTAATGGAATGATGGTGCTGATCACCGCGATGCCCAGAATGCTGGTCGCTTGGGTCGTTGTCAGTTTAAGCAGATCTGAAAAGTGCGGCTGGTGAAACGCCGACAGTGCCAAGGCTCCAAAGGTAATAACATAGAGACTGGAAGTGATGGGGCGAACAGTTTTCTGCAAGCGTCCTGACAGAAGAACATAGATCGCGTAACTGATTGCTGCCCCTAAGCCAGCGGCCACCGCCCAGAAATTGTTCACTTCAAGATGGCCCCATAACAACATCAAAAGTCCGACAGAAGCGGCTATCAAACACAGAGCCTCTTTGCGCGAAATTTTATCGTGAGTGAAGAAGTGCGAAAAGATATTCACCCAAAATGGATAAGTATAAAGCAGGAGCGCCGCGAGAGTGACACTGACGCCTTCGACGGCTTTGAAATACAGGGTCGAGAAAAAGGCATAGCCAAAGATTCCCAACATGGCAGCGACAAAGATTTGTTTTTTCGAAAGACGAATCCAGTCAGGCTTGAACAGCAGAAGGAAGATCCAGATCAGAAGGGCTGCAAGAGTGAAGCGGTAGGAAAGAAACTCTCCGACAGAAAGACCGCTTTGAAAGGCGATCTTTCCGAAGATGCCCAAGAAACCAAAACCCACGCTGCCAATCGAAATTTCAATAATTCCGCGAAGTCGTGGGCTGATTTTCATAAGCTATTTTTTTGAACCTTTAGAAGCTACTTTCACGCCACCAGAATACCCGGTTTTGCCGCCTTCTTTTTTAAGGCGAATGCGTGATGCTGGTTTTGCGGTCTTCTTTGCAGAAGGAGCGCGACCTGCATAAGGCGAAGCTTTTTTCATTTTCAGCTCTTCTGGATCATCCGCCAAGAAGACGCGTTCAGCGGCAGCCTCATTGATATAAACCAAAGCTCCAGTTTTAAGAGCCCCCAAACGCAAGCGACCGATCGCCACACGTTGAAGCTTGATAACGTCAAAACCGATTTTCGCGAACATCTGACGGATCTGACGGTTTTTACCCTCTGTGATCACGATTTTGAACCATTCGTATTTATCAGATTTTTTGTCGCCGGCTTTTTTGATCTTTTCGATATGACGAGCGGATACTTTACCGCCGATGATTGAAACCCCTTGGCGAAGTTTTTCCAATTGGTGCGGTTGCGGTTGGCCATCCAATTTCACAAGATAAGTTTTTGTTACTTCTGCTTTTGGATGCATGACTTTGTTGGCATAGTCGCCATCGTTGGTCAAAAGGATCATGCCTTCGGAGTCCCAGTCCAGACGTCCCACTGGGAATACGCGAGAAGGAACTCCACCAAGGTATTCAGCCACAGTTGGACGACCCTCAGGATCTTCCATCGTAGTCAGAACGCCAGCAGGTTTATTGAAAACTAGATAAAGCTTTTGAGCGAGAGGTTTTCTTAGAACCTTACCGTTTACTTTGATGCTGTCTAGAGTGGGATCTACCTTAACACCAAGCTCGTAAACGCGCTTGCCGTTTACAGTCACTTGGCCTTCTTCGATCATGCGGTCCGCATGACGGCGAGAAGCTAGGCCGCTATCAGCGATTAATTTGTTAAGTCGAACTCTTTGAGTGGAGCTATCTTCAGACATTCTTCATCAGCCTCGGGTAATTGTTGAGCGATCAATATATCACTACTGAGGGCTGATGAGGAGGAGATATTCTTGCGATTGTGTTCTCCGAGGGCGTGACGGACATCACGAGCCAAAAGAGTCATCAATTTATCGCCTAAGAAGATGTTTTCAAGAGCGGTATCAGCCTTGCCCAGGATGATATTAGCCCATTTCAAGGCCTCAGCGTCGCCCTGTTGGATTAGAGCGGCGGTTCTTTCTAGCTGGCTGATAAGATCCTGATAGTAAGGATCTGTGCGACGATCGAGAAAAAATTGCTCAAGTCGCTTGATCGGGAACAAAACGCGAGTCTGATCCTGCAAAGGCTCGTTCTTCATTTCCAAGAGTTTTTGGAAAACATAGCCGCGCAGAAGGACGCCCGTGATCTTGTCTTTTACCACGCGGAACTGTGCTGTGATGTAAGGAGCGACCTCTATTTTATGAGTATTGTGGGCGCTCAATTCCAGTTCAGGAGTGTAGTAAAGAACCAAGTCACTGCGCAAAGGTTCCAGGGCGCCATGACGGATGGTGAATTTTTTGTCGAAAGTGCGAACTTCCAAAGACTTGTCTGCGCGCAAAAGGATCGCAACGACACGTTTGTTTTGATCCGGTAGAACGCGGAACTTATCGCCTTCTTTGCTGATTGTCTTGATGTATGAACTCACCGCGTCAATCAAATCCGAAGCTTGTTCGATTTCAACGATCTGCGTGTGCTGCGGAAAACGAATCGGAGCCAGATCAAATTTCTGCTGATAAAATGCATTGAAGTTTTCCAGCAAGAACTGAACTTCGTGACCCAATTGCTGTTTATTCGAAGCCCAGTGCGGATAATCCATGCAATAAGCAAAGAATGTTTCGATCAATTCCGGAGTCAAAACGTCGTCTGCGTGAGGGAAACCCTTAAGGAAGTTATAGAATGACAGACGCGTCGGCGTATTCTGCGGATTGAGATCACTGACGAATTTTAGCAGCTGTCCAACTTTTAGCATTTTTGCGTGTTTCCCTTGGGCCCTAACGTATGAACATTTGAATTTTTAGTCCAGAAAAAATATACTCAGGTACGGACATTTTTTTGGTAGAGATTGTGCGGCACAAAGTGACGCGCAATCTCTACCAAAAGTATGTCCGTACCTAAGAATGATGTCCTACGGAGGGGCGCAGAATGCATAAAGAATTGAATCCCGAACTTTTTGGCGAAAAGAAAATTGCAAAGTCCTCTAGTTTGACTCCTTCCATGGACAGAAGCATGGAAAGCACGTCCAGTATGGCTTCCAACGGCACGAACTATCTCAATACAGATCGCCAAATCTTCGAATTGAAGACTCAAAATCAAGCCATGGCAGAGCAGATGAACAAAATCGTCGGCACTGTGAACGAGTTGATCAAAAGCACCAACGCCAAGTTTGAGCGCAATCAGCATTTGTTAACTCGTTTGGAGCAAAGTCACAACGGCCTTGCGACTGAGGCAGGACAGAAGATCACTCAGCTTACTCAGCGTGTGAACGAGCGCAGAAGTCTGGATTTGAAAGTTCAAGAAATGGTGGACCGCCACAACAACGTGATCAAAAGCTTTGAAGTCCGCATGAATCACCTGCAAAAGCTTTTGGCAGAGAAAGAAGCGCAAATGATTTCCTGTCAGGCCGCTTTGAACGAGTCGAAAATGGAAATCGCCCGCTTAAAAAGGCTCTAAATGAGCAAAAACAGCCCAGAGACTCACAGAAGTGGGGAATCTGAAAAGGTGGTCCTTCCATGGTGGACCTGGGTTGTTCCGTTTTTTGTGCAAATTGGCGGACGTTTTTTAAGTACAATTGTCACCATTTCCCCAGGGATCTATCTTTTTTATTTTCCATATCTGATCGGCGTTCCCATGGCCTTGTGGTGGGGCCCTCGAGTTTTTATTGCGGCATTTGTCGCCAGTGCAATGGGAGCTCACCTCGCTGGAATTGCTGGTTTTTCTATATTTCTTCTAGCTACCGCCGAACTGTCGAAAATAGCGATGGGCTGGGCCGCTTGGACGGTTTTCAAAATGGGTCAGCGCGATCTCATTAAAACTAAAAATCTTTTTTGTTGTTGGTTGGCTTGTTTTGCTCTGCCCAATATTTTTGGAAGTTATGCCGTGATGGCTGTTTTGGCCCTCAATCAGGCCTATCCGGCAAATATGTTCTTTTATCACTATGTAAAAGTGACTTTAATCGATACCCTGATGGGGCTTTTGGTTAGTTTTCCGCTGTTTATATTTCTTAGTAACAGTTTTTCGCACCGGGGTTGGGCGCAATGGAAAAAGTCACCGTTCCGATAAAGGAAAGTGCTCTGCCTCGTTGGACGTGGTGGGCACCCTTTTTAATTATCACGATGGCGAAAGTGATTTCGTTGCGCTATTTCATGTCGGATCATGTAGCGTGGATCTATTTGCCTTATCTGGTTTCATTGCCCCTCTATTTTTGGTGGGGCGCACGAGTTTACCCACAACACATCGTTGCTGAGATGATGACAGCAAATCTTTATGGTATTGGCGATGGCATGGTGATTATTTTCTACGGCCTCGCAAATGCCACCAAGGTTTTTATGGGCTATTTGCTTTACAGGCAGATGTGCGCGACACAAGCTCTGAGATCGAAAAAGGGAATGTGGAATTTCTTTTTCTGGGTGTTATTAATCCAGAATCTTATTGGCAATTTTTTGTTTTTGTCTTCCTACGTGCAAACCGGCGCATATGGTTCCGAGCTGTTTTGGCGGTTGTACATGATTAATACTTTTAAGGATATTCTCGAAGCCGCGATTCTGATTTACCCATTGTTGATCTTGGCGACACCGCACTTGCGTCTGCTGGGTTTGGCGCGAAATGACTTTTTGATTGAAGAAGAAATAAAAACAGTCCGCTAAAGTTTAGAAATGCGTCTTTCCAATTGTTCTAATACTTTCGGCCACGCCTCTTTGTGCTGAAGCATGGATTCCTCATTGGGGAAGCCTGCGTGAGTCAGCAGAACATGGGTGCGTGATTCTTGAGGAGTCAGCGCCACGGTCACCCAGGTTTCGGCCCCGAGAGTTCCCGTTGTGAGCCAGGTCAGCTCAATCAATTTATTCTTTTCCAATTTAAGAAATCGCCCATAGTGAGGGTGCTGTTGGTCTTCATGGCTGACTAAAAAGAAGAAGGGCTCGTTGATTTCAGGCCTCATTAAAGCCGTCTCGGGAGTGGCAAACCAGGCGTCGATTTGTTGAGTCCAGGCGCGATAGATCGCATCGGGACTTAAATTCATAGTGCGCTCTGTCTGGCAGAACGCGGGTCTTCTTGTGAGATCGGGTTTTGCAAAGACATGCGCCATACAACAGAGGCTAAGACTTTGAGTGTTGTATGGTCAATGTCGCCCGAAAACTAACACAGATTTCCTAGTTAGTTTTTTTGTAATAATAAATAATTGCCGCGATCTTCGTACTTCTTCATAAAAAAGTAGCGTTTGTTGGGATCTTTCATTTTTCTTTCAGCCTGTTTAACAGATAAAGTTACCAGGCACTTAAGATCCAAACGTTTTTCTTGTTCGCAGGCACTTAATGCCTCGGCATCGTAGCCTGAAAATTCAAGCAGATTTAAAGTGAAATAGGTGCGGCCGAGTGGCTGAATCACAGAAGGAATATAGGAATTTTTCTCGAGCTCTTGCGCTTCTTCAGGTTTTACTTTCACCCAACACAATTTGCCGCAGTCTTGCAGATGCATTTTGTCTGCGGCACGGTGAATGGGTTGTCCCAATAGCTTTTCGGCTTCGATGGCAATTTGTTCGGCGAGCACTTGCAGACGGGAATCCTCTTCGGGAACTCCGACGATGATCATGTCATGGCTTTGAAAGTCGGGAAAAAGACGGTAGGCCACAGCGTGACTGACGTTGGTGTCGTTGGTGCTGATCTCTGAGGGTTTGATCAAGGTGTCGGCGCGAAGGCTGACACCTTTCTTAACCAGATAAATCATGGCTCCCATAATGATCAGACTTGCCAGTGATAGCATCGCGATGATTTTTTTCACGTTATTTCGCGCCTTTTTCCATCCGAGTTAAAAACGCGTCCGCCTTTTCAAATTGAGTCAGCGTCAAAGCGTCAATCCAAATGCCATTGGAATTAATGAAGATCACAGTTGGCAAGCCTTGGATGTTATATTTTTTCTTCAAGGCACGAAGTTGTTCGCTGTCTTTGGTCGCGTCGAACTTCAGCAAAGTGTAGTTGCCGGCCATGGCGCGAACGCGCACATCAGTGAAGGTTTTCTCTGCAAGTTCATGGCATGCGGCACACCACTCAGCCCAGAAGTCGATGATGACGGGCTTACGTTCCTTGGTGGCTTGGGCGAGGGCTTCATCGGAGTAGTCCTTCCAATTCAGCATTTGCACCTGATTCAAAGAGTTGTCAGCCATGATGCTGCCGCGAATATAGGGACGCAAATCAAAGACGGACAAACAAATATATCCGATACCGACGATCAATGTCGCCTGCATCATACCCTTTTGAATGAGGCTGGCAGGACCGCGATTTTTAATGTTCATGAAGGCACCATAAACACTCGCAATAATGATCAGGCCGATGCCTAACAAGCCATCGAAAGGACGATCCGGAAGCAGCAGATTCAAATAGTAATAGAATGCAGAAAGCATCAAGGAGCCGAGCACAAACTTAAAGCCATTCATCCAAGCGCCAGATCGTGGCAGGGCTTTGACCATTTGATTGGAAAGTCCGAGGACAATGAAAATCAAACCTAAACCCATGGCATAAGTAAAGAGGAAGAAGAAGCCGATGAGCTTATTCTGAGTCGAAGCAACGTAAGTCAGAATGGCCACTAAGACTGGTCCCACGCAAGGACTTGCAACGATACCAGCGAACAAACCAGTTAGATAAACTCCACCTAAACCTTTGCCGTAAGAACCGTTGCTGAGTTTGTTGCGTAGAAACGCTGGGACTTGCAAGTCGAACAGGCCGTACATGCTGAGTGCCATCGCCAGGAAGATCAAACAAACAACACCAAGGACATAAGGATTGCCCAGGCTAGCTCCAAAGACACCACCGCCAGAGGCTGCGGCGAGACCCAATAACGAGTAGGTCGTCGCAATACCGTGGACATAGACCAAGCTGGTGATGAAATTCTGCAAACGAGTTTTTTGTTCTGAATGGTTTCCCAAGACGGCGAGGGTGATTGGAATCATCGGGAAGATACAAGGAGTGAAGCTTGTGAAAACTCCCGCCAGGAAAACGAAGATCAGTCCTGCAAAAATGCTGGAGCCCAGATATTTTTTAAAGTTATGAGTATCAAAGAAACTGCCTTCAGGTGCAGGAGCACTCTCAGGAGAAGGCGTGGTCAATTGAGATTCACCTTCCACCATCGGAGTAACAATGGGAACGCTCAGAGCTTTGGTCGTCGGGAACAAGCAGAATTGATCAGAGCACGCTTGATAAACCAGCTCCAACTTCATCTTGTCATGTTTTTTTAAGAATCGAGTCGGGGCTTCAATGTGTGCCGTTAAGGTCGCTTCGTGTTGCATGCCACGGCGTTCTCTCTTTGAGAACTTATCAAACCAAGTGGCAATGGGTTCCACTTTTGATGGAGCCACTTTGAAGCCATCCGGTTCAAGAATGACCACGCTGAATTTGTCTTCATAGGCATGATATTCCGGAGGAAGTTTCATCTTAATGGTAAGAGTTCCACTTTGACCTGGACTCCACTCATAAGGAACAACCTGTGCGGAAGCAATCATGGGATCTGTGTCATTGGGATTTGCTTGCGCCCAAGACGTAAGACTGGAGAAAGTAATAAGCAGGGCCAACAAAAGGTAATTTAACGCTGATCTCATATCCTTTTTCTATTCCCTCTCTCGACTATGGGCAAGATTATTTGCATATGACTCAATACTAGCACGTATCAATCCGATAGAGACTCTAAGAGGTCATATCTTATGGGTTTTGTAGGTATATTGATTGTATTTGCGACAGTATTCGGGGGCTATATTGCCGGTCACGGTAAGATGGGCGTCATTCTTGAAGCTGCGGTGCTAGAGATGGTGATCATCGGTGGTGCCGCTTTCGGTGCCTATGTGATTGCCAACCCAATGAAGATCGTAAAAATGGGGATTAAGCTCTCTATTAAGGCGATGACTTCAAAAGGTCCTCAGAAAAAAGACTATGTGGAATTGATGCAGATGCTGTTCCAACTCTTTCAGGTTTTCAGAAAAGAAGGACCTCAGGGAATTGAGAAGCATATCGAGGAGCCGGAAAAGTCTGACATCTTTAAAGCTTACCCAAGCTTTATGCACAACCATCACGCGGTGGATTTTTTGTGCGATACGATGAAGGTGACTTTGTCTGCGGAACTTTCTCCTTATGATGTGGATGATTTGTTGGATGCGGATATCAAAGGTATTCATGCCGAGGAACATTTGGCGCAACATGCTGTTGCAGCAGTTGCCGGTGGTTTCCCGGGACTAGGGATCGTTGCCGCCGTACTTGGTATCGTTAAAACCATGGGTGTTTTGACGGCCGGTACAGAAGTGATCGGGGAATACGTAGCCCATGCCCTTGTTGGTACGATGTTAGGGGTATTTTGCGCCTACGGTTTGATTGAACCGACGGCGACAAAAATGGCTGCGGATATTGAAGCCGAAGGTCGTTACTTACAATGTATTAAAGCAGCCTTGGTGGCATTGCAACGTGGCGCTCCTCCGATAGTTTGTGTGGAGTACGCACGTCGCTCGATCATGCCTGAAGAGCGCCCGACATTTGCTGAAGTAGATAAGGCAACTAAAGAGATTAAGAAGGCAGCAGCCTAATTTCAGCTTGCCTACACTCCGACTTCGTCGGAGTAGGGAAGTCTGTACGGGGTAAAAAGCTACGACTGAGTAATAAGAAAAAGTGCTGGTCTACACTCCAGCTTCGCTGGAGTAGGTAGCTTTAACAGAACTGAACGAACGGATTGTGAAGTATGGCAGAGAAAAAACAGACGATCGTAATCAAGAAGATCATCGTCCAAGGCGGTGGTGGTCACGGGGGCTCCTGGAAAGTGGCTCTTGCAGACTTCATGACGGCCTTGATGGCCTTCTTCCTCGTTATGTGGATCGTAGGACAATCTGATCAGACTAAAAAAGCGGTCTCAGACTATTTCTCTACGCCGTCCGTAATTGAATATAATTTCCAAAACTTCGGTGCTGAAATCACTCTGGAAAAACTTTTCCTCGACTTGTTGAACGAGCCGATGAAAGCCTTCCAAAGTTTTATGGAGCCGATTGATAAAACTCCAAATCTTTTAGATATGGGTTCTACCAAAGTGGTTGCGGCCTTTCTTGCCGATCAGATGAATGATGTGGCAAAGAATGTGGTCGTAACTCCAGAAGGTTTCGACTTCGATATTCCTGATTATATGTTGTTTGAAAGAGGTTCTTCGCAACCGAACGCGAACTTCGTCAATGTCATGGATCGTATCAAAGGAATCACCACGGGTTTGAAAGATGCGGAAATCAAAGTGACATCTGGTTTGTTTGTGCAAGCCGTTCCTGATGCCAGTTTGATGACGGCAAATCGCGTCGCTTCTCAACGTTATGATGTGGTTCGCAATAAGATCCTGGCTTCGCTTGAAAGCAGCACCGTGAATGTCTCGGGCGGCATCAATGTGAAGGAAAAACGTGGCGAAGTGGATCCAAAGAAGTTGATTGGTTTTATCAGAGTTAAAATTGCGCAAAAAGAACTGACTTCGGATGGACGTAAACCTCGTAAGTTGCAAAACTTATTCGGTGAGGCCCGTGTCGACATGTCAGTTTATGATAACTTTGTTCAGCAGATCAGCACTCGTCGTAAAGCAGAAGAGCATTCAAAGAAGCCTCTTAGACAGCAAGTGGACGACGAGCTCAAGGAAGAAACTAAAATTCCGTCTTCGCTGACAGAATAAAGAAAACATCTCCGGCTCCGTTTAGATTTGAACTTGCAGAAGTTCCAGTCACGGAGCCCTCAAAAAAGATCACGCCCCATTTTGTTCCCAAGCCGGTTTTTAAATCAAAATAAGGATCTAAGGTCGTAACATCGGGAGTATTGTATCCCGCTTCGTTATTCCATTCCCAGCCATTAAAGACATGCGAAAGCAGTCCGAAAGCATATCGGGACGAAGCATGCTTTGTCCCCTCCCAATTGCTCATGTGATCGTAAAGAACTTTGAAATCTCCAAAGTTCAAATGCAGACCGACAATATTGCCGTTGCGGTCACCAGCTTTGAAGTACTGACTTTCGCTGTAGGCGATAATGGCATTGGTTGTTGGTGAGAAATTGATTTTCACATCTGCATTGATGCGCAGGTTGAAGTGGTCATCACTGTTATGGAAGTTGGTGTTGGAACCCCACAAACCCAAACGAAACTGGGGTCCAAAATTAAACCAAAACGATCCCTGCAGGGCCGGTGATTTGTCGGATTGTGAAAGGCCGTTCTCCACATAATGTGAAAGAAGGCTTACATCGCCCGTCATTTTGAAAGTGGGTGAAGAATTCTCTGCAGCATGAGCGCCACAAAGACCGAATAAAATAATGATAAAACCAATGTATCTTCGCATAGATAGTGCTTTTCATTGTGGACCATAGGGTGGGGAAAAACAAAGAAATCACGAGAAGCCTGTCCGAGGAACTGGACCAAGAGCGGTGGGCAGGGTACTCTGGCGCACTATGAATTTAGATCTGCCACTTAGCGAGTACACATTTATTGCATTTGATACCGAAACCAGCGGTGCTTACCCCGTGGGCCATGACATCGTCGAATTTGGAGCGGTGAAATACTTTAAGGGTGAAGAAATCGGTCGGATGCAGTTCTTGCTCAAACCTCGTGAGGCGATGACAGATTTTATTATTGGTATTCATGGCATCACCAATGAGATGGTTGCCGATGCTCCTAACATGGGGGCGAAGGTGGTTGAGATTCATGATTTCTTCAAGGGATGTATTGTGATGGCTCATCACTGTCCTTTTGATTTGGGCTTCTTAACCTTGGAATTTGAGAAAGCGGGATTGGCGCTTCCTCCGGAGCCTGCGTTATGCACCAGTCTTCTTTCTCGCAAACTGATTCATGGTGTGGATAATCACAAGCTTCAAACTTTGGTGAAACATTTGGGCATTGATGGCGGACAAGCGCATCGTGCTTATGATGATGCGAAAGCCTGTTTGATGGTGGGACTTGAGTGCTTCAAGAAGCTAGGCGAAGAAGCTACGTTGGCCAAAGCAATCAAAAGCCAGGGCAAGCAATTGTGGTGGAAAGATTATTCACTGTCCGGCAGAAATCCCGTGATCATCACTTTGATTGATGCGATTAACACCAAGAAAGATATCGACTTGGTTTATGACGGTGGGTCGACCAAAGGGGAAACGCGCCGTTTGACTCCGATTGGAATTGTGCGAAATCCTGATGGCGATTATCTTCAAGCCTTTTGTCACAAAGATAAAACGAACAAGCGTTATTATATGTCACGTATCAAAGATGTGGCCGTTGTATTTTAGATTCTCTTAATCTCGTTGATGGCGCGTCATGCGCCCTCTCTATAATATAGATATCAGATAGAATAGTTAATAGTGAGGTGGCTTCCATTTTTTGAAGTCCCTTGACGAAATGTTATTCAGCTACATGTTTTACTTGAAGCGATCTCCTGCGTATTTACGCTAGATGCAGCTCTCATGAGATCACTTCTTAATCTCCATAATGGTGGAGGAAAGGTGTAATCATGTCCTTTGTATCTGGTTTTATCCCAGTCATTCCCTTAAGAAATTCCGTCTTGTTTCCCGGCATTAGCATGCCTCTTCGTGTCGGAAGAGAAAAGAGTGTCGAGTCGCTTCAGAAAGCTTTGAGTGATCAGAAGTGGATTATTTTGCTAACGCAGAAGAATTCCGAGAATCCCAATGTGGAAAAAGCAGAGGATCTGCCTTCTGTGGGAACGCTTTGTAAAATTGAGTCTTTCAAGAAGGAAGACGATGGGAGTTACAGCATTTTTGTAAATGCTCACCAGCGTGTTCGAATCGTGCAGATGCATGCCGCGGGGGGCGCTTTTGAAGCGTTGACCGAAACCATGGATGATGTCAGCAATATTGATGCAAAAACTCAAGAAGCTTTGCTGACTAGCCTGAAACAAATTTCATACGAGACTTTGGATCTTTTAGGCCGTCATATGCGCCGGGTGAAAGAGTGGATTGCGGATATTGAGGATCTCAGTCTGCTTACCAATGTCTGCGCGGCCCATGCGGATTTTGATTTAAAAGTGAAACAAGAGCTTTTGGAAACGGTGGATCTCAAAGAGCGATCTCTAAAGATTTTGGATCTTTTGCAAGAGCAGAAGGAACGCCTCAAAATTCAAATCGGTATTCGTGACAAGCTGAGCGAAAACATCAACCAAAGTCAGCGTGAAAGTATTTTGCGCGAACAAATGCGCGTAATTCGCGAACAGTTGGGTGACGAGGATTCCAAGGGCGCACTTTCGTTGTACGAGGAAAAAATCAAAGCTGCGGGGATGCCGCCAGAAGCTTTGGAATTGGCAACCAGCCAACTGCGCCGGCTTGAAAGTATGAACTCCGCCTCACCAGAGTACCAAATTATTCGCACGCATTTGGACCTCATGGTCAGTTTGCCGTGGAATAAGTCTTCAGAAGAACATGAAATTGATCTTGAAGCGGCAGAAAGAATTCTGAATGAAGACCATTTTGGAATGGATAAAATCAAGAAAAGAATTCTGCAGCATTTGGCGGTGATGAAACTTCGCAAGTCGCATCAAGGGTCTATTTTGCTTTTTGTCGGACCTCCAGGGGTGGGTAAAACTTCCTTAGGCAAAAGCATCGCCAGGGCTTTGGGTAAAAAATATGTGCGCGCAGCCTTAGGCGGCGTGCGCGATGATGCGGAAATTCGCGGCCATCGTCGGACTTATATCGGAGCTTTACCAGGGCGAATTATTTCCAGCATTAAGAAAGCCGGTGAGAATGATCCGGTCTTTATCCTCGACGAAATTGATAAGCTTTCCAGAGGATATGGCGGGGATCCCGCCGCGGCTCTTTTGGAGACTTTGGATCCAGAACAAAATAATTCTTTCCAAGATCACTATTTGGATACGCCCTTTGACCTTTCGAAAGTTTTGTTTATCGCAACGGCGAATACTTTGGAAACCATTCCCGGTCCGTTGTTGGATCGCATGGAAGTGATAGAACTGACTGGTTATACGGTCGAAGAGAAAAAACAAATCGCCAAACGCTACCTCTGGCCTAAGCAATTGAAAGAGCATGGTATCGATGAAAATCAACTTGAAATCACGGATCGCGCTTTGACGAAAATGCTCACGGACTATACGCGAGAAGCCGGGGTGCGTGAACTGCAGCGTAAGGTGGCAACGATCTGCAAGTTCATGAGTCTGAGAATTGTCAAAGCCGGTGGTGAGAAGATCACTGTGGATGTCGGTGACTTGGATGAAATATTTGGTGCAGAAAGATTCTCTGCAGACATGATTGAAAGTGTTTTGCCTCCAGGAGTGGTGACGGGACTTGCGTGGACTCCGGTGGGTGGGGATATTCTTTTCATAGAAACAGAGGAAATGGCGGGCACCGGTCAACTGCAGCTGACAGGGCAGTTGGGGGATGTGATGAAAGAATCGGCAAAGATTGCATTAAGTCTTCTTCGAGCGCGGTTGCCTTTGTTGGATCCAACTATTGATTTCTCGAAGAAAGAGATCCATGTGCATGTTCCCGCGGGTGCCATTCCGAAGGATGGTCCTTCTGCTGGGGTGACGATGCTGACTTCGATTGCTTCGAAGCTTCTGAAAAAACCAATCAGTCCGAAGCTGGCGATGACTGGGGAGATTTCTTTAAGAGGCAGTGTGCTTCCTGTCGGAGGAATTAAAGAGAAGATTATTGCCGCTCACAGGGCGGGGGTCACAGAAGTGATTTTATGCAAAAAGAACCAAAAAGATCTGCGCGAGGTTCCTGCGGAGATCAAGAAGGATATAGAATTTCATTTTGTGGAAAATGTTAATGAAGTTTTGAAAATTGCTCTTGATGTCGAGCTTCCAGATTTCGTTAAAAGAAACATTGGAGATTCGACCCCGTTTTCACCAGATGTTGTAAGCTAAGTTAGACAATAAAAAAGGCCGAGCAGATGATGCTCGGCCTTTTTTTTCAAATTCAAACGAAAATCTATCGAGCTCGTTCCGCGATGCTTTGAAGAGTGTCATAATTTTCCACTTCAGCACCATTCATTGAAGAAAGAGCGGCTCTTAAAAGGCTTAGATCCATGTTATAGGACTTCGCATTACAGATAGCTCCGCCTAAAGATGCGCGTCCCTGAGATGGGCACGCCAATGGATAGCAGAAGAGCTGGTCAGCAGCACTAGAAACAAAGCTCAAAACGTCGTAGCTGCGAAGGTCATACTTTAAAGCATACTTCGCCAGCGACTGAACTCCCTGTTCGCTGAGCTGTTGGCAATAAAGTTTTTTGCCATCCGCAGCTCTTTCCTTGTTGATAACAACAAGTTGCTCATTTACGGATTTTACGAGTTTATCCAGAAACTCCTGATTGGATACTCTGGCCATTGCTGGAGCAGCCATTAAAATAGTTACCAGTACGCCCAAGAACTTTTTCATCATAATTTCCTCCAAGATTAAGTTCGCTAATGCATAAGACCTGCCAGTGTTAAAACCGATAGGACTGAGAATGGCGGCAGATTAGCTGTCTAAAGGAAGAACAGTGACAAAAATTATCTTAAAGGGCGGTTAAACATGCGTAATCTAAGGTGGAAACGGAATTTTATGGAACAAGCCATTTCATGATATTAAGAGCCAAACGCCAATGAGAGGGAATGCCGCCATCGCCGTATTGTCCGTAGTTATTGTTGCCCCAGCATTTGGTAGCTCCCGAAGTTGTGATGCCGCAAGTATGATTGTAACCCAAAGCCAGTTCTGTGTAAGACACACCAGAGTCTATAATTTGTGGGCTGACTTGATAGACAAACGAGTTGTTTCCAACTTGAGCTGAGTCATTCCAGCCCCAACATTTTGCGGTTCCCGCTGTCGTGATTCCGCACGCGTGATAGTGTCCCAAGGCGATCCGAGTATAGGAAACACCGCTATCGATAGTTGTCGGATAGAGAGCATTGCTGGTCGTGCCGTCACCGATTTGGCCGAAGACGTTAAAACCGAAACAACGCAATTGGCCGGTGGTGGTGATCGCGCATGTTGAATCATAGCCCGTTGCAACCATCAAATAGGACACGCCATTATCAACAATAGTGGGTGTGAGTTTGCTCCCCGATGTGATGCCATTACCTTGCTTTCCATAGGACTGGTCGCCCCAGCATTTTAAAACTCCCGAGGTGGTAATACCGCAGGTGTGAGAATCGTGGGCGGAGATTGTCGAGTACGAGACACCCGAATCAATGCTTATTGGATTGGGAGACGTGGTGGTCGTATTGTCACCCAATTGACCCGTGTCGTTTTTGCCCCAACATTTTAGAGATCCAGCGGTCGTGATCGCACAAGTATGATAAGTGCCGACCGCGACCTTTGCGTAGCTTGTATTTGAATCAATCAAGGTTGGACTTACTCGGTTGATGGTTGTGCCATCTCCGATCTGTCCTTTGTCATTTCTTCCCCAACATTTGAGTTTGCTGTCATTCGTGATAGCGCAGGTGTGATAGAAGTTCGCCGCGAGCTGACCGTAACTTGTGACTGCATCAACTTTTGTTGCCAGAACCCGGTTGTTGAGAGTGTCGTCACCAACTTGTCCATAGCCATTGAAGCCCGAGCATGAAATTGATCCGGAGTTACTTAAAAAGCAAGTGTGCCCAAACCCGGCAGCAATTTTTGAGAATGTTCCTGGAATCCCTGTCGAACTAGGAGTTCTCTTATGTGTGATCGTACTGTCGCCAACTTGCCCGGAAGAGTTGCTGCCGCCGCATTTAAGATTGTTAGTGGCCGTGATTCCACAGGTGGCATTGAATCCCGCCGCAACAGTCGCGTAATTTTCAGTGGAGTCAGTGATAGCGGGACTGCTGAGGGTCTGAGTATGCCCTCTTAGCAATTGTCCTTCAGAATTCAACCCCCAACACCACATTTTCCCCGCGGCACTGAGTGCACAGGTGTGTGCACTGCCAGCCCAAACTCGAACAAATGAAGTTCCTGAAGCGACAATGGTTGGAGAAAGCCTTGACGTCGTGTCCCCTTGGCCCAATTGGCCATAGTTGTTTAGACCCCAGCATTTAAGGACGCCCGTAGTCTGTACTATTCCACAAGTATGATTGGGGCCTACGGTGACATCACTGTACTTTGTTGAAATATCCGTGGTTCCGGGAGAGATGCGCGCGACAGTGGTGCCATCTCCCATCTGTCCGTTGTCGTTGGATCCCCAACATTTCAGGGTCCCATCTGTCAGAAGTCCACAGGCGTGGTTCAAGCCCAAGGAAACCCAAGAGTACCCGGAGCCAATGTTTGTTGGAGGATAAATACCTAAACTTGCCAGACCGATGCGGTTTCCAGAGTTGCTGCCCCAACATCTTAACAAGTTGGAGGTGGTGATGCCACAAGAGGCTTGGGAGCCAGCGCTGACTTGAATGTAGGAAGTTCCAGAATCCACAAGATAAGGAGTCATTTCATTGGGACCGGAATGACCTAACTCATTGGAAGAGTTGGAGCCCCAGCACATGAGTTGGTTCGAAGTTTTGATGGCGCAAGTGTGGGAGCTGCCCGCAGAAACATATTGATAGTTCGTGGCCGGATCAACGGCAGTGGGACTTGATTTTTGTACAGAGGTTCCATCACCCAATTGTCCAAAGCTGTTATCGCCCCAACATTTCAATTTTCCATTGTTTAAAACCGAACAAGTATGTTGTGAGCCTATTGAGACCATGGATGGCGCGGGCAATGCCCCGGCATATTTGATATACATTGAAGATTGATACAGATTGTCCGGAATCACCAAGGGCATAGAGATTTGATTGATGCGCACCTTGAGAGTGGAATAGCCCGAAGCCACGCCGCCGTTGTTCAAGATATTAAAAGTCAGGGGCTTTGTTAATTGGCCCGCGGGAATAATGATGGAGCTGTTGTTGGCAAGAGTGTGGTCGATGCCAAAAACAGAATCGCCTTCCACTGTGAAATAAACCTGCACGGGATAGAGTTTGGTCTGACTTAATTCCAAAGAAAACTGTTGAGCGCCGCTACCTGTGTCAACGGTGCGTTCGCGCTCGACGATTTTCAAATAAGCGACAGTCGTATCTTTAATCCAAGACGCCGTTGTTGCTGATCCTTGGATATTTCCGGCGGTGTCAATTCCCAGAACACAAAGTTGTAAGTATCCATCTGGAAAGGTACTGAGAGCCGCCGTGATGGGTGTGGATTTAGTAATGGCGGCGCTGTAGTCAAAAACAACTCCACAATCTGTGGAACCCTGGGGACCTAATTTATATTTGTAGGTTGCTAGATCGACAGGGCCAAAAACCGTCACGGACAATTGCTCTCCGCCACTGGTGTTGGCGGGTGGGCCTGCCAACGAAACAATGGGCGAAGTCGCGTCTTTAATGTAAGTGGCAGTGACACCCGTTGAAATATTTCCCGCCGGATCAATTTGGAAAAAATTAAAATCATAAGAAGCGTCGTTCAGGCTGTTCAGGTCTAAGACTTTGCTAAAGGTATTGCTTGAGCAAGGCAGATCGACAACTCCCGAGATGTATGAAATTCTCACCATGTTTCCAGAGGTGCAGGAGCCATTGATCGCAAAGTTGATTTGATTTGCTTGATTGATGTAAGTTCCAGCAAGAGTCGCAAGAGTTAAAGGCGCCGGCGCAGCAATGTCTTTGTTAATTGTGACAGATGTGCTCGCGCTGACATTTCCCGCAGTGTCTCTTTGGCTGAAGCTGAGCACGACAGTGCCATCAGAAGAACTCGACAAGTTGGTCGTCGCGGCCCAAGTTCCAGTTGGGCACGGAAACTCATGAGCATCGAATAAAACTGTTGCACCGATCTCGCAGGTTCCGTTTACGGGGAAGTTCAGATAGTTCGATGCATTGGCATAGCTCCCTGGTCCTGGTGAAGTAAAGGTTCCTACTGCGGGAGCGATGGTGTCCTTGAAGTAATTGGCAACAGTAACTGGAGATTGATTTCCAGCAACATCAACGGCTTTGAATTGAAGCGAATTGTTTCCTTCCATGAAACTTGAGAACGGAATGACAAGAGACGCATGGCCATCAGGTTGACAGTTAATATTCTGAGAGAAGGCTCCTGAAATTTGAATGGAAGAGTTGATTTCGCAGCTCAACGAGAATGCCAGAGAACTGCTGATACTCGCATTTAATATGGAATTGGGAACTGGCGAGTCCACCGTCACCATGGAAGGTCCTATGCCATCATGTGTGATTTGCTGTGAAAGACAAGAAGTTTGGTTCAAGGCGGCGTCTCTGAATTTCACGTAGATTTGATTTAATGAATTTGCCGTCTGCAAAGTCCAACTTTTTGTAGGACTAAAACTTTCCCAGGTTCCCCCTGCATTGCAAGAAGGGTCTTGAGTGATAAACATTTGTGTCGCGCCACTGCTGGTCAGCTGCAAGTTCACAGGAAGAGTTGTCGTGTATGTTGCATTGGAGTTGATTGTGAAACTGCTTGTTTGTGGAGCCAAGGTGTCGATTTCCAAGATGGCCGAACTGACTGCCTGAGATGCCAGTTGCCAGCTTCCCGTGGCTGCCACTTTTCCGATAGCACAGAAGACGTAAGCACCATCGGCTGTGGGAATGAATGAGCCTTTGCCGGAAGCTGTCTCTACGACTGAGGTGAAGTCGACGCTGCTGCAGCTTTGAACCGATGGAATGACAGTCACCTTGTAAGCTGAATAACCAGTTCCCGAGGCTGTCGCAAATTTTTCAGAATAATCATTGGCTGGATTTTGGCTTGGAATGAATGGAGCAAATAAAATTTTATTGGAGTTATCAAGCTGACCACGCAGAAGGGAAACTTTCGGCACCACATCGGTACAACCGATGAGTCCGCTGGCAACGATCATCATGATCATCGCTAAAAACGTGCTGCTCTTCTTCCCCTTAAACATAAACAACTATTCGGTTTTTTTCGAATCAGGCTGTATATCTGAGAGGGTGGTTTTATGAGATTTCAGGAGTCTAATTAAGGAGAGTCTCAGTCTGAGCCTATTTGCTTGCTCAGACGAGATGGTTTGACAGGTTTTTAATCGGTTCTTGTTGCGGTTTTACTCGACAGGATCTTTTTTCTTCTCAGTTTCGCTCTCTGAGAACTCGATAACGTTGACGGTGCGTTCACGTTTTATCGCTTGAAGACGGGCATTGATTTGGTCCGCAAGTTCTTCAAGATGCTTGAATTCATCACCGTTGCGCAGCTTTAAAGGCCTTGCCGTTCCAGCCAGCGCTTCGGATAAAAATCTTTCGAAAGCATAGAGCGGGCCTGCGATGCGGTGGGAAATCAGGCGACCCACAGCAAATAAAATTGCGCAGAATGCGACACAAATAATCATGAACGTGATCACGTAGGGTACTAAAAATTTATTCATCAGGAACATGTTGTTACCAACGAGCTCCTGGATTGTGACACGCAAATATGTGTAAGAGAATACCAGGCTGATCAAGGTCAAACTCAAACCAACACCCATTAAGACAAAACAGTATTTGAGCTGAAAAGGCATGTTGACCCAATACTGCTTGCGCACGTTATTTTCAGGCCAAAGCAATTCGCCTTCGCGAATGATCGCATAAACAATCAGTCCATAGCCCACCCATTGCAAGGCATCAGCTAAGTTGAACGCCGGGCTTGAAAGGGAGGGAGTTCCGACGACGATGAAGTCGACGACATAGCCCCACAAAATACGATCTGTCACATTGCCGATGATGCCGCCTATTAGAATGGATAGGCCCGAGCGCAAGGTGAGTGATTTGATCGGAAGCAAATATTGAATCAAAGCATAGGTGCAAAGCAGAAAGGCGCCACCCGTCGACAAAGACACAATTCTAAGTACCGATGGCAAATCTGAAAATAGGCCTAGCATTGCTCCGTGATTGTGGTGCAATACGAAATGAAGAGGACCAAAAGATAGAATCTGTTTGAGATCAGCTGCCCACATTTTGGTGACGCGGTCCACGAACCAGGTTGCCAGAAGAGGAAGAATCACGATGAGCCATTCGCGTTTTTTCATGTTCTAAAGTCTATCAAGGGCCTGCTCCTCTTGCGAACTGAATTTTTGATCGCTACTATTGTCCAGCGGGCGTCTGGCTGGTATTGGCGAGAGCTTAGTGAAAGGATTATTTGCCGATGAAGTTCTTTATTCTTACGACAGCTGTGATGTGGATGCTCAATGCACAAGCCAATGTGGAAGCCAAAGGTGTGCAGAGCGAACTGGAGAGTCTCGCAAAAAAGCAAGGGGTCCAGTTAAAAGACCTTTCAGTTTACGCCACGACAGGTGAGGGCGAGGGTCTGAAGACCGTTATTGATATAAACTCAAAGCAAATAATGATTCCAGCCTCCATCAGTAAGGTTGTGACGGCTTCTGCAGTCTTGGCGAATTTTCCTCCGGGGCATAAATTCAAAACGCAGCTTCTTTCCAGCGCTGACGTGAAGAACGGTGTTCTTAAAGGTTCATTGTATCTGAAAGGGGGAGGAGATCCTTCTTTTGTTTCTGAGAACATGTGGTTCCTGGTGAACGCATTCTTGCGCAGTCAGATTAAAAAAATCGAAGGCGATATTATCGTGGATGACTCGCTATTTGATAAAATGCGTTACGACGTTAGTCGCCAAAAAGAACGCGTGGATCGAGCTTACGATGCTCCGGTGGGGGCGATGTCCTTCAATTGGAATTCTGCCAACATCTTTGTCCGCCCAGGTCAGCCAGGACAAGAGGCAAAAGTTTATGCAGATCCAGAAAACGACTACATCCGTCTGGTCTCGAAAGCGAAAACCACCTCTGGCAGCGACAACAAGTTGGTGGCAGATCGAAAAGAAGACTCGAAGTTTGATGGTGATGTGATTCACGTGGGTGGCAGCATCGGTAAGGGCTACAAGGAAATTGCGATCTTTAAAAACATCACACAACCGGACCTTTGGTCTGGATACAATTTGAAGGCCTTCTTGGAGCAAAGAGGAATTCAAGTAACCGGCGGCATCAAAACTGGTGTCACACCAGAGAAGGCGGATGTTCTCGCGGAATCAGAAAGCAAAGCGATTGAGCAAATTTTGGCCGACATGAATAAGTTTTCGAATAACTATGTCGCAGAAATGCTCACTAAAAATTTGGGAACTTTGCGCAAGTCCAAAGGTGCAACTCTGGCAGATGGTGTGGTTTTGATTAATGAACATCTGAAAAGCTTGAACCTTCCTGAAGAGCAATATCACATCGAAAGTCCTTCGGGCTTAACACGTGAAAATAAGATGTCCTCATATGTGATGTGGAAAGTACTTCAGCATTTAAGAAATGACTTTAGAGTCCAGCCAGAGTTTCTCACCTCTTTACCAATTGCAGGCATTGATGGGACACTCAAAAAGAGAATGAATAATTCTGCTGCCGAACGATGGGTGCGCGCCAAAACGGGATACATCAACAATGTTGTAACTCTAGCTGGATACGCGGGACTTGAGGACGGACGAGTTGTGACTTTTAGTTTCATTTATAACGGTTCTACAGATGAAACAAAGGTTCGCCAATTTTTTGATAAATTGCTTATCTTCTTAGTAAAATAAGCCGAATTAGATCCATGACAGGAGCACGTTCGATGAAACTAATGAGTGTCTCAGTATTAAGCGTTTTCTTGCTCAGCTCTACAGCTGCCTATTCGGCAGATGATATTGCTGCGCAGGTGGTGCCGCAGGTCGCGGCGCCTTTAAACGCAGACAGCCGTATTTGGCGTGCTCCCGATTTTAAGAATCAAAAGGATTTCCTTGGTTATTCTGACACGGCTTTTGCTGTTCCTAAAGGAATGGAAAAGCAGGTTCAGTTCTGGGTGGATATCTATTCTAAATATACAACATCGCAAGGTGTGATCCACGATATGGACAACGTAGAGACCATCTATGAAGTTGTGGATTTCAAAGACTTGAAAACTGATCGTGAAAAACAAAAGAAGATCGACACGGTTAAAAAAGAAATCGCAATTCGCCTGAAGATGGATAAGCCGACGGCAGAGCGCATGCGCTTTCAGTTGGGCCAGAAAGATCGTATGCAAGCTGCGATCTTCTATTCCGGTCGTTATATTGAGGACATGGAGAAAATCTTCCGCGAAGCAAAAGTTCCAACGGAGTTGACCCGCCTGGCGTTTGTGGAAAGTTCGTTCAATATCATGGCCCGATCCAAGGTGGGTGCGAGTGGTATCTGGCAAATCATGCCTTACACAGCTCGTCCTTATAAGATGATTTCAGCAAGTGTCGACAAGCGCAATCATCCGCTGGAGGCAACGAAGCTGGCGGCAAAACTTTTGCGCCAGAACTACAGCATGTTGGAGTCTTGGCCCCTGGCAGTGACTGGTTACAATCACGGACCGACGGGCGTGAAAAAGATGACTTCAGAATATAAAACCAAGGATCTTGCTCACTTGATTGAGAATGTTGATTCTCGTCGCAGTTTTGGTTTTGCATCGAGAAATTTCTACGCATGCTTTATGGCTGTATTAGAAGTTGAGAAGAATGCCAGTGCTTATTTTGGTTCCGTAGTTTGGTCAAAACCTTTGGACTCTCAAGACTTGAAGCTGCCGACGGCGGTAAAGTACAAAGATTTGGTGAAATGGTTTGATGGCGATTTGGAGAAAGCACAAGTTTTCAATCCCCATTTGACGGCGCTTGTAACGAAACGTGGTTACGCTATTCCGAAATACACAGTGGTTTCGGTGCCAAAGGATAAATACAACATCGCTTTGATTTCTTTGGCTCATAGAGAGCGTTCAATTGCTGCTGATGAGAAAAGAACCCGATAGAAGCCTGATTCAAGCAGCGCTAAATAAAAAACCCGCTTCATCAGCGGGTTTTTTATTTTAAAGATATGTGGTGCTTCAGTTCTTAAATGAAGTCGCCTTTTCCTGCTGAAAGGCTTTTGGTGCTTTCGGCTGGGGTTCCAATATCCAAATACTTAAAGAACATTTGAGAGATCTCGTTCAGCAATGATTGGTCATTGATATAGTTAGGATTATCAATCGCCATAGTGTTTACAAGGCCGATGAACGCATTCACCAACAGGTAGGAAACTTTATCCATATCCTTGCCGGGAATTTGTGGAAGATTGTAGCGAACAACTTCCTGGAAGAAGCGGATGAATTCAGAAACATACGAAGCTTCTGCAACGTAGTACTGAATCGTCGTTAGCTTCGCACGCAATTCATAATTGCGGCGGCAAATCTCGAACGAAAGTTCGATCATTGCTTTCACGCGCTGTTCTGGAGGTAGAGGTGAGATCGCGCGCATTCTTTCGGTCATGATGCGCTTGTCTTCTTCCATCAAGCTTTTTACAACGGCTTGAACCACAGACTCTTTATTGCCAAAGAATTGATAGAGGGAGCCAATGCTGACGCCAGCCTCTTTTGCAATTTTGTCTGTTGTAATGGAGTAAAAACCTTCTGAAACCAAGAGTCGTGAGCAGGCATCGAGTATAGTTGCTACTGTTTGGCGTGAACGTTCTTGAGTTGGAGCTTTTACGATAATCTTAGTTTTCTTCGCTTTTTCTTTTTCCATAGACTGAATCATGTTGAAGTGATTCTCCCTTTCCCGAGGGGATACGAGTCCCCTGAGGACAGATTAGGCCTCCAAGGACATGTACGCAAGTCTGGATTTTTACAAACCTGTAATGTTCATTACAGCTGGACCTAGGTCTGGGTTCAACAAAATCTACTGAAGCTCCTGGCTGCAGTAAACCTCTGCTCGTTGAGCGTTGGCAGGATAGCTCATGCTTTTTGCGAAAATGCGGCACTGTTTTGTTGAAAGGGACTTGTTGTATCGGCGAATGCACTCCCAGCGAGCCTCGTCTCCAGAATCAGGGTACTCCATAGCTCTAGTGACGGTGAGGCATTCTTTCGGGGTCAATTTTTGACGAAGATCATAAAGACAAACCATGCGGGCATCTTCTGCATTGGTTGAATATTCCATAGAGTTCGCAATGCCCAAACATTGCGTCACATTGAGTTCAGATTTTTTTTGCTTCAAGCAGGCTAAGCGCACGCCATCGCGTTGATCGCGAGCGAGCTTTGCACCCTTAGGGACAGGGCAGAGCGCCGCAGAGGAGCCCTGAGCCGAAGCATTCAGAACTGTCATCATCGTCAATACTACTAATATGAAACTCAACCAACGTGTTTGCATCGATTCCCCTATGTGCAAAGAAAAAGCCCCGCAAAACTACCCTAATTTCATTTTGAGACCAAGTTGGTTGTCGACCTTTTTGACAAGGAACAAATTGCGGGGCTTTAAAGTGCTATGGACGCCATTTTAAATGGCCTCTTGTTGTTCAGACTTTGCGTCGTATTTGTCAGGATTTCGTTCGCACCTATTTAGTTCTTCTCGGGCGCACCGAAAACGTCGCCACCTGAAACTTATCAACTAGGAGTTCGCAACAATGATCACAATAAAGAAATTATTTTTGGCAGCTTTGACCCTTTCTTCACTCGCGGCCTGTTCGGAAAATGGAGTGCAAATTATTAAAGGGGCCGATCTAAAAGCCGAAGTTCAGCAGGGCGATATCTATGTCGATCTGACAACGCATTTGGATTCCAACAACGTGCAAATCTTGGCAGTGCAATTGCCTATCTACAATCCCGAAAATCCCCTGGAGCAATTGGGTTTGGTATCTATCGCGACGCCCTCTCAAGGTGTGACGGATATTTCCTTGGAGCTGAATCTTTCCAAAGTGGCAAAGCTTCAATCTTTGACTCCCGAAAAAGGTCTTCCCAATGGAACAGCTTTCCCAGTCTGGGGAGTGAATGCCAACAACTGGTACTCGCTGCCGTTGAATAACAGCAAGACATCGAAGTTGTATGTGAATATTGAAGGGACTTTGCAAAAAGCCGTGGTTGGTTATGCCTTGGTATCTGACAGCCTAAGCGCAGGAGTAACAGCAAATATCTTCGCGCCATTTAATGCGCAAGGAGTGAGTGGTTACGGTGGCATTTTCAGTGGTGTGACTCCTGGTACGAGCGGTGTGGCGGTTTTTGCGGATATCAGCAGTGTGTTCAAGGCCATCAATCCAACATTCGTACAGGCAAAATCTTCTTCACAGTCCGTCTACTTCCTGGATCGCACAAGTGATGCGCGTAAGAAGCCTTTGTTCAAACGTCTGATCGACTTGAATCTCAAAAAGGCAAAAGTGAAAATCAAATAATCAAAAAAAGGAATCAAAAAAGGTACGGACACACTTATGGTGACGCAAGTGCGACACCATAAGTGTGTCCGTACCTACCAGCGAATGGGTTCGGGTTCGATTTCTACTCCAAATCGAGCTTTGACATCTGCGCAGACTTTGGCGGCGAGCTTCCAGACGTCATCAGCAGAAGCTCCGCCGTGATTTACTAGCACTAACGCTTGTTTTTCAAACATGCCGACGGGGCCTAACTTTTGGCCCTTCCATCCAGCTTGATCAATCAACCAGCCCGCAGCCAATTTGAATTTACCTTCACCAGCGGGGAAGCTTACCAGCTGCGGATATTTTTTTAGCAAATCCTCTTTTTGTGAGGCGGAAACAATCGGATTTTTAAAGAAGCTTCCTGCATTGCCAATCACTTTGGGATCGGGGAGCTTGCTGGAGCGGATCGCGATCACGGCTTTCGAGACATTGACAGGATTTTCTTCAAGCCCCTGACGTTCCAGTTCCTTGCGAACATCGCCATAGTCCAAATTCAATTTTACTTTTTTAGGAAGACGGAAAGTCACATCCCAAATGAGGTATTTTCCGGCGCCTTCCTGCTTGAAGAAACTATCGCGATAAGAAAAACGGCATTCTTCATTAGAGAAGGTTTTAAGTGCACCCGTCTTAAGATCGACTCCCGTTACTTCCCATATTGTGTCTTTAACTTCGACACCGTAGGCGCCGATGTTTTGAATAGGGGCGGCCCCCACGGTGCCAGGAATGAGCGAAAGATTCTCAAGTCCATGATAGCCGTGTTGTAAGGTCCATTGAACAAAGTCATTCCAATTTTCGCCAGCATGAGCTTTGACGAACCAGTGATCGGCCTCTTCATGAAGCAGCTCGCGGCCGGTGTTGGCCACTTTGATCACCAATCCCTGCACCACAGAAGGGAGCACCAAGTTGCTGCCGCCACCAAGGATATGCCATTTTTCATTTTTAAGACTGGGATCTTGGATCAGAGCATGCAGATCAATAATACTGTGCAATTCCGTGTAAAGACCTGCTTGAGAGCGAAGGCCTAAGGTATTTTGCGTACTCAAATCAACTTGTGGATGGATCTGCATGGATCGAGAGCATATTAGAAACCGAGAGCTTTGGCCATCATTCTTTCAAGCACTTCGTCTTTGTTAATAAAGCAAATGCCAAGTCCCATTCCTTCAGTCCAAACAACTTCAGCTGAAACATTGTGGGTTTTCTTGATGGTCTCTAACTGGACTGTAAGGTTCAGAAGGTCGCCTTTTTGAGGCACATAGTCCCCATGGGATACTTCCAAAAAGGCCCCGGTTTCTGACAGGTTTCGAAGGTTGGCTCCGAGGACGCCGACGTGTCCATAGACCTCAATAACGGCCTTTTCTTTCGTTTCAAATCTCTTGGCAATGGTTTCAGTCATTCAAAACTCCGCGACACTTCTATTCTCGGAAGAAAAATCGTGTTCTCTGAGTTAAATAATGCCTGATCTCAAATTGGGACTAAATTCTGGACCTTACTTGCGGATGTAGGTCAGAAACGAAAAAGGAATAGGCGTTTCGACGTCACGGCGATTTGTCAGCGTGAAAACTTTTTCGTCGATTTGTGGGTAATAAGTGTCGCCATGGAATTCGCGATGCACAAGTGTTAGATAAATCTTATCAGTGAGGTTCTTGTCGAGGGCCTGCTTGTAGATCTCTCCACCGCCGATGATAAACACCTCGTCGCCCCATTGAGCGGTCAAGGGCTTCGCCAATTCGATAGCCTCTTCCAGACTCGAAACAAAAACCACGGGACTTTTTTCGGTCGACTCAAATTTTTGTTTCGCAGGTTCGCGCGTGATCACAATGTGGTAGCGATTGGGCAACGCTTTTCCTTTGAAAGATTCAAAAGTTTTGCGGCCCATGATCATGATATGACCCTTGGTAGTGTCTCTGAAAAACTTCATGTCTTCGGCCAAGTTCCAAGGAGGAATATCTCCTTGGGCGCCGATCACGCGATTTTCAGAGCAGGCTACAACATGGGTTAAAATCATACGGCCACCGGTGCCTTGATCGCAGGATGTGGATCGTAGCCAACGATTTCGATATCCTCATAGGTAAAATCGAAAAGGTCTTTTTTGGCTGGATTCAATTTCAACTGTGGCAACGGGCGGAAGTCGCGAGTCAACTGCAGCTGAGCTTGCTCCAAATGGTTTGAATACAAGTGCGCATCACCCAGCGTGTGAACAAAATCGCCCACTTCAAGATTACAAACTTGCGCAATCATATGAGTGAGTAGTGCATAGCTCGCAATATTGAAAGGAACGCCGAGGAAAATATCCGCGCTTCTTTGATAAAGCTGGCAAGAAAGCTTTCCGTTGGCGACGTAAAACTGGAAAAAGGCATGGCAAGGTGGCAACGCCATCTTATCCACGTCACCAGGATTGAAGGCCACAACCAGTAAGCGGCGAGAATCTGGATTCTTCTTGATCTGATCTACGACATTGCTAATTTGATCGATAGTGCGACCGTCGGCAGTTTCCCAAGAGCGCCATTGTTTTCCGTAAACGGGTCCCAAGTTGCCGTTTTCATCAGCCCACTCGTCCCAGATAGAAACTTTATTGTCTTTCAAATATTGAATATTTGTTTCGCCTTTGAGGAACCACAAAAGCTCATGAAAGATTGAACGTGTGTGAAGTTTCTTGGTCGTTAAAAGAGGAAAACCTTCTTGAAGGTTGTAACGCATTTGATATCCAAAAACAGAAATCGTTCCAGTGCCAGTGCGGTCTTCTTTTTTATTTCCATTCTCTAAAACAAATTTTATCAAATCGTGATACTGCTTCATTGAAAACTCCGTGTGGGCGGGTGAGGTACGTCGGTCCCACCAAAGGTGGGCATCAAACAGTTTTTGAGCCTCAGCGCGCAATGGTGGGTGCGGAGGCTTGTTGTTAGTTTATTGGGTCGGTTTTTTTTGTCTATTCGAAAAATAGTCCCAGATGAATTTACCGCAGGGACCCAAATCTTTTGCGGAGTGCCGAGCTATGTTCAGGGTCTCTTTGATGGGTTTTGCCTCGAGCGGCACAAGTGATTTTTGCTTGATTTCTTCTTTGACCAGATGATCAGGCATCAACCCCCAACCTAAACCTGCTTCGAGGAAGCATTTCTTGGTCAGGAAATCTTGAACACTGATCACCTTGTGCGGATTCAGGATTCCTTGGGAGCGATTGGAGTTTTTCACCGTGCTCCTCAGGATGATCTGCGGATATTCGCTGAGCTGCTCTGGTTTGGGCTTCTTAATTTTAGCCAGAGGGTGTTTTGCTGAGCACACCGGCACCATGTTCACTTTGAAAAGCTCCTCGGTAACCAAAAGGCCTTTCTCGTTGAAGATCGCACCCAGCGCAATATCCGCGTGGTCTTCCAGCAACTGTTCGTCATTACTGAGGACATCGTTGATGATTTTGATTTCCGTCTGCGGAAATTTTTGAGTGAACTCCTTGAGCATGCTTGTGAGTTTAGGGAGGGGCCACAGCAGGCTCACGGCGAGACGGATTTCAGGTTCATATCCTCTTTTTAAAAATTCTGCGGTTTCTTTCACTTCATCAAATTGAAAAATCAGATCATCGGTTTTCTTGAGGAAGGCACGTCCTTGAGGAGTCAGTTCGGGGCGATATTGGTCGCGATTGAAGATTTTGAATCCCAACTCATCTTCCAGGGTGCGCATCGCATAGCTCACCGCGCTTTGGGCGCGATGCAGTTCCTGGGATGCGGCTCTGAAGCTTCCGGATTTGACGATGGTTTGAAGAACTTGCAACTGATCTAATGTCATCACCTCCAACTATATCAGAATTTTAGATCATGTTAATCAAAATATTATATTTTTTTTAGATCATTTAGTGGGCTATATTGTTCAAGTTCGATTAAACATACTTTAAGGAGTATCCCTATGAAAAAAGCAGCAGTTGGCGCACGTTTGATTTTCGGTCTTTTGTGGTTGGTATTTGGTTTGAATTTCTTCTTCCATTTCTTGCCACAACCTCCTCCATCAGAAGCAGGTCTTAAATTCTTGAGTGGCTTGATGGCGGCTCCTTATTTCTTCATGCTTTTGAAGGTGACGGAGATCGCAGTCGGTGTGATGTTGCTGGCTAACATCGCCGTGCCTTTGGCTTTGGTGGTGATTTCGCCGATCGTGATTCAGATTCTTCTGTATCACACAGTTTTGGATACCTCAGGAGCCGGCATCGCCTTGGTGATGACAGCTTTCAATTTGTTCCTCGGCATCGCATACTTCCAGAGCTTCAAACCGCTCTTTAAAAAGGTTTAAACTTAGTAGCTATAGCGTGTTTGCGCTTCGGCCACGAGCCGGGGCGCATGAGAAAGGATGATTTTATGATGTTACTTAGAGCATCTCATGAACGAGGGTTTGCAGAGTTTGGTGGTTGGTTAAGATCTTTCCATACCTTCTCGTTCAGTGACTATTACGATCCAAAATTTATGGGCTTTCGCGATCTTCGAGTTATTAACCAAGATTGGATCGCCAAGGACTCAGGATTCCCAACTCATCCGCACCGAGACATGGAAATTATCACTTATGTTCTTAAGGGTGCCGTCGAGCATCGTGACAGCCTGGGAAGTGTTGGCCAAATCAAGGCTGGTGAAATCCAGGTTATGCATGCAGGAACTGGAATTCGGCATTCTGAAAGCAATCCTTCCAAAACGGATGAGCTTCAACTTTTTCAAATTTGGATCCAACCGGATACAGTGGGTGTTGCCCCAGGCTACACTCAGCAATCTTTCCGCAAGGAAGAGAAGCTGAACGTATTGCGCCTGTTGGTTTCTAAGGATGGACGCGAAGACAGTCAAAAGATCCATCAAGACGTGGACCTTTATGCGTCAGTTCTTGAAGCCGGCAAAACCCTGGAATTTAAACTGCGCCCTGAGCGCGGCGTTTGGGTTCAGCTTGCTGAAGGACAAATCGAAGTGAATGGAGAAGTCTTGAATGCGGGAGACGGTTTGGCGATTCAAGATGAGGATTTGGTAAAAATTAAAGCGAACAAGGAAACTGAGTTCCTGCTTTTCGATTTGCGCTAAAGCCTCTGTTTTCAAAGATTCCACGGACCTAAATAGAAAAGGAGAGCCAAAAGCTCTCCTTTTCTATTTTTTCTGACGCTAGATGAGGTTTTAAGAGGACCGTAGAGTGAAATTTTTGGCCTCGGTGGATGGAGGCGCGATATCACAGATGTCCTTGAGATTGTTAGGTATTTCCTAGGCCCTCGTCCTAAATTCGTCGCCATCGGCGGTCTAAGGTAGGAACTTTGGATATGATTTGTCATTGTCCTTTGATACCTGCGGCCTTTGTGTTAACTAAGAGCCTCATTATTGCTTCGACAAAGTTGAAGTGCTGGCAAATTACTCCGCTAAGTCGGAACGAGAGGATCGCCATGAAATCAGTAACTGAATTCCCAACATTTACATTGAACAAAGGTCTTGCTGCTAAAGCGGCGCTTACAACTGAAGGCAAAAACGCTGAAGAAATCTCAGCAAGCCTTGGTGAAACTTTTAAGTTCGAAGGCGATAAATTGAAGCACTTCGTAAACGCTTTGGAAGTTGCTGGTCAAAACAAAGACGCTCTAAAACGCGTTGTTGTTATGAGCTTGAACGAAGGCGAAAAAGCTCCTGCAAAAGCAGTTCAAGTTGAAGAATTCCACTACGTACCAGAATTCCTTATCACTGCAAAACCAGTTGTTGCTGAAAAAGCTGACGGCAAAGGTGGACGCGGCGGTAAAGGTCGTGGTCAAGGTGGCCGTGGCGGCGGTGGCGACAAAAAAGGTTCTCCTTGGGGCATGTCTCCTGAAGAACTAGCTGCTAAAAAAGGTAAAGGCGCTGCAACAGCAAAAGCCTAGTTTTTACCTGAATTGAGTTAAAAACATTAAGACCCCAGGGTGCAAACTCTGGGGTTTTTTATTTGTGCGCACGGCGGGGCGCCCTTCTAAGGGGTGCAAGGGACTGGACGTACTTACTGAATTGGAGAACAGCGGTCGGTTTAGGAGTGGGGTTTGCGACTGAAATGATAGGATTAAAGTTATCTGTAAAACTTAAAATCCTATCGAAGGACGTTATGAAATATCTAGTTCTTGTTCTGCTTGGTCTTGGATTGAACTCTCACGCTGATGAAGCAAAGTTGAAAATGAATGAATGCAAAACGACTTCAGAAAAACGAGCCCTTCTTTTTAATAAAGAAATCTGCGCACTGGAGGCCACATGCATGCGCATGGGTTTTGAAAGTGGCCCTGTAGAGGTTAAAGAGAATGCCTATTGTCGTCCCGACATGTCCAACAGTTGCCCAACGGCAAGCGTGTGCATGGAGGATAAATCAATCACTAAGGCTGATATCCCAATGATCATTCCAAAATTTGGCGGCGACAATGTGGCGCCGATCAAAAGCACCGGGGATGCAGCGAAAACCTGCGCATGCGAGGCTGACAAGTCAAAACGAACTGACGGTTCCAAGCGTGCAGACGGCCCAGCGAAGACGGGTGCAGATGGCGCGGTTATCAAGCGCACAGAAAGCACAAGCGGCCGGGGAGTAAACTAATGAAAGCTCTTTTCTCTTTCATAACTCTGATGGTGATGAGCGCTTCTGCTTTGGCGGTAACGGCGGACACCGTGGCGATCACAGGAAAGATTGTTTCCTTAGAGGAGAAAACTCTGACTTTGAAAGTTGAAGACAGCAAAGTTCAGGTTTCAAAAAAATACCTTAAAAACAAACACTCCGTGGGTGAGGTTGTGACCGTCGCCATCCCTAAAGCTGAGTTCGATCAACTCGCCGTCAGCAAAGCAAAGAAATAAGCAAAAGGTGCCAGGCACCTTTTGCTTCGCTCGGCGCATAAAAAAAAGGAGAGCTTGTGGCTCTCCTTTTTCATTTTAAATTACAGAAAATTTCTTACTGGAAGTTTTGAACTTGCGCGATGTATGGAAGATTGCGGTAGTAACCTTGGTAATCCAAACCATAGCCCACAACGAAGTCGTTCGGGATCTTGAATCCGACGTGATCCAATTGGCATTCCACTTTCAATGCATCTGGCTTTTCAAGTAAAGCCACTGTCGTAAGGCTTTTCGGTTTGCGAGAAAGAATCGCACCTTTGAGATAGTTCATTGTAAGACCAGTATCGACGATGTCTTCAACCAGAATCACATGAACGCCTTCAACGGGGCTCGCAAGGTCCAGAGTCACTTTCACTTCACCTGAAGAAGAAGTGCCGCCGTGGTAGCTAGCAACGCCGAAGAATTCGCAAGTGATGTCAGTTTCCATGCTGCGAATCAAATCAGAGTAGAACATAAAAGAGCCTTTAAGCACGCAAACTGCGACAACTTTTTCGCCCTTGAATTTCTTAGTCAGAGCTGCACCCAACTCTTTAACTTTTGCTTGGAGCTTTTCTTCAGTGATGTAGGGTTTAAGAGTCAAGTTTGTCATTGTGAAGGCCTTTCTTACACGAACGAGTTATTCATGATTTCGCCAAAACCGCCGCCACCGGGAACAATATACTGCTTATCATTTAAGCCGCGTTCCTGATCCCAATATTGGCCTGGAGTTGCATCTAAAACTGCCTGAGGACTGAGCCCTCGGTCAAGTCTTAAGGCATAGATTACGACCTCTGGATGTGCCTTAAGAACATTCTTCAAGTACTCTGGCGTCACAATCAAATTAAGGCAGATAAACTTCTTAGCTGGCCCTTCAATGTGTTTCTTATAATGCTCGATCGCAGTCACCATGGTGTTGCCCGTGGCCCCCATGGGGTCTGGGAAGATCACGTGGGCTTCCTTGACGTCTCCGCCGATCTTCATGCCGCCTAAGTTCGCTCCGGTGACATGTTCCTTGCTGTCTGTCATGCGTGCCGCAAAGATGTGGTCTTGGCGCACGTTTTGAGCCGGAAGCGCAAAGTGCAGGAAGTTGTAACAAATATGGCTTGGATATGTTCCCGCTCGAGCCAAGTTGACGCTGACCGCTTTTTGCTGCGGTGACAGGCGATGGCTTTTGAGTAATTGCTCGGGATGAGCTTCGGTCATGCGCGTGACTTGAGTGAAGTGCTCTTGATCAAACTCATTATTCATCGTCAAAGAGATCAGATGTGTGTAGAGCACCTCTACAATGCGATTGATTTCCGGTTGAACACAGTCGGGGTGGCAGGCTTTTGCCAGCAGGCCATTTAAAAAAGGACTGTCGATGATATGAACTTGAGGCCCGTAGTGGTGACCCAGCTCCTGTTGAAACTTTGCCATGGTGTATTCCCAGCTGTCTGGTTAGTTGTCTGTCAGTTGCCCTTGGCGAACTCAATGAAGATCACAAAATCGCTGTCGCCGGCTCTAAAGCGCGGGGAGTGTAGGATTTTGTAAACATCAATTGCTGTGAGTTCGTCGTCGTTTTCCAGATTAGAAAGAGTGGGCATCACGCCCGACATGAAGAAGCCCGTTCCTGTGCCAATTTCAAAAATGGCGGGGAAGGACTTTCTTTGGATTTCATAACCACCTTGGCCGCCTCCTGCAGAGCTGGCCTCGCGCCAAGTTCTTTGAATCTCCAGGTTTCCGCGAAGATTGTTTGAATCCATCTCGTTCAATTCAAAAAAGGTTGTTAAGCCGATTTCCACCGAAGGATTGCGGCGATCCTTAAGGCCATAGAACCACTGCAGGGTTTTCGACGAATCCAGCGCGCGATCTTCTTTGTGCAGGATCTTGATATTCGGGGCTGTTAAGCGCTTTTCAATATTCGGTAAAATTCCCGCCGTGTAGTCTTTGAAGCTCATAAACTGCCCTGTGTTCTGGCTTGCTTCAAAGATTCCATTCAAAGTGCCGCGACCGACTTCGGCGTAATAGACGACTAAATGCGCTCCCGAAGTTTTTGCCAAGCCGCGCGCGTCTTTGTTGTCTTTTGCGCCGGCGCCTTCTTTATTTGCTGCCAAAGCGGCTTTCGCTCCAGGCATTTCGCTTGAAGCTGCTTCTGTTTGTTGGGAAGCCAGTTCTTCAGCAGTGGGAGCCGGAGCAAAATCAGAGGCAACCTCTGCCGTCGGTGGTGGTGGCGGAGGAGGATTCAACTCTGAGGAATTGATTTGTACAGAGGACTTAAGATAGGTGACTCGTTGTTGAAGATTGTCTTGGCCTTTTTGATAAATGTAAGTGCCAACGCTTCCAGCGGTGACTAACAACAAACTCAATTGCACCAGGGGATTGCCAAATATTTTTTTGAATAGCGGAGCCGCAGGCGGCTTAAAGCTCTCGATATCGACGCCACATTGAGCGCAATATTTATCAATAGGTTGTTGAAAACCACAACGTGGGCATTTAATGAGCATCGATATTCAAGTCCTTTTAAATATTCGAAGAAGCCTTATATACAAGAGTAGGTTAAAGCGACTTGACGCTCAATAGAATTATTCATACCTTGAAAGTCTTACGTCTCTCTGGTTTCAACAGACTTTGACCTGTTACTAACGAAAGTTTCGCACATGAAAAAATATAAGCCGGGAACTGGTGAAAAAATTGAAATCCGCGAAGAGATAATCCCGCCAAAGGTCGAGCTTCCTGTTGAGTTTTCGAAAGAACACAACCCGGTGATGGTTCAGGAAGTGCTTGCCGCATTTTATCCCTATCGCAACCAAGCGGATGTTAAATACTTCGATGGCACCTTCGGAAGAGGTGGTCACTACATGGCCGTGAAGCACACCATTCCGCAGATGAAGGCCGTGGTTATGGACCAAGATCTAGCCGCGATTAATTACGCGAAAACTCGTTTCCAGACGGAAGTCGAGAAAGGTGATCTTCAGGTAATCCATGGAAATTTCTCGAAATTTTCAGAACATAATCTAAATAACTTTGATATGATGCTCTTAGATCTAGGAGTGAGCTCACCGCAGTTAGACCAGGCCGACCGAGGCTTTAGTTTTTACCACGATGGTCCCCTAGATATGCGAATGAATCAGCAGCAAGGATTGACGGCTGAGGTGCTTGTGAATACGGCAACAGAGGACGATCTCATTCGGATCTTCAAAGAGTACGGCGAAGTTTATCGTCCGTCTCGTGTTGTGCGTGCGATCGTGAACGATCGTAAAACCAAGGCATTCCAGTCGACAAATCAACTTGCAGGCTTGATCGAGCGTGTGGATGGTTGGCAAGTTAAAGGCCATCATCCTGCGACGAAATACTTTATGGCTTTGCGTTTAGCAGTGAACTCAGAGCTTGAAGTCGTCGGTGAAGCTTTACCAGCGATGATGAAGGCGTTAAAGCCCGGTGGTCGTTTGGCAGTCATCACTTTCCATTCGTTAGAAGATCGTATTGTGAAGAATATCTTCCGAGATGCAGAAGCGCTTGGCAGACCGGTGTACAAAAAAGTAGTCGTACCATCTCAGGAAGAGTTGGACATGAACTCTCGCTCGCGATCCGCGAAGTTGAGAGTCTTCGAGAGGAGTGCTCAGGATGAGCTCGGAAAACTTTAGGCAACTTAAACCGTTCTTTAGTATTTTACTTATCATTTCTACTTTGTTCGCGATCGTCTTCCTGCAAATGGAAGAGCGCCGCATGGGTTACAGCGTGCTGAAGCTGACTCGCGAACACAAAAAAGTTTCCGAAGAAAAACGAGTGAAGGAAATCGCATTGGCGAAAATCACTCGTCCGCAATTGTTGGACCACATGGCCCAACAGAAATTCACACTTAAAAAAATCCAGGCCAATCAGATCATTCATTTGAGTGGAGTTGTGGAAGCACCTGTTAATAAAGTGGCGAAAAAGGATCTTTAGTTGAAATCACGTATTGTCTTCATCTTTGTTGGTATCGTCGCTCTGTGGTCCATGCTGATTATGCGTGCTGCTTACTTGCAGTTTTTGCCGAACGATCGTTTGAACGCACTTCAAAACCGTCAGTTTCAGACGAAAGTGACTTTGCAGGCCCGCCGTGGGGCGATTGTGGATCGCAACGGAAGAGATCTTGCCATGTCCGCGACGGCTTACTCTTTGTATGCGGATCCGAAGCTTTTGGAAAACCGCAAAGTCGTGGCAAAGAAGATTGCTAAAGTTTTGAATCAGAATCCTGAAGCGGTATTTGCGAAGATCAAAGATGGTTCCCGTCGTTTTGTGTGGATCCAGCGCATGATTGAGCAAGACAAAGCCGATGAAATTAAATCCTGGGACATTCGCGGACTTTCCTTCGTAGAAGAGTGGCGCCGGGTTTATCCAAATGAAACTTTGCTGGCGCAAACCCTGGGATTCTTGGGAATCGAAGGACAGGGGCTTGAAGGCCTGGAGTTGGGTTACGATCAGGCTCTTCGCGGCAATCAGAAAAAAGTGATGGTCAAACGCGATGCGCGCGGACGACCTTTGATCAATGATGGATTGATGTTCACTGAAAATCCCGATGGGAATGAGCTGCGCCTGACGGTCGACTCCGACCTTCAGTACACTCTTGAAAGTGAGCTCCAGAATGTGGTTTCCACGTTCGAAGCGGATCACGCGGTGGGAGTGGTTCTTGATGCGAAAACATCTGCGATTTTGGCGGTGTCTTCTGCTCCTTCATTTGATGTGAACAAAGCAATGACCACAGCGCAAAACTACCGTCGTAATAAGGTCATCACCGACAGCTTTGAACCGGGCTCCACGATGAAGACCCTGGTTATCGCATCGGCTCTTCGCAACGGCACAATTCAGCCAAACACCAAGTTCTTCTGCGAAAATGGAAGTTTCAAAGTTGGTGATAAGATTATTCGTGAAGCAGAAGCGAGAGAAAAATTTGCTGACCTCACCGTCGCTGAGATTCTTGCGGTTTCTTCCAATATCGGAACGACAAAGATTTCATTTAAAATGGGTGCGGATCAACTTCGCCAAGGTCTGCTTGATTTCGGCTTGGGACAAAAAATTGGTGTCGACTTCCCTGGTGAAGCTCGCGGTATGGTGCAAGCCTTGCCTTGGCGTCCACATTTGCTAAGTAATATTTCTTTTGGTCATGGTATCTCGGTGACTCCGTTGCAAATGGCGAATGCTTACGCAGCGATTGCCAATGGGGGAGTATTGAATACTCCATTCATCGTTCAGGCTGTGCGTGATTCTGAAACAGGGGCCTTGACCGAAACCAAAGTAAAACCGATCCGCCGCGTTTTGACTCCAGAGCAAGCTGCCCAAATGCGGGCGATGCTGGTGGGGGTGACGACCTTGCCTATCGGAAGCGGTAAGAATGCACGTGTTGATGGTTTCATGGTTGCTGGTAAAACAGGAACTGCGCAAAAAGTGAATCCCAATGGACGTGGTTACTTGAAGGGCGCCTATGTTTCAAGTTTCGCGGGTTTCATTCCGGCAAATGATCCCAAGTTTGTGATTTATGTGGCGGTGGATTCTCCGCGCAAGGCTTATTATGGAGCGACAGTGGCTGCTCCATTGTTCTCACGGGTTGCTTCTTATGCGGTTCGTAAAGAAGGTATCGCACCTTTGATGTTGGGTGATGAAAGAACTGTGAATCCTAATACGAAAAAAGCTATTGCAGCAGCAAACAAAGCCGCGAAGATCGAGGCGGCGGCCGCAGCCGCTGCCGCAGCGAAAGCGCCTGTTGCAAAGCCAATTATTACTGCTCAAGAGTTGGATCAGGTCACAGTTGTCAAGACAGGCGAAAGTGTTCCTAACCTGATGAATCTTTCCACGCGCGAAGTACTTCGCAGAGTGAGTGGCCAGGATCTTAAAGTGAAATTTGTCGGTCAGGGATTGGTTTCGGAAGTGATTCCTTCCACAGGATCCCCGGTTCCTGAAGATAAAAATATCACAGTTATTTTGCGTTAATTTATATATCTCAGGGATGTGTCTGGCAGAGGAGTCTAAAATGAAAGACTTCCTTTGCCGCTTGTGAACCCACAGAAGAATTCCTTCAATAGCTTGAAAAACAACTGATCTCCCACAAAATAGAATATTCGCTTCGCAGGTCAATTTGACCTTGCCGCGCTCTTCGTTCAGCCTTTTGTAAAGAGGGGGACTTATGGCCTTGGTACCAGTGAAGATTGTCCCGGCTATTATTGCATTTCTTGTGACTATGCTCTTCTGGGTTGTTCTCGCACCACCTCAAGGGGTTGATATAAATGCCTGGCGACTTTTGGGTATTTTCATTGGGACCATTGTTGCGATCATTGGCAAAGCTCTGCCCATTGGTGGCGCAGCTATCATCGGCATTCTTGTCGTTGGCGTCACACAAGTCACAAATCCGGGGAATCCAGGAAAAGCCATGGGGGATGCTCTTAGTGGATTTTCAAATACTCTGATATGGCTAATTGGAATAGCTTTCTTCATCTCTCGTGGGTTTATCAAAACGGGTCTTGGCGCTCGCATCGCATATTACTTTGTAAGACTTTTCGGAAAGCACACGCTGGGTATCAGCTACGGTCTGACATTTGCGGAAGTTGTTCTTGCGCCCGTTATGCCTAGTAACACCGCTCGCGGAGGTGGAGTTCTGTTTCCTATCAATCGATCCATTTCTGAGTCGATGAGTTCACATCCTAGTGAGGACTCACGGCTTAAAATCGGAGCTTTTTTGACTCTGGTTGCATATCAAGTCAATATCATCACCTCCGCCATGTTTGTTACGGCGACGGCTCCGAATCCCCTCATCACGGCGGGCATCCTGGATGTGGCAAAAATAAATGTTTCTTGGGCGCAATGGGCCCTCAGTGCCTGCGTGCCGGGGATCCTTTCTTTGCTGTTGATACCTTTGTTCCTTTACTTTGTTTTTCCGCCACAAATCAAATCAACCCCAAATGCGGCGGAACTGGCGAATCAAAAACTTGCAGAAATGGGCTCGATCAAGCTGGCCGAATGGATCATGATTTTTGTTTTCTTCCTGTTGTTGTTCATTTGGGCGGGAGGCCCCAGTCTTATTTCTGACAGTCCATATTTTGATATAGATCCAACCGCGGGGGCATTTATAGGGTTGGGTGTTCTTCTGTTTTCAGGAGTGCTTACTTGGGATGATTTGCTGAAAGAAAAAGGTGCCTGGGACACGGTGACCTGGTTCTCATCTCTGGTGATGATGGCAACTTTTCTGAATAAGCTCGGAGTCATTGCCTGGTTCGCGCAGTATATCCAAAATCTGGCGACTCATTTGGGATTTGGCTGGCTGGAGGCTTCACTATTTTTGGTGCTGGTTTATTTCTTCATTCACTATTTCTTCGCCAGTACGACAGCGCATATCTCTGCATTGTTTGCTTCTTTTCTCGCCGTGGGTGTTGGAATGGGAGCACCGCCTTTAATGTTGGGGCTGCTTTTGGGTTTTGCTTCTTCTCTCTGTGCTTCACTCACGCACTATGGCACTGGTTCCGCTCCTATTTTGTTTGGCTCTGGCTATGTAACAATGGGCGAGTGGTGGAAGTGGGGGCTGGTCGTCGGCATTCTCAATTTAATTATTTGGGGAGTGAGTGGCGCTGTTTGGTGGAAAATTTTAGGGTATTGGTAGACCGCCTTTCACGGCACCTGTAAAATACTTAAGCATCCATTTTTTGATGAACTCGAATTAAACCGGTTTTTAGCGCTGGCGTGAATGTCGCATCACAAATTACCCGAAACGTCGTTGTCATTGGAATAGAGGGAAGCTAATCCCACCAAGTTTGCAACGGTATCCTGTATATACCGCCTGGTTTCATCCTAATTTATTTAACCTTAATAGTTCGTTGAGATCTGTTAATGGCAAAGATTATTCATGGAGTTGCTATGTTGAAGGCTTTGGCAATACTGGTGTTAAGTTTCACGGGTTCAATGGCCCTGGCAAATGGGGACATGAACCCAGGCACTCAAGCTTGTGTCGAGCAATTTCAAGCCCGCGTTCAGAAGAAGATAGAGCTGGGTGTGCCAAGTAAACATTTGCCTCGTCTCTATTTGCCCTCATCCAATCCAAAAAATACGGTGGTTATATTTACGCACGGGATTTTTGAATCGCCTTACTTTTTTAAAGGTATTAACAACATCTTCGCCGAACAAGGATTTATTACTTTGAGCGTATTGCTTCCCGGGCATTGGGAAGGCAATTGGGGCAGCATGAGAAATGTCAGCTATCGGGACTGGATTTCCGAGCTGAACGAAAATGTGCGCATTGCACAGTGCTTTGGAAATAAGATTATCTTTGCGGGACATTCTTTAGGTGGACTTCTCTCAATGAACGCAGCCTTGCAGCACCCCGATCTCACTGCTGGAGTCATGTTGTGGACGCCCGCTTTGGCGATGAGGATGTTACCTGCAATTGGTGGTGTTCTCGGCGGGCTTTTGCATATTGATGGCAATATCGTTTATAAGTCGCCTGATTTGGATGAACAGGCGCTGTATGCACCCAACGCTGCCAAGCAAGTAGGTAAAATGATTTCCCACGTCCGCGATACCTATGGTGGCGGTGCTATGAGTAAAGTCTATCCACGCTTGGATACCCCCACCTTTTTGGCTTATGCAGCCCGCGATCCGGCCGTTGATGTGGATGAATTGACTAGAGCTGCGCACCAAATTAGGGGACTCAAACCGTTGGATGTTATGTTCTTCCCAACCAAAACCGGCGTGTGGCACGGCAATATAGTGAAATCAAAAGTGGATTCCTATAAAAGAAAAAAATTGGACTACAACCCCAGATGGAATTCGATGAAAGAGCATATCGAGTTGTTTTTGAGAGAGAACTTTTGAGATTAAAGTTCTCGGGGCCGTCGATGCCGGAAGGAAATTTACCTCTGAAGTTTATCGGCGTTCAGAATCAGCAAACATCCTAAAAACATCATGATGGCTCCAGTCGCCAGAGGCCACGTTAGTGGCTTTCCCTGCAAGGTCACATCAATAAGCATTCCTAAAATCAATTGTGTGGCAATTACAATACTGAATGTTAAGGCGGCCCCCAAGTGCATCAATGCCAGGGGTGTTGCCACGACAATCACAACTCCACATAATCCAGGGATGATATTTTTCCAGCCCAAATTTTCAAGAGGCTGTGCTCCCAAAGAACCGCTCAAGGGAATAAGGCCTGCTTTCACTAAGAGCCAAAATAAAGTGCAGGCTGCAAAGAAAACAATTCCATTAATAAACACAGTCGACGTTAAACCCAATGTGGCAGATGCGGCGCGATTGAGCATGGCCTGAGAAACAATGGTAATGCCGGTCAGAACTGGAAGGATGAGGTACATATTCATAGGGCGGGACTTTAAAGTAAAAAAGGAAGACGTACAAGCCGATTGTTTCTCTTGGAAACTTCTCGGAATTTTGAGCTGGGCATGCACATTGCTTTACTTGTCTGTATGATTAAAGAAATCAATTCGACATTGAAAGTTCTGATTCTCAAGACAATGCTATTGGTTTTTGCCATTTCTGTGTTTCATTTTGAAACACAGGCGGCACAAAAATGCTCTAATGCTTTGTTTGACGCTGTCCCAATCGGGGCGCTTCGTCCAGAGTTTGATCACACAGTTCGGTATACCAAAGAGATACCGCAGTCCCGCATAACCAACCAGTGCAACCTGGGAACCTGTCACCTATATTCTTGGAGCAATCACTTAGAGGCAAACTACCTGCGCCGAACCGGGAAAGAGATTCGTCTTTCTGCTGATTATCTTTCATATATACATTTCTTCGCGAGCTCAATAGCGGCTTTGTCTCGAACCAATAAAGATGTGAAGTTAAGTCTCGGTGCGAGCTCGATTAAATCATTTGAATTGATAAAACAATATGGCCTGCGCCCCGAATCCTCCTTTAACATCGGACCGGAATTCAAGGCGGGTGTCCCGAGTGCTCGCGCCAACGCGATGATCGAAAACTATATTGCCAGAGTGCAGCTGGAACTCTCCAAAATTCAGGATCCGACCAAAAAGCAAAAGGCCTTTGTTCGCAGAGTTCAAGAATTGGATTCGCTGTTTAAAGAAATGTTCGGGGACCTTCCAAATAATTTTCAAGTGGAGGGCAAGACCTATAATGCCAGAACTTTCACTCAGGAGTTCTTTCCTGAATTAAAAGAGAAAATCGCGGTCTATCAAGTTCAGCATCGTGCCAAAGAGAAATATCAAAAGGTGCAGGAGACCAACACTCAAGAGGTCTATGATATTGATCGAAGGGCCATGGACGAGCTTATCATTAGCCAAATTGATCAAGGGAAGAACGTCTATCTTTCTTACGAGCACAAGCATGAGCTCGTGGATAAGCCCACAGGAATTATGTCTATTGAGGCTTTCAATATTCCGATCAAAATGCTTCCCCTTCCTCTGAATCGTCGCCAGCAGTTCAAGTTGGATGACGGAGGACATGCTGTTCAGATCGTCGGCTATGAGCTGAATCCCTTCACAAAAGAACTCGTGAAGGTTAAAATTAAAAATAGCTGGGGTGAAAAAAACGGGGATGCCGGATACTTCCATATGTACAGAGACTATCTGCACACATTTGTGAAGAGCGTGGTTACACTCCCTTAGTTCACGAGCGAAAACTCATGTTCTTACGAATCATATGTGAGATAGGCTTAAAATAGTAAGATTGCTTTGTTCCATGCAGGGATGAATGAAATAAAAGTATCAAGATGGGGACCCGGCGTGCCGAAACGTTCTCTATGCATAGGATGCACTTGTACGTCATTTTTCCTATTTTATTTTTAATCATGGGTTGCACCATGGATGCCTCTTTTTCTGATTTCAATAGTAAGAACCAACTGTTTTTGAATTTTGATGAAAGTAACGCGAAAGTTTCTGCGGCAAATTATCGTTCTTATGAAGTGAAAGGCAGCTGTGCCCACATCGATGAAACGGTGACCATCCGTTTGGGGTCATTTCCTGAGCAAACAACTGTATGTCAGGCTGATGGAACTTTTGCGGTGACCTTCGATCTTGATGGAATTCAGGAAGGCACCATTGACCTCAGTGCTAACCAAGCAGAAACTCAGCCTAAGAAAATCTCGTCCGATTTAAAAAACATTGTGGTGGATATCACGCCACCCACTGTGACTGTGGAAACGCCAGACAATGCGGATAACTATTCCCACTCATCTTTGCGAGCTCGCTATCCTTTGACGGGGACCTGTTCGGATGCTTTCAATCTTGTGAAAGTTTCCAGTTCGCTCTTACAAGATTATTTTGCCGTGTGTTCTGTGAATCTTCGCTGGGAGCTCGTTCTGGATCTTTCAAACGAGACGGCACCTTCAATTGACTACTATATTCAGCATTTTGATGGAGCAGGGAATATTTCACTTTCTACAAATGTAGCTATCGCTTTTCCGCAATGGCATAAGATCAGTCCTGACATTACTGCGACCGGTGTGGCCTCGATTCGTCTGATCACACAGTATGGCGAAACAGGGCGTCTTCTTCTTGCGGCTCCGCTGCGAAATGATGACCTCGTGGATCTGGGAATTCTAAATTACAACAACACCGGTCTAACGCGACTTAATCCTATTCAGGGGCAATGGGGAGTCGATACGGCTCGTCCGATCATTGCGGTTCCTAAGTACGGTCGTGCCCTGTACACCCATTTTGCCATGAATCGGGCGCAATTGCGTGAGCTTCATTCAGTCAAAGTCGATGGCACCGATGATAAGGTCCTTATGGGGCCGACGTCCATCAATCCGGTGGGTGGTGTTTCATCTTATATTCTGACTCCGAATCAGGAGACGATCATTGCGATGGGTGATAATGAAGCCATTGACAATGAATTTCATCTGTATGCCATTCAAGTGTCCACCGGCACAATTAAAAAGCTCAGTGGTGATTTTGTGAGTGGCGGAGATGTGCGGGATTATTTGCTAACTCCCGATGGCAGCAAAGTTATTTTCAGAGCCGATAAAGACACGGATGAAGGAATTGATCTTTACGTCGTGAATATTGATGGCACAGGCCTTCGTCGTTTAGGAACCGCAATGGCGACGAGTAAAAGTGTGCTGTCTGGATACCGCATCAGTTCTGATAGCAAATGGGTTGTTTACAGAGAAACACAGAGCTTTCTTTCTGGATCCAACGCCGGAAGTTCTGTTGTAAATATTGAAACCGGTGAGCAAATCAGTTTTGCCACTTCGTCGACGGGCTTTATTGAAGCAGGTCTTTTCAGTCCAAACTCTAAGTATATTGCCTACCGAGTGGATCGTACAACCGCTGGTTGTTATGCTCTTGAGGTTTATGATTTGCAACTTCGAACTGAGACGGAAGTGTCGCCTCCCTGTCCGAACGCAAGTACAGATTTATATACATTCACATGGTCTCCGAATTCCAGTCAGATTGCTTTTGGCATGGCAACCACTGCCAGCATTGCGGATCTTTATGTGAATTCACCCACAGGAGGCAATCTTGTGAAACTGACGGGTGCGACAGCTTTACGTAACGGCCTCTATCAGGGATTCCGTGATGAAAGTATTCTGTTTAACTCCCAAAGTGACCAGATTGTTTTTCAAGCCGATTTGTCGGGTGTAGTCAATGCAACGACTGCGGCGATGAAGTTTGATCTTTACAGTGTGAAGGTCGACGGATCTGAGGGGCCGATAAAACTCACCAGTAATGCCAATGCGGGGGTTGTGAAAGACTATCCGCTAATTGAACTCAGTCCCAGCGGAGATCGCGTGGCTTTTGTGGCTGATTTGGAAGTCGATGCAAAGTATGAGATGTATCTCGCGGCTTTGGATGGCAGCTCCATTCGCAAACTCAATCCGGTCATTGCAAATGCACAAGGGGATGTACTGACGGCAGCTCAAACATTCTTTTTCGACTGGCCTCGAAATCTTGTCGCGATGACCCTGGATCGAACTATCGATCTGGTTTATGAACTTCACTTTGCAGATTTGTCTGCGACAGCAAGTCCGTCCCGACATCTACCACTTCCCAATATTCTTTCGGGGGATGTGGCCACGGTTTTGGTTTCGGAAAATAAAACAAAGATTTTGTTCCGAGCCAACCCCAGCGTCGATGGTGAAATGCATCTTTTTGTCGCGGATGCCGATGGCAGCAATGTGCATCGCGTGACCAAAGACTATCCATCGGGAGGAGGGACGTTACGCAGTTTCATAATCACCGCTGATGGGGCAAAGGTGATTTACATCGCAGACCAGGACACCGCGGGTGTTGAAGAACTTTATGTGGTGAATACATCAGGGGGAGCGCCTGTGAAAGTCAGTGGCGCTATCACAGATCCTGAAGGGGATGTGACTGCTTTTAGTTATAATGAAGCTACGGGCAAAATTTTTTATTCCGGTGATTTTGTAACCGATACGATACTGGATATTTATGTTGTTAAAACAGATGGAAGTGCTCATCTGAAGCTCACTCCTGCCTACCCCCATGCTGTGAATATTTTAGGCTGGGAAGTGGCTCGTGACGGAAGCTTCGTGGGCTTGCGTTGGGATTATAATATCGATGAGAAGTATGAAGTCGCAAAAATCAGTGCGGCGGGGGGAGCTCCCGTAACTCTGAATGCCAGTATTTCAAATTCCTTCGATCTGGCGGGATTTCGTCTTTCTCCGAATTCGGCATGGATTTGTTATTGGGGACCGCTGTCAGTTTCGGGCCGTGCGGATGCTAGAATTGCCAACACCAGCACACCAGCAACCAATTATCTGGTTGCTGTGGGAACTAATACGGTTCAAATGGTTCAAGACTGTGATTTTACCGAGGACTCTAGTTATGTCATCGTGAAAGGGGATTGGCTCTCTGATACACGCAGCAGTTACAAGTCCTTCGCGATTGCGACTCAGACGCTTTATTCATTGAATCCGGGGCTTGCAGCGACAGCACACACAGCTTGGTGGTCGAGCTTGCAAGAGGGCGCGAATAAACGACTGATCACTTTGAGTGAATCATCCCCCGAAGTTTATGAGATTTTCAGTATGAATTTTGATGGAACGGATCTGCGTAAGATTAATGCCAGTCCATATTCGGGGGGGCAGGTGAACGCCAACAATGGTCAAGCGGTGCGAATCCTGGATGACTCAGACAGGACAATTGTTTATTCAGGCCTGATTGACACTGTGGGCACCTGGGATCTTTATGCAGTGAAGTGGGACGGAACCCAAAAGCGAAAACTTGCGTCACTTATTCCAAAAGCAGACATTTATGACTTCCAAGTCTTCCCAGGTTCCACCCGTGTCTACTATCGAGCAGACAATACGAAGGATGGCATCATGAGTCTTTATTCTGTCAATGCCGATGGAACGGGAACTAAGAATCACACGCCGGGACTGAGTGGGAACACGGGCGCCTGGGTCAACTATGGTGTTTCAAATTCCCATTTGTTTTTTACCAGTGACGCCTATGGCAGTCAGATTTTGGATCTTTTTGTGGACCCTTTGTAGCGTAGGCCCGGCATTATCCCAAGTCGTTAATATATTGGCCGATCTTGGTGACAACCTGCTGAGGAATCTCATGGCCACCACGGAATCCCAGCAAAGAGCCCTTCATGCCATTTTGATTTAAAAGCGTTTCTAGTTTCTGTGCCTGTTTAAAGCCCAAAACTTGATCGGCTTCACCATGGCTTTGGAAAAACTTTTGACCTGCACGGGCCGGGATCAGTTGTTTCCATTGGTCTTGGCAAACCAAAGTTCCTGACATGATGACAAGACCCTTCGGAGTTTCAGGCGCACGCAAATAAAGTTCTGTGGCCAGCATGGCCCCTTGGCTAAAGCCGCCAAGAATAATTTGATTCCAAGGAACTTTCAGCTGACGAATCATTTCCATTGCAAGATCGCGAGACTTTTCAAATCCCTTCGGCGTGTCATTGCTGAAGTCACGGTGAGTTCCCGTTTCCATTGCGCGTTGAATCTCCATCATGTCGATGTTCCACCAAGCGCGACCGGTCCAGCCTGGGCCAATGGGGACTTCAAGGGGGCCATTAGGGAAAAGCCAGTTGTAGGTTTTCTTAGTGGGGATGACATCACCCAAAGATTTGAGGTCATTGGCATCGGCTCCATAACCATGGAAGAAGATGACCCAGGGCGCATTATCGTCGTGATTAATTTCTTGGCAATGTATTTTTCCGAGTTGTCTCATAGTCGCTTCATACTATACTTAATTTATGAACCTACAGCATCTTTTTTCAGCCTTAGCAGGAGTCCCAGAGAACGTTTTCAATCACTTGGAAGTGAGTGGACTCTTTAATGATGCGCGCAAGGTGATTCCTGGCTCTGTTTTCGTGGCAATTCGCGGAGTGAAGGTCGATGGCCACAGTTTTATCCCCGATGCGATTTCCAAGGGGGTGCTGGCTTTGGTTGTGGAAGACAAAAGCAAAGTCCCTGACTCCTTCAAAGGCGTTGTTTTTGCGGTTCCCAATACCCGTGAGGCTTTGGATATTTTAGCAGCTCGTTATTATGGTGATCCCGCTCAAGAGCTTTTCTGTGTGGGTGTTACAGGAACCAATGGAAAAACTTCGGTCACATATATGACGGAAGCCATTTTTAATTTCGGTAAAATTCCTACCGGAGTTATCGGAACAGTGAACCATCATCTTGGTGACAAGGTGTGGGCTTCCGACATGACAACCCCTGATCCTATTTTCTTGCAAAAGCGATTGCGTGAGTTCCGTGATGAAGGAGCTAAGGCCGTCGCCATGGAAGTTTCCTCTCATGCATTGGATCAGCATCGCGTCGACAGTATTCCCTTTAATTCGGTGATCTTTACAAATTTGACTCGAGATCATTTGGACTATCATCAAACGATGGAAAACTATTTCGAGGCGAAGCAAAAGCTCTTCACCGATCTTTTGTGGAGAACAACGAAAGTTCCTTCCTTTGCGATCATTAATACGGACGATAAATTAGGCCGTCGTTTGAAAGTGGCAGATCCGGCTATTCTTTGGACCTATGGTTCGAAGGATGCGGACTTCCGCTATAAAATGAAGCGCATGGATTTCGCCTTGTCGCATTTCCATGTCGACACCCCGTTGGGATCGGCAGAGATTCATTTGCCGATGTCTGGTGTTCATAACGTGATGAACTCTTTGGCGGCTTTGGCGGCAGGGATGTCGGCGGGAATTCAGTTAGCGATGTGTTGTGAAGCTCTTTCAAGTTTCACTGGGGTGCCGGGGCGGTTGCAGTCGGTTCCTAACGCTAAAAATGTTTCTGTCTTTGTGGACTACGCTCATTCACCGGATGCTCTTGAAAATGTTCTGACGGCCTTGACGAAGGTTCGAGAGAATCTGAAGGCGCATTCGCGCATCTGGACAGTCTTTGGCTGCGGCGGCGATCGCGATAAGGGCAAACGCCCTTTGATGGCGCAAATGGCTTTAAAATATTCAGATGAAGTGGTGATCACCTCCGACAATCCTCGCACCGAAGATCCGCAGGCGATCATCAATGATATTTTGGCGGGTGTGAGTGATAAAAATAAGGCGCGCGTGATTCTGGATCGCAAAGATGCGATTCTGGAAACCTTGCACAAAGTGCGAGAAGGCGATGTTGTTCTGATTGCGGGTAAAGGTCATGAAGACTACCAAATCATTGGAACCGAAAAAATTCCATTCAGTGACGTGAAGATTGCAGAACAAGCTTTGCAATCTCGAAAATAGGGAGTGATTTAAATGAGAGGCAACAGATGAGAGCCATCGATGTGCAAACAATTGAAAAAGTAACTGGGGCTCAAATCATCAGCTCTAAAGCTATCGACTTCAAAGGGATCGGCACAGATACTCGTGCGGATCTTTCAGGCCAGTTGTTTATCTCTCTTAAAGGCGAAGCTTTCGATGCTCATAGCTTTCTGGATAAAGCGGCCGCTCAAGGTGCGACGGGATTGTTGGTTCATGAGGAAAATGAACAGACCAGAAAACTTGCTGGTCAAGTTACGATTCTCAAGGTTCCTGACACACTGAAGGCACTTCAGCAATTGGGTACTTGGGCTCGTCGTCAGTCGCACGGCAAGATCGTTGCGATTACGGGTTCCAACGGAAAAACGACGACCAAAGAATTCACTGCCGCGTTGATTGCTTCGGCAAAAACAGTTCATGTGAATAAAGGCAGCTTCAACAATCACTGGGGTGTTCCGTTTACTTTGCTGCAACTGGATCCAGCTAAAGAAGTAGCGGTCGTCGAGATGGGCATGAATCACGCGGGCGAACTGACCGAGCTGGTGCATATCGCTGAACCGGATGTTGTCGTTTGCACCATGGTGGGGCGTGCTCACGTGGAATTCTTTGGCACGATCGAAAAGATCGCTGAAGCCAAAGAGGAAATCTATAATGCGGCTTCAGAAAAAACGGTTCGTATCTACAATTTGGACAATGAACAAACTCACAACATGTATGTGCGCGGGAAAGAAAAGTTTCCGCATTCCAAAATCATGACTTTCTCATCGGAAGATCCGAAAGCAGACGTGCATCTGATGATCAGTTCAATGAACATGAATGAGATCTTCATCAAAGGCATGATCGGCGGGGTTGAAGGTCAGGCACGTGTGCAGGTTTTCGGGGCACAGAATTTGACGAATTTGATGGCTGCCGCAGCCTTGGGACTTTCTGTAGGCATGACGCCGAACCAAGTTTGGGCGGGATTGCCTGAATGCAAAACGAACTGGGGACGCAATCAATTGGTTCATCTCAAGTCGGGAGCACAGATGATCTTTGATGCTTATAACGCCAACCCTGACAGCATGAAGGCCTTGATTGATAATGTGAAACTTCTGTCAGTGCCAGGAAAGAAAGTCGGCGTTTTTGGACAGATGCGCGAAATGGGTTCTGCGTCGGCCAACTTACACCAGGAGCTTGGTGAAAGAGTCGGCGCTGCAGGATTTGATAAAGTTTATTTCATCGGTGACGATGCGGAGGCCTTTACTCAAGGCCTTAAAAAAGTAGGTTACGGAAAACCTGCGATGATACAGAAAGATTTCACCGACGATGCTGGTAAAGACCTGGCGCTAACCTTGGCAAACGGGGATATCGCCGTCGTAAAGGCTTCGCGAGGAACGAAACTGGAACGTTTTGTCTTCCCGTGTGATCCACTGGATTTCTCTGAAAAGTCTTAAGGTCCAAAACGAAAAAGGCAGTCAAGAGACTGCCTTTTTTAATATTTAAACAAACTTCTTAGAAGTAGTACATCGCACGAGCGCGAAGTTGGCTGATCTTCATCCAAGATTCGCTTTTGTCGACTGAAAGACCTGATTCCTCGATGCTTTTGACACCGCTGTCGCTCAATGTATGCATTGTGATGTAGTATCCGATATCAAAGCCAAGATTTCTAACGGGAACATAACCCACAGAAGCTTGAAGGCCTCCTCCAAGCGGAGCTGCGAAATCAGTGATGTTGCCACCAGTAAGCAATGAGGCATGAGCGCCGACCATACCCCAAAGGCCATTCGAGAGTGCATAACCCACGTTCCCTTCAGGACGGATTTGCGAAAACCCTTTGGATGATTTCAATGTATTTTTTCCGTTGCTGTCATTTTCCACTTTGTTAATCACACCAAGGCCGACCATATAACCGGCTCTTGCTCGCGGCAAATTCGCATAATTGACCGAGACACCCAGAGCACCAGCGCCTTCATTTGTATTTCCAGAGACTTTGAATTCAGTTCCCGTGCTGGGATCTTTCGCTTTAATTTGCAAATCACCCATCATGCTGGAGTATTCCAATCCCGCGCTGAAGCCCTTCATCACATAGCTTGAAAATTGATCGCGAGGAGCTTCTGCATTTTCTTGTTTCATAGCCGAACGACCGCTTTGTGCGAAAGCTGAAGAGGCGAAAGAAAGAACTACGAGTGTTTGGAATACTTGTTTCAACATGAGATTCTCCTTTTTGATTACTTTTTAAAAGCTTGCAGAAAGGAATGAATGCAAGGCTGAGGCCACCTAGGATTCAATAAAATGAGCCAGGCAAACACAAGGGTGTTTCGCTTTGAGAATGGACCCATTTGTGGCAGCTCCTGTAAACGGATGCAACATTATTTGTCTGGAGCGGTGTCGATCTTGCTTAAATAGTCTTTGGTGATTTTCTCGATTTCATGGTTTTGTTTCATTTTGGAAATAGCCGCGTTGAACTCTTTGATAAAATCCTTTTTATAAGGAAACTTTTTATCATCCATGCTGAAGGCCAGGTAGCCATCTTCTTCAGAGACCACTGCGACTTCTTCCAATTCGGGGGCATTTTTCGGCCACTCACCATGCTGTTTTAAGGTTTTTAAAGTGTACAAAATTGCATTGCGATCATTGACGTAGGCGTCGGTTTTTTTGGTAATTAAGTTGCGCAAATTTTGTTCGTTATTGTTGGATTCTTGGATCTTAATTTTTTTATTCTTAACGGCTTCGCCAAACTCTCTACCCGCGATATCCATCGTGCCTGTGAAAATACCAACGGTATGTCCAAACCAATCGCCGGGCCAATTTCGTTTGTTTTTATTTGCGGAATCTTTCAATGCATACACAACAACCGTTTCTTTAAGGATGGGTGTTGAATAGTCTTTGATGAAAGGACGCTCCAGCGGACGATAATAGGGTGGATAGACAGCAAAAACTTCGCGCTGTTCAAGAGCCTTCATAGCTCGTGGCCAGGGCAAAGGCTTAATCGAGACTTGGTAGCCCTTCATCTCTTTGAAGGCCCTTTTCATGATTTCAGTATAGATTCCTTGTGGGTTTCTATGTTTGTCAGCATAGGAATAGGGTTGATAAGCATCATCACAATAGACGACAACCCTAAGAGGGGCGGCGGCATGTGTGTTATTGGAAAAGCCGCCAGTGGCAGTCATTACCAAAAAGATTAAGCTCATCAGTCGCATTAAATAGCCTCATTAACGTTCAGGATTTCAGGCTCCCCATTTCGCCACTAAGAACACGGGGCTGCAACAACTTAAGAGGGCTTTGCTCCTAGCACAATAGTTTTATATGGCGTTCAATCGAGTACCACCTGTTGGGCCGATGATTTGTTGCTGAAAATTAAATTAACCAAATGATTTCAAATACTTATAAACTAACTGTTGCTTTTGCGGAAGCAAATGTGCTAAACCCTTAAAGTTCCAAAACAAATTCAAATTTCAGTTCTACACTCTGACTTCGTCGGAGTAGACGATACGGACATAGGGGATTCGCGCAGCATGCTTTATCAATGGCTTTATTCGATGGCAGATCAGTTTTCTCCGTTGAATGTATTTCGCTATATCACAGTTAGAACATTTATCGCCTTTTTCACATCTTTCCTTCTTTGCTGGATGTGGGGACCTTACTTCATCAAGCGTTTGCAGATGAAGCACTTCGGTCAGTCGATTCGTGACGACGGCCCTCAGACACATAAGAAAAAAGCGGGCACGCCAACAATGGGTGGTGGTTTGATTCTTCTATCCACTTTGATTCCATGTTTGTTGTGGGTGGACATGATGAACCCATTGGTGTGGGCTGTTCTGATTATCACTTGGGGCTTTGGATTCATCGGGTACATGGATGATTGGCTCAAAGTCAGTAAGAAGAACTCCAAAGGTCTTTCTGGAAAAATTCGTCTTGCTGGCGAGTTCTTGATCAGCGGTGCCGTGGTTGCCTACCTGGTTCAATATCACAATCTGAGCACTTCAGTGACGATTCCCTTCGTTAAATCTTTGTCGTTCGATCTTGGTTATTTCTATATCGTGTTCGCAGCCTTGGTAGTGGTCGGAACTGCGAATGCCGTGAATTTAACAGACGGCTTGGACGGACTTGCGATTGTGCCGGTGATGATCTCGGCAGCGACTTTGGGTTTGTTTGCTTATGTCACAGGTCACTTTTCTATTGCGAGCTATTTGCAAATCCATCACGTGGTGGGTGCCGGGGAGTTGGCTCCCGTGGCAGCGACGATCGTTGCCGCAGGTATGGGCTTCTTGTGGTTCAATGCCTACCCAGCGCAAGTTTTCATGGGTGACGTGGGCTCTTTGTCTTTGGGTGGATTTCTGGGATCAATGGCCGTCATCACTCAGAATGAGTTGTTGATGGTAGTACTGGGCGGGGTTTTCGTGGTCGAAGCTCTTTCTGTGATCACACAAGTTATTTCCTTTAAACTCACAGGGAAGAGAGTTTTCAAGATGGCACCAATTCATCATCACTTTGAATTGGCGGGCCTGACAGAGACGAAGATCATCGTTCGTTTCTGGATTATTTCTATTTTATTGGCTGTTCTAAGTTTGGCGACTCTCAAGTTGAGGTAAGAAATGTATAAAGAGTTTAGTGAATTAAAAGATAAAAGAATTCTAGTTGTGGGCCTTGGTAAAACAGGCGCGGCCTTGGCGCACTTCCTGACTAAGCATGGTGCCCAAGTGACGGTAACGGATCATAAATCCAAGCCGGAATTGTCTGTGCAGCTGGAACAATTGGGTGAATTGCCAATCAAGTTTGAGTTGGGTGGACACAGTCCGAAAACCTTCATCGCGCAAGATCTAGTGATCTTGTCTCCGGGTGTGCCTTCAAACTTGAAGATCTTTGATTATGCAAGATCTCAAGGTATCAAGATCACGGGTGAGTTCGAATTCTCTGCAGGTTTCATCAAAGAGCCGATCATTGGTTTGACTGGTACAAACGGTAAAACGACTGTTGCGAAATTGACTGAAGCGATCTTAACCGAATCCGGTGTAAAAACTTGGGTTGGCGGCGCGACTGACAAACCATTGGTGGAGTATCTTCGTTCAGAAGAAAAAGCCCAGGTGGTGATCGCAGAAGTTTCAAGCTTCATGCTTGAGCATTGCGATACTTTCAATCCTGGCAACGTGGTGTTCACGAACTTGGCTGAAAACCACTTGGATCGTTATCGTTCTATGGAAGAGTACGTAAATGCAAAACGCCGTATCTTCAAAAACACCAACCAAGCAACGACAAGCATCTTGAATGCCGATGACAATGCGGTGGTGGAGTTGGCGCGTGATCCAGCGGTTCAGCGTGGACGTATCTTCTACTTCTCTCGTAAACCAGCCTTGGAACCACAGATCATGAACATCGGTGGTGCTGTGAATATCGGCGACGAAATTCGCGTGCGCACAGGTCCAGAGATCGAAAGCTTCAGCATCAAAAATATGAAAATGCGTGGCAAACACTCTGTAGAAAACATCATGGCGGCGATTCTTGCTTCCCGTGAGCATGGTGCCACTCGTGAAGCGGTTCAAAAAGTGATTGAGACCTTCAAGGCTCTTCCTCACCGTATTGAATACGTGCGTAAAGTGGGCGGAGTGATGTTCTACAATGACTCTAAAGCTACAAACGTTCATGCAGTTCTTCGCGCTTTGGATACTTTCGATGAGAACGTGATCCTGATCGCGGGTGGTAAAGACACGAATTTGAACTACGAACCTCTTCGTTCAGTGGTTAAGAGAAAGGTGAAAACCTTGATCTTGGTCGGGGAAGCGAAAGAAAGAATAAATCGCGACCTTGGTGACTTCTCTGAGACCTTCTTGATCGGTACATTTGAGGAGGCGGTTTTGATTGCTTATCAAAAGTCGAGAATTGGTGACGTCGTTCTGCTATCTCCAGGATGCTCAAGCTTTGACATGTTTGACAGTTTTGAAGAACGCGGCGATTATTTCAAAGAGATCGTGAGAAAATTTCATTGATTCGACAGTCTTTAGGGACGCTGAATTGAGAATTAACAAAAGCTCTCCATCGATGGGGAGCTTTTTTTTTGATGTTTAACCTACTTCAGCGAAGCTGAAGTGCAGACCGGCCAGGAGGGCTTTGTGTTTCGTCTTTGTGCAATCGCACTTTCATCTCTCTTTCTACTTTCTGCTTGTGCTTCTGGAACGTTTAAAGCTCGCCAAGAACAACGCGAAAAAATGGCTTCTTCCACTGGCATGTATTGCGAGTTTGTTAATGGTGATACGCATCCTGATATCGACGTTGAGCTCAATTTGCAGATGGCACGTCGCTGTGATGCGAATAAGAACTTCTCAATTACCAACTATAAAAATGTCTCTGATCAAATTGGTGTGATGTATTGTTGCGCAATGCAGGGTCATGAGCCGAGAGTTTCAAAGCGCGAAAGATCAGCACCGCCGGCGCCAGCAATGACTCCGGCACAGCCTCCTGTTGCTGCGAAGCAAGCTCCAGCGGCTCCGGCTTCTGCTCCCAAAGCGGATGAGTCGAACGACGAAATCGTCGCAGAGTAGCTGTCTGCACTCCGGCATCGCCGGAGTAGTCTAGTTTTTCCCCAAGCCTAGACGTGAAACGGACTTCTGATTAAGCTAAAGGTCAGGAGTCCGCACCATGTTGAGATACTTATCCAGCAGCTTGTTTTTGGCTATCATCACTCTTTTGGGAATTGGTCTTGTCCAAGTTTACTCATCGAGTTTTATCTTCGCGATCGAATCTTATGGCGACGGTTTGTTTTTCTTTAAGCGCCAATTTATCTTTGCAATCATTGCTGTCGCAGTTCTGATCGGAACGATTCATATTCCTTTTCGATACATTGAAAAGTACGGCTGGACATTGTGGTTTGCCGCAGCGGTCGGAGTTCTTGCGACCTTTGTTCCGGGTTTGGGTGTTCGAGTGGGCGGTGCGATTCGTTGGATCCAATTGCCTTTCGGAATTCGCTTTGAGCCGGCAGAGCTTTTGAAAATTGCATTCTCTGTTTGGTTCGCAAGCTTGATGTGCCGTAAGGACAATAGCTTGGGCCGCGTGAAATGGCATTGGCTGGTTCTGGCTCTTATAGCGCCATTACTGCTTCTTTTGAAACAGCCTGACTTCGGAAGCTTTGCGATCATCATGATGGTGGGCGTGGCTTTGTTATTTGCTTTCGGATTGCAGTGGAAGTATATCGCCGGTGCCTTGGCGATTATGATTCCAGCATTCTATTTCCTGGTAATGCTTGTTCCTTATCGTCGCGCCCGCGTTTTGGCTTTCTTGGATCCATGGGCCGATCCTGCGCAAAAAGGCTTTCAAGTGATTCAAAGCATGCTCAGCTTCCATTCCGGTGGATTGACGGGAGCTGGTCTTGGTCAAGGCCAAGGAAAGTTGTTCTTCCTTCCAGAAGCGCATACGGATTTCACTTTGGCGGTCTTCGGGGAAGAAATGGGTTTTGTCGGCTTCGTGGCAATTCTGGCTTTGTATGGCTTTGTGGTCTTCCGCGGAATTCAAATCGCAGTCAAAGCTGAGGAGCCTTATAAGAGGGCTCTTGCGCTGGGTCTGAGCGTGACTTTTGCCCTGAGCGTGTTTATTAATTCCGGCGTGGTCATGGGCCTGTTGCCAACGAAAGGTCTGACCTTGCCATTCCTGAGTTACGGCGGAAGCTCTCTTGTGGCATTATGTTTTATGTTCGGTTTGATTTTAAATATTGAGAATTCATTCGAAGAAGATAGATTCTCTAAAAGATTTGGCCAATCAAATATGGGCCCGAACGGACAATCTCGTTGGAAAACTTCGAAGGTGAAAAATTCATGAGCAAAAGAAATATTGTGATTGCTGGTGGTGGAACCGGTGGACATATCTACCCAGGCATCGCGATTGCTCGGGCAATCCAAAAAGTGGATCCCAGTGTGGAGATTCACTTCGTAGGAACGGCCCAAGGCCTTGAATCCAAAATTGTTCCTCGCGAGGGATTCCCTTTGCACCTGATCGAGTCTGGTCAGCTAAATGTCAAAAGCCCCATTAAGAAAATCAAAACACTTTTGAAAATTCCTTACGGGCTTTGGCAGTCCATTCGATTGCTGATGCAGCTTAAGCCTTTGTACGTGATTGGTGTGGGAGGTTATGCCTCGGGACCCTTCGTGCTGGCAGCCAGCATGATTGGTTTTAACACCGCGATTTGGGAACCCAATGCGATGCCAGGAATGGCGAATCGTTTGCTTTCCCGCTTTGTGGATAAGTGCTTTGTGGTTTTCTCTGAAGCCGGAAAGTACTTGAAGAACGACACGGTGATCCCAGCGGGAATGCCGGTTCGTCAAGAGATTGAGGATGCAATTCACGATACGCAGAAGGATGAAAAATTCCATCTACTGGCTTTCGGTGGAAGCCAGGGCAGTCGTGTTATCAACTATTGCCTTAACGATGCTGTCAAATTAGGCGGCGACTGGGTTAAAGATCTTTCTGTCGTCCATCAATTGGGAAAGCTCGATTACCAGGATGTTTCTGCAAAATATCAAGGGGCTCCTTGTGAAGTGCAGGTTCATGAATTTATTTTTGACATGCCCAAGTATTACAAATGGGCAGACATTATCGTCAGCCGTGGCGGAGCAAGTTCGATTGCTGAAGCGGCGGCGTTCGGGATCATTCCCATAATCATTCCATTGCCTGCAGCCGACGATCATCAGCAGAAAAATGCTGAAAGTCTTGTGGCTAAAAATGCCGGCCGCATGATTTTGCAAAAAGACTTAACTCCAGAGCGTTTGATTTCAGAAGTTCAATCTTTGCGACAAGATAAAGCGTTGCGAGAGCAGATGGTTAGGAATATAAAGAGTCTCTATATTCCTCAGGCAGCGACAACGATCGCGAAGGAAATCTTACAATGAAGTTACAAAGCGCAAAATTTCATTTTGTTGGAGTGGGTGGCATCGGGATGTGCGGCCTTGCTGAACTTTTGTACAATATTGGTGCGAAGGTCAGTGGCAGTGACATTTCCGAAAACGTGAATACAGAACGTCTCAAAGAAATGGGCGTAAAGATATTTAAAGGTCATGCCGCCTCCAATGTCGGCGACGCGGACGTTGTTGTGTATTCCAGTGCCATTCAATACGGAAACCCTGAAATCTCAGAGGCTCGGGCGCGACAAATCCCATTGATTCCAAGAGCGGAAGCCTTGGCTGAAATTATGCGTTTGAAGCGCGGGATTGCAGTCGCGGGAACTCATGGAAAGACCACGACGACGTCAATGACGTCAGCGATCTTTCTTGAGGGAAACTTAAGCCCAACAATCGTGGTGGGTGGGCGTTTTGAGTTGATCAAATCAACTGCGATGCTGGGCACTGGCGAATGGATTGTGGCGGAAGCGGATGAGTCCGATGGCAGCTTCCACAAGCTATCACCTGAAATCGCAATTATTACGAATATCGATTCAGATCATTTGGATCATTTTAAAACTTTCGAGAACTTGCAGAAGTCCTTCTATGACTTCGCCCTTAAAGTTCCGTTCTATGGAAAAGTCATTGCGTGTGGCGATGATCCGATTGTTCGTCAAATCTTTGAAAACTTCCCAAAAAGAATTTTGTATTATGGATTTGATGAGCGAAATGACCTGGTTCTAAGCGGGGAGCAAGGAAACTATTCATTGTATCGCAGTGATCGCTTGTTGGGGGCCCGTCATCTGGTAGGTAATTTTAAATTGAATGTTCCGGGCCGTCACAATGCTTTGAACGCGGTTGCCGCGATCTGCGCAGGGGTTGCCGCTGGAATTCCATTTAATACTTGTGCTGCTGGGTTGCAGCGCTTTGAAGGTGTGGATCGCAGATTCCACTTCAAAGGCGAAAAGAGCGGTATCAAGGTTTACGACGATTACGGACATCATCCCACAGAGGTGCGTGCAGTGATGCAGGCCTTCCGTGAAAAGTATCCCAAAAATCGACTGGTGGTTTTCTTCCAGCCACATCGTTTTTCACGCACGCAACATTGCTGGCATGATTTCACGACAGCTTTCATGGAGGCGGATCAACTTCTGCTGACGGATATCTATCCGGCAGGTGAAACGCCAATTCCGGGAGTGAACAGCGAAAAGCTCGCTCAAGAAATGAAGCATGAAAATGCGCACTATTTCTTGCGTGACGAAAAATCTTCGCAAAAAATCGTCTCTATGCTGAAAGACGGAGACGTCTTCATCACGCTGGGCGCCGGCGACGGCTGGAAACTTGGCTTGGATGTTCTTGAAAAGATCTAGTTAAAAAAGAGCGCCAGTGGCGCTCTTTTTTTTTGGTTGAAACTTTCAGCCCGGGTGTTACTTGCGCCCGCCTTTACCGCCACCCTTTGTTGATGAAGAACCGACGATATATGCAGCAGCACCGCTGGCCTTGTAGGCGGTTGCGCTGCTGTTTGTCGCAGTCGCACTAAAGCTGTAAGAACCAGATAACACTGAAGTAGATGAGGTCACTGTCAATGTCGCAGATGCCGATGAACCTGCATTTATGGAAAGTGATGGAGATGTAAATGTTGAGTTAAAGCCGTTGAGCAAGGCACTCTGCAAGTTGAACGTTGAAGTGCCGCACTCTCCGCTGTCATTGTTTTTTATGCTGACTGCATAATTGAGTGCCGTCCCCGCTAAAGCAGTTTGAGTCGAAGGAGATATTGTTACTGTCGGATTGGCACGTGTGCATGGAGAAGTCAGAGTTATATTGACTGTGAGGCCCAAGCTGCTGGCAGATACAACCGACAGGCTAATCCCCGCAGCAGAATCAATATAGTTTTGCCCCACGACAAGTGCCCCGTCACGCAGATCATCGAAAGTGCCGCTCGAGCGACTTCCGGGGGTCATATCCAAAAGAAAAACAGCATCCGAACTTCCTTGATGTAAAGTAACACCACCAAAAATATTTTTCAGATCATAAAATGATCCAAAATTGTTAAGTCCGCTATCAAAGCCGATCGGCTGACGATATTCTAAATAGTAATAAGTCTTTTCCGAACTGACGGGGTCCACACTTTTTAGAATTTTTAAAGCCTTGGATTTTGTTCCCAGACTCTCAAAAGGTTCAATCGTATAAAATCCACTCACAGTTACTGTCGTGATCAATGAACTCGAATTGGAATTGAGCCAACCAAGTTTTTCTTTTTGAGCAGCGTTAAAATGATAATTGTAAACCGTGCCGTTTGATGTGCCATTGCCACCGCCCATCGTATCCAGGACATCTCCATATTCAAGCCAAGGGCAGTTTCCACTCAGGGTGCCAGCATCGCAATTCATTCCGTGGGCGTGGTTCAATCCAAAATCATGTCCGATTTCATGCGAAACAATCCCCACGTTGAAATTGACAACAAAGGGACCGTCATAAGCGGCGGCCTGGCTGCCACCCCAATTGCCACAATTGGAATTGCCGGGCGCTACATACAAAAATCGATTGTAGGTATTGAGGTTGATTCCAGCAGCGATTGCTGATTGTTGAGCATAAGAGGCAATCTTCGCGGTATCGCAAGACGAGGTCGAGCTCATTGGAATCGTGTACCAACCCGCGACCTTTCCAGTAAGCGACGTCTGGCCATAGGAGTTTTCTCTGTAAAAATTGGCAACACTTAATCCTGAACCAAACATGACATCTGTTGCTTGCGCCGCCGTGAACGGTTGACTCGTAGGCATGTCTTGAAAATTTATAAGAAAGACCAAAATGTTTTGAACTCCTAGGGTGCTGGTTGCGGCTGAGCTAGACAGCGGCAGAGCTAAAAGGGAGACGGCAATCGGAACGTAAGCTCTGATAAGAAATCTTCTGAATGCATTCATGTTTCCCTCCTCAGGCACTATTGGTTTCTCAGGCAAGTTAAACGAGGCTACGGGGTGACCGTAGTCTTAAACGTTAGGATGTTCGATAGGTTATTAACAGCACCGCCATCATTGACTTGAATTGAGATGGAAGCCACTCCGGAAGCTTTAGGTGTCAGGATCATTTGTCCTATCGAGTTAATGAAGCGATAGCATTTTACCTCGACAACATTTGTGTCTGAACTTTTACATTCCTGAAAAACAAAGTCTTGATTTTCAGTCGGTGATCCAGAGTTTGAGTTGACTGCGATTTGCTTCGCGAAAGGCATTGGCAAAGTTTGATCCGCGATTGTGGCAAGAATGGGAGGGTAGTTAAGTTTTATAGGATAGATAATTTTTTTTCTTGTTTCGGCTAACTTTTGAGTTCCAATCGGAGTTGCGACCAGTTCAATGGTCAGGTAATCGGCATGATCACACTGGGGCAAACTGGCCGGGCAATGAGCTGTAAATTTTGTTGAGTAAGTATAGGCGCAGTTGCTCGGGACACTGGTGTTAGGGGTGCAGGGGGCGCCATTAATGTCAAAGTAAGCGGGGTTCGCGGCCGTTCCCGAGAGAGGAATGAGAGGGGGGAGTAGTGAAGGGGGGATCGGCTTCGAATTTGGATCGTAAAAAACAAAATCTGTGGCGACATCTGCAGTACAAAAAGATTTGGAGCAAATATTTGCCCCATCGGATTTCATATTTCCGCCCATGACGCAGGGACAAAGGTCATCATTTATTAGACTTACCCTGGCGCTGATATCCAAAGAGAAATCGGAAGAGCTCATCTTCTGTTCTAAGTTTTGATTCTCAAGAACTCGTGATATTTTACTTTCATTTTGTCTATAATGCTTTTGAATTTCTAGCTGCGGTACCATGAGTATGAAAAGCATAAAGCCAGTCAGGCCAACGCAAACTGCTATTTCCGTAAGAGTAAATCCCTTGTTATTCATACTCTTTAAATAGTCCTTGTTTTTGTCACCAGAGAAAAATTCCATGGGAAGTCCTTAAGGTGTGACAGTCACGTTAAAAAAAGCTTCCTTGGAAAGGTTGTTCTCAAGGCCGCCGTCATTAATTTGAAGGGCAACTTTGGCAGAGCCAATTCCTGTTGGCTTTAACTTGATTTTTGCCGTTCCTGAAGAAAAGGGTGTATCAGGTGGGGTCGTAACTTGCACAACGCTGGAGTTAGAACTCTGACACTTTTCAAAGATAAAGTTTTGAACCTCAGAGGGGTGCCCGGAATAACCTGTGATGCTGACCTCTGTCTCTGTTGCAGATGCCAATGATAACGTGATGTCAGGGACTGGAAGCACTGAGGGAGGATAGTTGATGTTATTGAAATAGATGAGGGTGAAGTTTTGGTCTTTGATATTCTGACCTTTCACTTTGGTGTTTGGATTGGCTACAAGATGAACGGTGGCGATAAGATGTTCGGCGTGATGGCAGGTCGTTTCGTTGCCAGGGCAGACAGCCGTATAAGTTCCACTGAGGCTGTAGCTGCAATCACTTAAATCAACCGTATTGGCAGGGCACTGAGTGTTGTTTGCTTTGTACCAGACAGGAGCTGTGGGAGGGCCGATTAACCGAGCTTTTAGATTTAAATCAGAATTCGAGTCTGAAGGATCTATAAAATAGAAGCCATCTTCATTGCCAGCATTGCAGCAATTCTCGGTACAAGTGCTGGTCGTGGTGCCGAATAGGCAGGAAGCAAGATTGCTATTGAGACTTAATCCACTGGATTCGGTTAAGCTATTTGGGGTTTTTAAGAAAGTTAAGATCTGATTTATACTAAACTGTCGGGAAAATCTATGATTGGCGTAGGACACTCTGCTTTGCATATTCACGATGCTGTTGCTGTAGCTGACACAGAAAATCGAAGCTAGGACTACCAAGCCTAAGGCTAAAGGAAGTGTGGAGCCGCGTTTATTGAAGAGGAAACCTGTTTGCATTCGAACTCGTCCTTTCCGTCGGACCTATTTTAAATAGACCCTAATGACGTCATTCGGTAAAAGGACTCCCGGCTTAAATACCAATGTGGTCCCAGTTAACGAGTAATCGACGTTCGCCGTTAGCAAAATAGTCGTACCATTTCTGAGTAGTTCGACGGCATTTAGATTTGCAGCCACAACGGCTGTTAACTTGATATCGTTGGAAGCAAAAGAGGTGATCCAGGTATCCATTTGAGATAGTTGCGCCGAGTAGTCTGGTGAACAAATGGGCGTGGGTTTTGAGTTTATACCAGTTTTATTGCCAAGCGCTAAATAGCGAGTTCCTACGCTGGAACCGGTGGTCATGGGGCAAGTCGTTGCGTCGGTATGGACGATCGGCATGTAAAAAAAGTTAGACAGATTGACATGATTTTTTAGGCTTTGATAGGTCGCTTCAATAGGATCTGAGATTCCAGGAATAATATCGTACTCAATTTGAGTGGTTCCAACCGATTGATTGAACAAAGTTTCCCGACATGAGTTTGTGACATAGTTAATCGGGACTTGTAGTTGGCCATTTGTAACGTTTTCGCATATGGGCTGTGGGCTCGGATAGTTGAGACCGAGTTTATGAGTTTGGTTAAAAGTGCGACAAGATTCAATGCTGTACCCAGCGCCTATTGTGTAGATGATGTTGGGGAGGAAGGTTTTAAAATATTTTGCAACCAGGGATTCGATTTCTGATTGGGACATAAGTGGAAGATCGGCACTGCAATCTGCAAGAGAAGCATAGCTTGGATTGTAAGGTAATATGGGACTTGCTACGCCAATGGTGTAAGTCCCTGGGGCTCCGTCAATCGTAACATTTGCGGTCACTCGTAGATTGCGCAATTGAACCTTGCCATTGTAGGTGTACATATTGTCAGACTGTTTGAATTCAGTCAGTTTGCCTTTTTTGCATTTGTTAGCCTGATGCCAAGGAATGCTGAAGTCGGTTTGGTCGTCTTCATTTGTGATGACCATAAAAACGGTTGGAGTAAATTGATCAAAGACAAAAGGCGCTTTGGTGCCAGGCATTTCCAAAAACTTAAGCATTGTGCACAGAGGTGTATCGTTATCAATATTGGGAACATTAAAATACGAATCTATGAGGTTACGAAGAGATTGAACTTTATTCGCATGAAGAGTGGCGTCTTCATTCGGGATAAAAGGAAATATATGATTTATAGAATATGGTGATCCAATATAGGAAACGGGATCAAAGGTGCTGGTACTGGAGGTATCCATCCAATAGGTATTATCTATCATCTGAGAATAATAAACAAAGCCGGGCGGAATAGGATTGGGAATAGGAGAAACTTGATTCCCGGATCCATCGATATAGTATTGAGACCAAGCGGTATTAATGACTGTGGCCAAGCTATAAATACCAACGGTTACATTCATGTTAGAAAGTTTAATAATTAGATCGTCTAAGGCCACTTTGATCTGGTCTTTTGCGAAAATCATACTGTTAGAGTTATCTAGAAAAATGACCACGTTGACTGGACGGCCATTGGCGACGGTGGAGTCCGGCACGAAGGTCACAATATTGGTAAAATCGGGGCTCACAATTCCGCGCTTTTCTATGACTGCAGTTTTGAAATTGAGATAATTCAGGTAAGTTTTTGCTGTCACGGTGAAATAAGAAGCCCGATCACATGAGGTGGCGTTGTTAGGGCAGTGAACTCTAAAGGATAATTCGTTCGAGATGTTAGTGGCTGTATCACTGATGCTGGCAAATTTGAGAGGTAATTTTGTGGATAAGTTAAAAGAAAAAAATGGGTATTCTTTGGTTGTGTCGCAGTCGATTTTATCTACGGTCATGCATTGCTGTAGTTGAATATTTTCAGGAAATTCTTTGAGGGCGCCGAAGTAGACGGGTTGCGTGACAAGCTTGAGCATCTCGGTGTTTTCAATTTCTCGGTCTACCTTGGCAGCTTCTTTGGCGACCGACGAGCTCAACCATGTATTCATTGACGCGACACCGGTGACTACGACGCCGCAAATACCGATGGAGATCAGTATTTCGATTAATGTAAACCCACCGTTTTGCCACTTCAATTTATCGTTAGTGATCACTGGTGTTTCTCCCCGTCACTACTCTTATCGACATAAATGCGAGGTGTATTTATGATTTGCGAACTAAAGATGCTCCCAGGATTTCTTGAGAATTACTGTCGTTCAGAATCGCCAGGGGGTGATCTTGCGTTTCAAAGAAGAACAGGTCTCATTGCAATTCGGTCATAAGATTTGAAGGATGAGCCGAACTTCCTCTCGGAGTTTTTTAAAGTGAGAGCCTTCCCAGTAAACACGGTGACAGGTAGGGCATTCAAAGAAGTTCTGGTAAAAGCGGAAGGTGTTTGGGTCTACGCGGTCTTTGAGCGATTCCTTTGGAATTTTTGCGATGATCGTATTGCATTCAAAGCATCTTGATAAAGGAATATTTCCCAAGTCCGAAAATGTCTTTAAAATTTCGATAAGTTGTTCTTGCGGTTTCTCACTTTGGACAAGATAAGCTTCGCCAGAGGGAATCGTTCGGTAGAACTTCTGATCTTTGGTCAAAATAATTCGCTTCTGTGAGGCCGCCGCAAAATAGATTTCTTTGTCAGAGGTTTCCTTTAGGGCGATGGAGTCCACACCCATCATGCGGAGCTTTCTTAATAGACCCAAGAGATTTTCGTCGACCAAAAAGGCGATGTTCATAATAGAGATTCCATATTCAAAGATTATCTTCCTTCTAGCTTTGTGTTTTTCGAATTGCTAAATGCCATAGATTCCAATTGCTTCAAAGCAAGTACATGTATTGCTCCCGACCTATCTTGTCCCACGACGGAACTTTATCTAAATTGATTTTTCAAGTTTAACGACTCAATAAAGTCGAAGGAGTGATTATGGAAATGTCTAAAGAAACACCAGTGGGACCATCTAAAGATACAATGGAGGTTGGCCGCAAGCTCGTAGAGCTTTGCAAGAAGGGCGACAACATGAAGGCGGTTGAGACACTTTATTCACCTGATATCGAGAGCATTGAGGCGATGCAGATGCCAGGCATGGGCAAGGAAAAAGGTCTTGAAGCGGCAATAAAGAAAAATCGTATGTGGATGGACGAGAATGAAGTCAACTCGATGAGTGTGGAAGGGCCTTTTCCTCTGGGGGATCGTTTTGCAGTTCACTATAAATACGATACGACAAATCGAAAGTCGAAAGAACGCATGAAGATGGAAGAGGTGGCACTCTATCAAGTGAAGAATGGGAAAATCGTGAAAGAGGAGTTCTTCTACACGATGTAGGAAGCGATCGGCTGAGTATCTTTGGAGGCTCAGCCGATTTCAATCCAGATTAGAGATTCTTATCCCGCAACGACTTTGGTCAATTCATTCACCACGGACTTCATGATTAGCGACTGACTGTTTAATTCTTCTGAGGCGGCAGAACATTCTTCCGCAGAGGCGCTATTGGCTTGGGTTATTTTCTCCATGCCGGTGAGGGCTTGATTAATCTGGCCAATACCCATTTCTTGCTCGCGACTGGCTGTCGAAATTTCAGTATTCAAATTTGAAAGTTGTTCGATCGTTGTGACGATCTCTTTCAAAGAAGCCTCACTTGCACGCACCACTTGGTGGCCCTGTTCTACTTTGGTGGAACTTTCATTGATAAGAGTTGAAATCTCTTTCGCTGAAGTGGCGCTTCTTTGGGCAAGGCTGCGCACGGCATCCGCCACGACCGCAAAGCCCTTTCCATGTTCGCCAGCACGGGCGGCTTCGACAGAAGCATTCAAAGCCAAAAGGTTTGTTTGGAAGGCGATATCATCAATGACGGTGATGATTTCTTCGATTTTTTTAGAGCTTGCGGCAATCTCATCCATGGAGCCGGTTAGTTTCCGAACTTCTTTCTCACCACGATGAGCTTTTTCCGAGGCACTCTGGGCCAGATCTTTTGCCAAGGTGGCATGCTCAGTATTTCGCTTCACCATGCTGGAGATTTCTTCTGTTGAAGCAGAGGTCTCTTCAATAGAGGCAGCCGCTTGGACTGAAGATTGAGTGAGGTTTTGACTCGATGTCAAGATTTCAGAGCTGGCTTGTGAAACTTGATCCCCAGCGGACTTCAATTTGGAAATTGCTGTATGCAGTGAGCTTAAGTTTGCACGAATCAATATAAAGGAAACTGTAAGAATCGCCAGTGCAATCAGGGCTGTCCATATAAAGATCGACATGTTGGCAGAGGATGCTGCCGCATTCACTTTGTTAACAGAAGATACAACGGCGAAAACTCCATGAAGCTTTCCATCTTTCCAGTCTTCCATTGGAAATCCCAAAATATCTTTTCCATTTTTCCAGGGCGAGTTGGCAGGGGCGCCATGGCAAAGCAGACAGCCTTGAGCTTCGGATAGCCGAACGGGGTGATAAACTGTCACGTCAGTTTTCGACTCCTCGACGATTTCGTGAAGATTGGGATCCGCCTCGAAGCGCTTTAATATTTCAAGCTCGCTGACGGTGGCTTTGTTCTCTTTGCGACGAGGTTCGTCGGAGAAGACGCGAAATTTGTAGTCGTCTTTCTCAGCTCCGTCAAAGCCTACTTTGATGGAGGCAAAGATAGGCACTTTGCGAAGGATGCGGTTTTGCATCTCTGGGCTGAGGTCGCCGTTTGGATAAGTTGCGATAGCTCGGCTGATATCGGACTCAAGTCCTCCTTGAGTTGCGATGTAGGTGCGGATGGACTCCAAGCGAGAGAGAATGGCTCTGGATTTTTCCACGAGTTGTTCTCGTCCCTGGGAATGAATTTTTGCAGATGAGATGGCAACCGCCGCGAGTGTGCAAATGACGATCGAGCCCGCGATGTTGAGGATGATTTTTGTGCCCAGTTTCATTGGTGATTCTCCGATTTGAGTCATATCGGAGAATTCAATGATTACAATATAGACATAAAATCGCGTTGTTTGATTTTCAACCAGGGTTTGATCGACCTAGGTCCTGATTTCTTTTCAAGCCTGCGGAGCATTTCATTGTAAGAGGCTTTGTTGCTAATCTAAAGCAGTCCAGTAAAGGATTTGCGGAGTGTGGAACAGTGAAGAAGTTCGTATTTAAACTTATTTTTGGCTTTGTGATTCTTCCTGTCTCTGTGGCTGGGACTTTATTCTATTTAAATAAAACTGGATTTTTCAATATTCAGAAAATCGAAGTGGTTCTGGAAAGCCCGACTCCGGGGCAAGAGCAGTTTTTAAAACCTAATGTCGACGGTTTGGAAGTTGCGCTTGCCAAGTACAAAGGTCTTTCTCTTTGGAATATCAAGATGAAGGGTATTTCGAAAGACGTCTCTCAATTTGATTGGGTTGAGAGTGCGATGATCACGCGCAGTTGGCCCGCGACCTTGGCGATCAAGGTAAAGCCCTATGAAGTGAAATTGCTTTTGATGGGGAAAGCAGGGAAGCTTGTTCCTATTATTAAAGATGGCTCTTTTCTAGCTCCCGTCGATGCGAAACAAGCACCTGATGTTGCGTTGTTGGACGGAGAAAGTTTTGCGAAGAAAGCGGAGCTTAGAAAAAAAGCAGTTGATGTGATCGAGCAGATACCTGCTGAAGGATCGTTCAGCAAAAAAACAATTTCTGAAATTCGTTTCGATGAAAAAGAAGGATTTTGGATGACCATGATTAAGACCGGAACCCGCGTGAAAATGGGTGAAGATCAAGTGGCACTAAAGTCTGCTCGTGTAAGTCAGGTCGTTGAATATCTCGAAACCCGCCAGTTTGACGCGCGCGTCATAGACGCGAATCTGTCAAAGAAAGTCCTTGTCAGGTTGCGTAAGGATCCCTAAGCTTAAGTCTGGAAGACCGATCAAAGTCGGGGCTAGCTCCGTCTTTTAAAACCTGCAAAATGATTTTGCAGTAGGGTCCCCAGACTTCTCATAGAAGAATTCTAAAGAGAACTTCTAAAGGGCAAAGGCTTAAGGATGAGTACAGCAAAACCAAAAGCACCCGTATTGGCTGGTCTAGATATTGGTTCTACCAAAGTTTGTTTCGTTATCGGAACAGTCAATCCAGAGGGCAAAATTGAAGTTGCAGGAGTTGGAACAGCTCCAAATACGGGCATCCGTCAGGGTGTTGTCGTCAATATCGAAGCAACGACAGATTCAATCAGAAAAGCAAAAGAAGAAGCAGAATTAATGTCCGGCTACACTGTCTCTGACGTGTGGGTGGGGGTTTCTGGTTCGCATATTTCTTCGTTCGACTCCAAAGGCATGGTCGCTATCAAAAATCGTGAAGTAACAACTTCCGAAATTGAACGCGTGATCGAGGCGGCTAAGGCCGTGGCAGTGCCAGCGGATCGATCTGTTTTGCATATCCTGCCAAGAGAATTCAAAGTCGACGGCCAGGATGGCATCACTGATCCAGTAGGCATGTCAGGTATTCGCCTTGAAGTTCAAGTGCATATCGTGACAGGCAGTCAAAGTGCTATCAATAATTCAGTTAAATGTGTTGAGCGTGCGGGGCTAAAAGTCGCAGGCTTGGTGCTTGGTCAGTTGGCCTCTGCTACAGCAGTTATCTCTAACGACGAAAAAAATCTTGGCGTCGTAGTTGTAGATATGGGCGGCGGCGCAAGCAACGCACTTTATTTCGTGAATGGCAGTGTCGCACACTCTTCAACAATTCCAGTTGGTGGCCAGCACTTCACTCATGATGTGGCTGTGGGTTTAAGAACTCCGCAGTTTGCAGCTGAAGAAATTAAGAAAAAACATGGTTGTGCTATGGCCTCCATGGTGAATGAAAATGAAACTATCGAAGTTGAAGGCGTCGGCGGTCGTAAGGCTCGCGTGATTCCTCGCAAAGACTTGGCAGATGTGATTGAGGCAAGAGCAGAAGAAACTGTGAACTTGATCGCAAATGACATTCGTATGAGCGGTGTGATGCCAATGCTTGGCGCCGGCATTGTTCTTACGGGTGGTGCAAGCCAGCTTGATGGTTTGATTGAAATGGGCGAGTTTATGTTTGATATTCCGGTTCGCAGAGGTTCGCCTCAGCAAATCGGTGGCCTGACTGATGTTGTGAAATCTGGAGAGTTCGCGGCAGCAACAGGATTGTTGATGTATGGTTTGAGTCAAAGAAAAGATTTGATGAATCAGAATCAGCAAGAAACAGAGATCAATCTTGGTGAGTCACTGAACGGCATCACGAAGAAGCTCAAAGAAATGTTAGAAAAAGTATTTTAAAGTTTTAGTTTTTACTCGGTGGGGGCTGGAGGCCTCTGGAAATAGAAATTGGTCGTAGATTTTATGACCGCAAATATGTCGGGAGGGACACATGTTTGAACTAGAAGAGAATATCAATATCGGCGCTAATATTAAAGTTGTAGGCGTAGGCGGCGGCGGAAGCAATGCAGTCTCTACAATGATCGCTTCTGAAATGAGCGGCGTTGAATTCATCGTTGCAAATACAGATATCCAAGCTTTGAACGCAAACAAAGCATCTAACAAAATTCAATTGGGTCTGGATTTGACTAAAGGTTTGGGCGCGGGTGCAAACCCTGACGTGGGTCGCAGAGCTGCGATCGAGTCTTACAATGAAATCGTAGAAAAGCTTGAAGGTTCAGACATGGTTTTCGTTACTGCAGGCATGGGCGGCGGAACGGGAACTGGTGGAGCTCCAATCGTAGCGAAAATCGCTCGTGAATTGGGTGCCTTGACTATCGGTGTGGTGACTAAGCCATTCCAGTTCGAAGGTAAAAAACGTGGCAAACATGCTGATGCTGGTTTGCAAGAGTTGAAAGAAAACGTTGATACTTTGATCGTGATTCCAAATCAAAAACTTCTTTCTATCGCTGCAGAAAGAACTCCACTTCTTGAGACATTCAAGAAAGCGGACGAAGTTCTTCTTCAAGCGGTTAAAGGTATTTCTGATTTGATCAACATCCGTGGTTTGATCAACTTGGACTTCGCCGATATCCGCACTGTTATGTCTTCTAAAGGCATCGCGATCATGGGAACTGGCGCAGCTAAAGGTGACAACCGTGCGGTTGAAGCGGCTACAGCAGCGATCTCTTCTCCACTTCTTGAGAATGTCAAAATTGACGGTGCAACTGGCATCATCATCAACGTAACTGGTGGCGCGGATCTTTCATTGTATGAAGTGAACGAAGCTTCAACATTGATCACTGAAGCGGCTCATGAAGATGCAGAGATCATCTTCGGTGCGGTTATCGATGAGAGCATGGGCGATGAAGTTCGCGTAACTGTTATCGCGACTGGTTTCGACGCTCACGACGTGAAACTTGTGAACGACATGGCTCAAGTAAACCAAATGCAATCTTTCTTGAACCAACAAACGGCGCAATTCAATAACATGAACATGAATCATGCTAATCACATGAACAACATGGGAATGGGTATGCACCAAATGCCGCAAATGCCACAGATGCCTCAAATGCCTCAAATGCCTCAAATGCCATCTATGCCGCAAATGCCGCAATTCCAGATGCCACAGATGCCTCCAATGCCACAGATGCCACCACAAATGGCTCAGTCTATGAATCAGCAAATGCCTCCAGTGGAGCTTCCACCGATCGCTGCGGTTCAAACTCAAGTGATGACTTACACTCATCCGGATATGGCTCAGTCCCCGGGGGCATCCCAGGCCACCGTTACTGAGACTGTGATTGTTCCGCCAGTAGCACCTGTGACTCCACAAGTAGCCCAACAAGCGGCGCAAAGTATGGTTGCGCAGTCAGCGCAAAACATGGGTCAAGAGATGCCAACTCCGATTCAACCACAAACTGAATCTGGCGTTTCGCCTCGCGATTTGTTGCTAGCTAAAGCTCGCGCTTTCAAAGAAAGCCAAGAGTTGAAAGCTCGCCACAACAGCCCAGAGCAATTGTCTATGAACGTTGATCATGAGCAGCAATCTTTGGAAGAAGCTCGTCGCATGGCTCGCGAAGTTTTGAGCTCTCCATTCTCTAGCCAAAACTTGGAAGTACCTGCGTTCATCCGCAAGAAACAAGGTTTTGATCTAAACAATAAAGAATAGTGGAAGCCTGGTTTATATCCGACATTCACTTAAAAACCGCTGAAGAGCGCAACGGGCAAATCCTGTTGCGCTTTTTGCGTTCTTTGCTGGAAACGAGCGGTCCCGATGGCCGTACCAAGACAGCCCCCAAGCAGATTCATCTCTTCCTGCTGGGTGACATTTTTGACCTGTGGATTGGCGGCAGCACATTCTTTGCCGATCAGTTTAAAGATCTCATGAACGCCCTTGAACAATTCATCAAGGCGGGTGGCCGAGTCACATATATCGAAGGCAACCACGACGTTCATATCGAAAGATATTTTCAAAAGAAATTGGGCGCGGAAGTCTTTGTTGAGGCTCAATACTACACGATTGATGGTTTAAAAGTTCGTGTTGAGCACGGAGATTTGATCAATCTGAATGACATCAAATACTTGAAATATCGCAGCATCATTCGCAATCCACTGCTCAAGCCATTGAGCTATTTAATTCCCGGCTGGTTCTGGAGTCATGTTGGCAATAAAGCGAGCAAGAAAAGCCGAGCTAAGAGTGGACAGTATCGGGTTCAGAATGAAGATCAGCTGATCGGCATGATCCGTCACCACATTCCTCGTGCTTACAATGAAGGCCCTTTTGATTTGATCATCTCAGGCCATATGCATGTTTTTGATGACCACACTGTCAAAATCCAAAACCACGAAGTCCGTTCTATCAACCTGGGCTCCTGGTTCGAGGAAGAAGTTCGAGTCTTCCGCCTTAAAGACGGCAAGGGCGAATGGATCAAGATTTCCTAGAGAATCCTTTTTTACTGACCCTATTTGATCTGCATATAATTTGACGCAGCCCCAGTCCTTTTCTAGAGTTTTCAAAACACAGGAGGACGGTATGTCCATAATCTCTCTGAAAGCACTTCCCGCAGTGCTGCCGATATCATTCTTGCTCATCATCTCAGCCTGCGCCCATAAGCCTACGACATATGTGGGGCTGGCAGATGAGGGAACCTCCTTCGTCAAGACCGTCAGCTCGAAAGGTTTGGACTGTGAGAAAGTTTCCATTGAATCGACCAGCAGAGATTTCAGCGTGCTTGATCTGAAGAAAACCACTTTTGATGAAGCATCAATCTGCGAAGCAACTCTGCCAAAAGATGCCGCCATCGTTCGCAGTGGCTCTGGAGAGATCACCATTCCCAAGAATCCGAGAAGGATCGTCATCATGGGTGATACCGGTTGTCGTTTGAAGAATCAAAATGGCAAAGGGCCAATTCAAAAGTGTGAAGATGAAAAAGAGTGGCCGTTTTCTCGCCTTGTTCGCGCCGTCGAGAAAGAAAACGCGGATCTCATTATTCATGTCGGAGACTACCACTACCGCGAAGCTTGTACGGATCCTGTAAAGTGCAAACCCTACGAAGGAACTTTGGGGTATGGTTTCAAACCCTGGGAAGCAGACTTCTTAAGACCCGCAGAGATTCTTTTGAATCAAAAGCCTTTTATCTTTGTGCGTGGAAACCATGAGGATTGCAAACGTGCTTACGAAGGTTTCAATAAGCTTCTATCGCCAGTGGGTGAGCAGACTTGCGTAGAAGATCAGGGAACTCGTTACACCAGCTTCGGAAATTTTTTGATTGTCAATTTTGACAATGCCACGGTCGACGACAAGCCGTTGGATTCCAAGTCAGCGGCATTTAAGTCGCTGCAAGACCGCTACAAGAAAATGATTGAGACTTTGAAAGCCCGTCCTGAAACAGAAGTGTGGTTGATTACCCATCGACCGATCTGGGGTTTGGCGCCAAGTTGGTCTGGCCCTGGAGTCGCACCTGTGAACATCAACATGGAAGCCGTTGTGCGCGCGACACCTTTGCCATCTAAAGTGAAGATGGTTTTTGCGGGACATATTCACTCATTCCAAATCGCTCAAGGCAATCATCCGCCGGAATTGATTATTGGTGAAAGTGGAACATCGTTGGATATCTATGACGAAGCGACTCGCAAGGTTATCCCACCAGGTTATACAGTATTTCCATCCGATCACGGATACGCATTGTTAGAGAGAGACGCGAGTGGGAAGTGGATCGCCGCTATTAAGTCATTTGACGGGGCCACAGATTTTGTGTGCAAGGTCAGCGAAATCGGCATTCCTTGCGACACAATAAAATAAAATCTAGAAGCACTTGCTCACTTTGTTTGGCGTGAAGTTGTAAATCATCACGCCGCCATCTTTAAGAATTCCCCGTTTTAATTGATCCAAGTAAGGAGGCTCACCACCTAAAGTGGCGCGGCCTCTTTTCATCGTATCAATTGTTCCCGCAACTCCAAGGCAACCTTGGGTCGGAGTGTAGGGGTCCCAGCCGTGCAGTAAAACGCCACGTCCAAAGATATCCTGATTACCAGGCTCTAAGCCCACCAGCTCAATACCATCGCGAATGTTGCCACCGCGTGGTGGTTTGTAGGACTTGGTCATGATGGCTCCGTCAGGAGTTCGCATCGAACCTTTTCCCTGGCCAAAGCCACCTTCCCCGCGAGAAACCCAAATCGGATTTCTATCGAGGACTTGTGCCAGAGAGCCATCTGAATTGAAGAAATACATTTTACCCATGACTCCACCGGAAGAGAAATCATTGAACATAAAGATGTCTTTTGAAGTTTTGCCGTCGGCTTTAGCTTTTTTGAAAGCATCTAGAGCTTGTTGTAGGCCACAGCCAAACTTCTTATCATCTTTCAAGTGGTCAGGAAGTTGATTCGTACAAGCAGGAATGACTTCCTTCGATGGTCCCAAGAGTTTATTCGATTTTTCAATTTTCTCTGACATCGCAGAGGCCATCGCCTGCGAAGGTGTGAATTTTTCCTGAACAGGGGTGACTAACGATTTTGGTTTTTCACCCAAGCCAAACAAGTTTAAAAACCAGTTTATGAAATCAAAACCACCGGTTTTATAAACGGGAATATCAGAGGAAAGAGTGCAGCTTTCAGAAGTCGCACAACCGGCATTGCCACTGCCCAGATCTGTTTTAGAAACGACGAGTTGATCATTGCTCGAGAGAGCTTTGAGGTCATCAGCATCAGACGAAGTGTCTGAAGTCTTAAGTGATTTCACTTTATAAAGAGTGTTGTTGTCGACTTCTTGAAATCCTGTTTCGCTGGTGGTGCTTTTCACTGCAGGATTAAAGAACGAGCTTTTCGCATCCACAGGTTTGAGTGTGATGGTGGAGTCTTTGCGAATGGCTCCCACAGGCATGACGGCCTCGTATGAGGGACTTTCCGCGTGGGCTGCATGAAATGAAACAACGAGTAGTGCAATTTTAATAAGACTCATATTCCAAGGCTAAATCACTGTGGAATTACATATAAGACCAGAAATAGATCGAAAGGACTTTTGTGTAACAGAAGAACTCGTAGCTGGACGTTGATCTGGGTGCGGCGTTTCGAAATGAGACCGTGACGGGGAAGTTCCATAATTATGGAACAACTATGGATTCGCTCTCTGTCTTGGGCTTTGTTAAAATTATTCAAGAAGCAGATCGGAGTCCGCGATGTTCAGTGTTCTTTTGGTCGAAGATGATCCACAGATTTCTAAAAGCCTAAGTATGAGTCTTCGCTATAGCGACTATGACGTTGCAGTGGCCGAGACGATTGGGGATGCCTGGACGAAGATGGCGGCGATGACCTATGATATTTTGCTTTTAGATGTGAACCTGCCTGATGGAACCGGCATTGAGCTGTGTGAAAAAGTTCGCGCAGCCGGCAAAGAAGTTCCAATTATTTTTCTAAGTGCGCGCACAGATGAAGAGACTGTGGTGACCGGCATGAACATCGGTGGTGACGACTATCTTCGCAAACCTTTCGGTACCGAAGAGCTCAAAGTGCGCATGAATAAAGTTATGAAAAGGCAGGGGGCACCCGCACCACGGAATTCTTTGATGGTGGGTCCTTTGACGATGGATTTTAACAAGCGAACTGTTCAGTTGCAGGGACAGCCTTTAAACTTGGGCAAACGCCAGTTTGATATTCTGGCGATTTTAGCGAAGAAGGCGGGGGATGTTGTGACCCGCGAAAATATTCTTCTGCAACTTGATAACAATATGGAGCTGTATGATCGCACGATTGATTCACACATGAGTCATTTGCGAATCAAATTGCGCGATGCCGGTGATGCCATCCAGATTGTTCCCGTCTATGGAGTGGGCTACCGACTTCAGTGGAAGCAGTAAGATAGCATGAAAAATCTGACTTACTTAAAGCTATTTTTGGTGAGTGTCAGTGCGGCTCTGGTTTTGAGTTTGATCTCAATTCTGTGTTTGATTAAGTTCTCGGATATTTCTTTTCGACCGCATCGTTTGAGCTTGTTGCAGTTTGTAGCACGATCAATTGAAACAAATCCCAAAGGTTTGGTTCTTCCTGATATTCCGTTCGGACCTCCAAGAGAAGGACCTCGGCCGCCACACCGGCATGATGACTTTCCACCACCGCCTCCACCAGGTGGTCCCGGTGGTATGATGGGGCGTCCTCCAGGGCCTCCCCCAGGCGGTCCGGAGTTCCCAGAGTTCTGGATTATCTCAGCATCGGATCAGGTTGTGGCGGGCGATGAAAAGCGCTTGCCAAAAGCTGTGATGGGATTGGCAAAGCCCACCGATGTGCATGGTCTCACTTCGACGGACCGGTTTTGGAATTTCTTCGATCGAACATCAGTCATGCGTTTGGATCATGAGCCTGCGGCATACTTGGTCATTTTCGAAAGGCGCAATCCTTTCCGTGGACCTTTGTTTTTCACGCAGGGAATCTTTACTTTCGCCACGGTGGTGGTCGCATTGTTCCTCGCTTTGACGATCACATTCTCTTATTTGCGTCAGAAATCCGAAGAGGCTCGCTCTGTACTTCTGCGTCTGGAGCGCGGTGATTTAAAAGCACGCTTTGAAATCAAGCCTTTTGACGAATTCGGGGGGCTGTTGCTGGATTTCAATCGCATGGCTCATGAGATCGAACGCTTGGTCAATCGGGTTCGGGAAACAGAAAGTGCGCGAAGCCATTTGCTGAGTGAACTGGGACATGACTTGCGCACGCCTCTGACAAGTTTGACGACGTCATTTGAAACTCTCAAATTCCATTTTAAGAAAATGACGGACTCTGATCGCGATGAAGTTTTTACGATGATCACCGCCGAGGTGGAGTACTTTAAAGAGCTGCTTGAGAAACTCATGACGATCGCGGAATTGGACGAACCTCATTACAAGAAATCGACGGATCTCATTGACCTGTCGAGTCTGGTGCAGCAAGAGCTGCGTTTCAGACAAAGTTCCAGCGCGGCCTCGGGAAAAGATTTTAGTTTTACGGCAGAAGGTCTCAACGGTCAGCAGGCGATGGTTCTGGGTGATTCATATTTGCTTCTTCGACTTCTCAAGAACGCGGTCGACAATGCCTCTCGCTATGCAAAAAGCAAAGTGATGGTTGCCATTGTTGATCGGGATGAGCATATCGAGGTTTCAGTTGCCGATGATGGCCCCGGAATGGATCAAGCGGGCTTGGCAAATTTCGGAAAACGTCAGGAGCGTCGCAAACGCCGTGAAGAGGGGACGGGCCTGAACTTTTCGTTAGGTTTAGGTTCGGTCATTATGAAGACCATCGCAGAATTGCATGGAGGATCTTTAGAGGTCGGCAATATCGAAAATGAGCAAGGCATTCAGGGAGCGATTCTGAAGGTTCGATTTCCCAAATCTAAAAATGCGTAAAAGGTACGACGCACTTTATGTGTGTCGTACCTTATATATCAACCTAGTGGCAGATTACGCGAATGGCGTCGTTGGTTTGTGCAAGGGCCTTGTTGAGCTCACGAAGGGCAAACAGGGCATTGGGGTCTTTAGTTGAGCAATTCTCTGTGACCAGGCTCAAACCTTTTTGATAAATATTTCTGTAGACCTTGGCAGCTTCGCAAGGGGAAAAACAGATAGGCTGGGCATTGATATACTCTTGCAGGGCTGAAGAAATATCTTCATCGGTGCAAGGAATCGCGAAAGATGAAGATGCTGCAAAAGAAAGAACTAAGAGCGCAAAAATATTTTTCATAAGACCTCTGGAGTAAAGTGAGGTCACTTATCTACAGATGTCGGCCCAATGTTTCAAATGACAATATTGTCATGAGGGTAAAAATGAAAAAGGCATTCCTCGGAATGCCTTTAATTGATCCAATATGTTCCCGTTGTAATTTCTAGAAGTTCATTGTGTATCCGATGAGACCTTGAACTCCCGACATGGTTGTTCTTAAATCGGTTCCACTGAGTTCGACCTCAGAGTTGCCCCCACATTGAGAAACACCGGGAATACTTCCGTTGGTACAGTTCCCGCCGTCAGAGATATTTCTTTCAATGGGAAGATAGCGAACATTTCCTTCGATAGTCAGACAGTGCGCATCGGTAAAGCAAAAGTCGACACCAATGCCACCCATCGCTCCAAAGGCACTTCCCTTGAATTTTAAACTATCGGAAGCAGCAGTAATTTCACCATTCAACGTGCCATACCCCACACCTGCTTGCATGTAAAAGTGGATGAATGAATTTTCAAGCGGGTACATACGCACAATTGGGAAAACTGTGAACCCATTCAATTTGTAATCAAAGCTTCCACCTGTACCAGAGCCGGTGGATGATTGCGTGAAATAAGAAGGGCGAAGAACAAATGCATAAGGGGAAGAAGCAAAACGATATATCCAGTTTGCATAAAACTCGTAAGCAGAACCTAAATTTTTTGTGTCGGCGCCAGCAGAGTAGTGAGCGGCATCAATCGCAGAGTTCAAATCATTCTGACCTGCCGTCACCACTGAAAATCCAATCCCAAGTGAGGAATCACCACCAATAGAGGAGCGACTCAGGCCTCCACCTGCGCGGGCAGCATTGGCGCTTTGAAGTGACAACATGGAAATAAGTAACATTGTGCCGGCAAAAAGAGCTGCCTTTCCTAGCATTTTCATAGGTTCTCCTGATAGTCCCAACCGGCGTCGCCGGGGGAGCGTTTGAATAAAAGCAGCTACAAGATTTATACAATTTGAAGAGGCTCTCAACTGTCAGACGACTTATTTTGGACGAAGGCCGAGACCCTCTTTCGCCTGGCCAGTAAAAATGCGACAAAAGACGGTCCCTGTGAGAACCTGTTGTCATGAAGCATCTGTTTGAAAAAATCCTCTCCTCGCGACAAATCTTTAAAGGCCGTTATTTAAAAATTGAACAAGACGAAGTCCAGGCACCTGATGGAAGAACTTATGTACGAGAGTACATAAAGCATCCGGGGGCGGCTTTGATGATCCCAATATTACCAAATGGCAAAGTCGTAATGGTTCATCAGTATCGGCATGCCTTGAAACAGGTTTTCTTGGAGTTTCCAGCCGGGAAGCGCGATAAAGGGGAAGACAGTCTGGTGACAGCTCGCAGAGAGTTGATGGAAGAGACTGGCTATGAAGCTAAAGACTGGAAGTTCCTGACGACGATACATCCAGTTATTGGCTATTCCGATGAGCATATTGATTTGTATCTGGCGAAGGATTTGACTCATGTTGAACAGAAGCTCGATCACGGAGAATTTTTGGAGGTCACGGAAGTGGATCCCAAAGATTTAATGCAATTAGTGCAAGAGGGAAAAGTCAGTGATGTGAAAACCCAAATCGCCGCCTTTTGGCTTGATAAGTTCCTTCGTGGAGAGTGGAATTGAGCGGGGAGGACCCTCTCATGCTGGTTCAGTCAAAAAACAGTTTCAAGACAAAAGAAAATATTAAAATTGGTTCCAAAGAGTACACGATCTTCAATCAACAGAAGATTTCTCATCCAAATCTCAAAAAGCTGCCGATTTCCTTGCGCGTGCTTCTTGAAAATCTACTCCGCCATGAAGATGGAGTTCACGTAACAAAAGAAGATATCGATTCTTTGCTTAGCTTGAGCAAAGAGTCTTTGTCTCGTGAAATCTCTTTCTTTCCCGCGCGCGTTTTGATGCAAGACTTTACCGGAGTTCCAGCCGTGGTCGACCTCGCGGCGATGCGAGATGCGATGAAATCCTTAGGCGGGGACCCCACGAAAATAAATCCTCTGGTGCCGGTCGATCTGGTCATAGATCACTCTGTGATGGTGGACTCTTTTGCCAAGCCCACATCCTTTGATGAAAACGTAAAAATGGAATTTGAAAGAAATCATGAACGCTATGTTTTCCTGAAATGGGGGCAGAGTGCGTTTCGTAATTTCAAGGTGGTTCCTCCGGGGACGGGTATTTGCCATCAGGTGAATTTGGAATATCTGGGCAAAACAGTCTGGCATGCCAAAGGCCATCACGGAGAATATGCATTTCCAGATACTTTAGTGGGGACTGACAGTCATACCACGATGATCAACGGCTTGTCCGTATTAGGCTGGGGGGTTGGTGGCATCGAAGCCGAAGCCGTGATGCTGGGGCAACCACTGAGCATGTTGATTCCCGAAGTAATTGGTTTCCGCCTAGAGGGAAAGCTGCATGAAGGTGCAACCGCCACGGACTTGGTTTTAACGGTCACGCAAATGCTTAGAAAAAAAGGCGTCGTCGGCAAGTTCGTGGAA